>DASPKO010000105.1:0-2934 GCA_035628055.1 Phycisphaerales bacterium
GCTGGCCCGCCGGCTCAGCCCCATGGCCTGGGCGGTCTTCGGGTGCACGCTGGCCTTCTCGGCGCTGCTGGCGACGGTCGGCACGGTGGACCGGCGCTTCCTGCTGGGGGTGCTGGGGGCCGCGGTCTGGATGTGGTACTGGGCCTCGCTCCGGTACAAGCGCACCACGCCGGTGGTGGCGCGGCTAAGCGTCGCCGCCGCCGGGCTGATCCTCCTCATCGGCGCCTACACGGGCATCCGGCACGCCGTGGGCGGGACCGAGGGGGCGACCCTGGCGGTGCGGGCGGCCCAGTTCACCGAGCTGGCCCGCAAGGGGTCCATCGAGCGCGGCTCGTTCGCGATGATGTTCTTCCAGGACACGCCCAACAACACGCTCTTCATCATCGAGAACTACCCCGAGGTCTACGCGCTCCGCCCGCTGAACGGGGCGGGGGTGGTGATCTCCAACCCGGTCCCCCGCTTCTTCTGGCCCGGGAAGCCCGAGGGCCTGGGCATCGCGCTGCAGAAGCAGATGGGGGTCGAGGCCAACCTGGGCACGGGCATCATCGGGCACGGCTGGGCGGAGGGGCTCTACCTGGGCGTGATCGGGTACGCGGTCTTCTTCGGGCTCTTCGTCGGCGCCATCGACCGCGTGATCCGGGCCCGCGCCGGCAATCCCTACTTCCTGGCCGCGATCGGGTGCAGCCTGGGCAACATCCTGGCCCTCCCCCGGGGCGAGACCTCGATCTTCTTCCTCTTCGCGATCGTCGGCTTTTTCGCGACCGTCATGGTCCTGTGGCTCACGCGGCTGGTGCTGGGCGCCTTCATGCAGGCCGGGCAGCCCCTGTGGGCCTTCCCGGTGGCGGCCGACGGGGGTGGGGCGGCCGGCGACGGGACGGACGGGCTCGAGCCCTTCGACCCGGACGCGCCCGACGACCCGTACGCCGGGTGGGACGTGCCCGCGGAGACGATCCAGCTCGACTACGCCGTCGCGGCGGCGCAGAATGGCATGAACGGGCACGGCGCGCCCGCTCCGGCGGCGGCCAGCAGTCCGGCGCCGAAGCGCGGCTGAGCCCGTCGCCTGCTGCTCAGGGGGTTGCGAAGCACTTCACGGTGCTTCGGTGTCCTGCGGTGCCTTGGGTGTCGCGCGCCCGCTCAGAGCTGCCAGAGACTGCTGCCCCAGGTCAGACCGGCGCCGAAGGCGACGAACATGACCCGCTGGCCGTGGCGCACGCGCCCCGTCTTGCGGAGCTCGTCGAGGCAGAGCGGCACCGAGGCGCCGACCGTGTTGCCGACGCGGTCGATGTTGACGTAGAGCCGGTCCGCCGAGAGCCCGAAGCGTTCCCGGGCCGCGGTGAGGATGCGCGCGTTGGACTGGTGGCAGACGTACATGTCGACGTCGTCGGCGCGGAGCCCGGCCTTGTCCAGGGTCTCCTGGATCAGCGCCGGGAAGGTGCCGACGGCGAACTTGAAGACCTGCGAGCCGTTCATCTGCACCCGTCTGAGCTTGGCCGGGTCCGGCGGGACGTCGGGGGGAAAGTCGCGGTCCTGCTCGGGGATGTAGATGTAGCGCCACCCGCTCCCGTCGGCGCGCATGACCTGGGCGAGGATTCCCTTGGAGCTGTCCTCCGTGGCCCGGAAGACGATGCCAGCGGCGCCGTCGCCGAAGATGATCGCGGTGCTCCGCCCCGCGTCGGAGTAGTCCATGTACTGGGTGAGCCTGTCGACGCCGATGAGAGCCACGGTGCGGTAGGCCCCGCCACGGATCAGGTCGTGAACGACATTCATGCCGTAGACGAAGCCGCAGCAGGCCCCGGAGAGGTCGAACCCGCCCGCGCGGCGCCCCGCCCCGACCAGCTCGAGCACCCGGCCCGCCGTGGGCGGGCAGCTCATGTCCGGGGTCATGGTGGCGACGACGACCAGGTCGAGCTCGCCCGCGCCGACCCCGGCGTCGCCGAGGGCGGCGGTGAGGGCCTGGGCGGCCAGCTCGGTGGTCCCTTCGCCCCGGGATCGGTCGGCGATGCGGCGCTGGCGGATGCCGGTGCGCTGCACGATCCACTCGTCGCTGGTGTCCATCACTTTCTCGAGGTCCTGATTGGTCAGGACCCGCGCCGGCAGGGCCGATCCCGTGCCCAGCAGGGCCACGCCGGGGAGGGCCGGCGCGGTTCGGGCCGCGGCGGTTCGGGCCCGGGCGTCCGGGGCATCGCGCGCGGGCCCGGCGCCCGGGCCGCCCGGTGGTGAAGGGTCGGGCGTGGGCGGGGCGGCGCTCACGCCGGCTCCTGCTCCGGGGCGGCGACGGAGCGGACCTCGGCCAGGCGCGCGACGATGGCGTCGTTGAGGCTGGCGCTGAAGTAGTTGCGGCAGTTGCGAATCGCCGAGCGGATCGTCCGGGCCTCGCTCGAGCCGTGCGCGATGACGCACACGCCGTTGACGCCCAGCAGGGGCGCCCCGCCGAACTCGTGATAGTCCTTCTTCTGGTAGAAGGCCTTGAGCACGGGCTCGAGCTGGAGGGCCAGGTCCGGCGCCTGGGTGAAGATCTCCTGGGCGAGCGCTGAGAAGAGCCCGCGGGCCAGCCCCTCGGCCATCTTCAGCAGCGTGTTGCCGACGAAGCCGTCGGTCACGACCACGTCCGCGGCCCCGTCGAAGAAGTCGCGGCCCTCGATGAACCCCACGTAGTCGAGGCCGGGCGTGGCCTTGAGCAGCTCGTGGGTCTGGCGGATCAGGTCGGTGCCCTTGCCCTCCTCCGAGCCGATGTTCATCTGGGCCACGCGCGGGCTGGCGATGCCCAGCGCCGTGCGCGCGTACGTCTCGGCCATGACGCCGTACTGCCAGAGGTGCGCCGCCCGCGGCAGGGGGTTCGCCCCCGCGTCGCAGAGCACGATCGGCCCCTGGAAGCCCGGGATGGTGACCGCGATGCCCGGGCGGTAGGCGCCCGGGAGGCGGCGCATGTGCATG
>DASPKO010000106.1:0-7524 GCA_035628055.1 Phycisphaerales bacterium
GCTCGGCGATGGCGCTGGAGCGGATCGGGCGCGGTGGCGAGATCGACCTGCACTCGGGGGGCGAGGACAACATCTTCCCCCATCACGAGTGCGAGATCGCGCAGACGTGCGGGGCGACCGGGAATCCGGTCTTTGCGCGGCTCTGGTTCCACCCGCGGTTCCTGCTCGTCGAGGGGGAGAAGATGAGCAAGAGCAAGGGGAACTTCTTCACGCCGCGGGACCTGTTTGCGCGAGGGGTGGAGCCGGCGGCCCTGCGGCTGGAGCTGATCCGGACGCACTACCGGAGCAACGCGAACTTCACGATGCAGGGCTTGGCGGACTCCCGGCGGGTGGTGGAGCGGTGGCGGCGCTTCGCGGAAGCGGCGGGGGCGGCGCCGCGCCCCGGGGGCGGGGTGGGCGAGGGGAACGGGGGCGCGGGGGCGCGCGAGCGGGTCTTGCGGGGCTTCGCCGATGCGCTCGACGACGACCTGAACATCGCCGGGGCGCTGGCGGAGGTGAACCGGTACGTGGCGGAGACCGAGGCCCCGGGCCCGCTCGACGCCGCGGTGATGCGCGCGCTCGACGCGGTGCTGGGGGTGCTGGAGCTGGAGCGGCCGGCGGAGGCGGAGACGGAGATCGGGGTCTTCGTGGGGGGGCTGGCGCCGGACGGGGCGGTGGTGGACAAGCTGCGGGCGCGGGCGGCGGCGCGGGCGGGGAAGGACTTTGCGCGCGCGGACGCGATCCGCGACGAGCTGCTGGCGCTGGGGTACGCGATCAAGGACGTGGCGGGCGGGAAGGTGGAGGTGAGGCGGGCGTAGCGGCCGCACCGGGACCATGCACGACACCGACCAATCGCGCTTCGAGGCGCTGCTGCGGGCCCGGCATCCGAGCATCCTGATCATCACCAGCGAGGAGGCCGAGGCGCTGCAGATGGTGCGCCGGGCGGCCCACAGCACGGGCAAGGGGATGAAGGTCTGGTCGGTGGTGCGGGGCCTGTGGGACGGGCTGCTGGACAAAGCGGAGCCGGTGGCGCACACGGAGAACGCGGCGGCGGCGCTGTACGTGGCGGCGACCGAGACGACGCCGCAGGTGGTCGTGATGCTGGACCTGCTGGCGCACCTGTCCGACGCGCGGACGCTGCGGTGCTGGCGGGACGCGGTGGAGTGGTACCGGGCCGGGGCCGCGCTCTGCGAGGGCATGAGCGGGGGCGGGGGGGACGGGCACGTGGTGCTCATCGACCACGCGGCGGAGGTGCCGGCGGTGGTGGCCGCCCACTCGGCGCGGTTCGAGCTGACCCTCCCGGGGGAGGACGAGATCGAGCGGCTGGTGAAGAGGACCCTGCGGGCGGCGCACCGGCAGCGGCCCATCGAGGCGGGCCTCTCGAAGGCCGGGCTGCGCACGGTGGTGCGGAACCTGCGGGGCCTGACCCGTCGGCAGGTGGAACGGCTGGTGTACGAGACGGTGTGCGACGACCGGAAGTTCGACGAGCGGGACGTGGCCGCCGTGCTGGCCCGCAAGCGCGAGCTGCTGCACTCTGGCGGGCTGCTGGAGTTCGTCGACGCGCCCACGTCGCTGGACGAGATCGGCGGGCTGGAGCGGCTCAAGGCCTGGCTGAAGCAGCGCGAGATGGGGCTGAGCGAGGAGGCGGCGGAGCACGGGGTCCCGCCGCCGCGGGGCGTACTGCTCCTGGGCGTGCAGGGGGCGGGCAAGAGCCTGTGCGCCAAGGCGGTGGCGACGGCCTGGCAGCGCCCGCTGCTGCGGATGGACGTGGGGGCGCTCTACGACCGGTACATCGGGGAGAGCGAGCGGCGGCTGCGGGAATCGCTCGGGCAGGCCGAGGCGATGGCCCCGGTGGTGCTGTGGATCGACGAGATCGAGAAGGCGTTCGCGTCCGCGGCGAGCCGGAGCACGGACGGGGGGCTGAGCCAGCGGATGTTCGGGATGCTGCTGACGTGGATGCAGGAGCACCGGGCCCCGGTGTTCCTGGTGGCCACGGCGAACGACATCGAGGCGCTCCCGCCCGAGCTGCTGCGCAAGGGCCGGTTCGACGAGATCTTCTTCGTGGACCTGCCGGGGCCCGCGGCGCGGAAGCAGATCTTCGAGGTTCACCTGCGCAGGCGGAAGCAGGACCCGGGCGTGCTGGACCTGGACCGGCTGGTGGCGGCGAGCGAGGGGCACAGCGGGGCGGAGATCGAGCAGGCGGTGATCAGCGGGCTCTTCCGGTCCTTCTCGGAGAGGCGGGCGCTGGACGCGCGGATGCTGGTCGGGGCGCTGGAGGGCTCCCCGCCCCTGAGCGTGACGATGGCGGAGCGGATGGGGGCGCTGCGGGAGTGGGCGCGGGGGCGGTGCGTGCCGGCGGGGTAGCGGGCGTGGCAGAGGGCGAGTGCGGGCGCCGGGGCCTATGACCCTATCATGACCCCGCATGACGCCCGCGCGGCTGCCGCTGACGATCTGGAGGCTGGTGCTCTCGGACCTGTGGCGGCGGGTGCTGCTGACGACGGGCGTGCTGGTGACGGTGCTGGCGTTCGCGGCGTCCGTGAAGTTCCTCGCCGACGGGCGTCTGGGCCCGGTCGAGACGTTGCAGTTCATGGCGTTGGCGGTGGTGCCGATGCTGCAGTACGCGCTGCCGTTCGGCGCCGGGTTCGGGGCGACCCTGGCGTATCACCGGCTGGCGGCGGACAACGAGGTGCTGGCCTGCCACGCGGCGGGGATCGGTCATCGGCGGGTGCTGGCGCCGGCGCTGGGGAGCGGGATGGCGCTGGCGATCGGGCTGGGGTTCCTGTCGAGCGAGATCATGCCGCGCTACCTGCGGCACATGCAGGACCTGGTGGCGCAGGACGCGACGCGGCTGATGGTGGCGGCGATCAACCGTGGGGAGGCGGTGGCGCTCGAGGACACGCTGGTCTACGCCGACCAGGTGGATCGGCTGGGGCCCGACCCGGCCTCGGGGGCGTATGAGCGGCTGCGGCTGTGGGGCGTGCTGGCGGTGAAGCTGGACGGGAAGGGGGGCGTGGAGGCGGAGGGGTCCAGCCGGGAGGCGATCGTGTGGTTCTTCCGGCGCGGCGAGGCGACCGGGTCCCTGGGGTGGGGCGAGGGGAGCGCCGGGACCCAGAGCGGCGCCGCGGGGGACGGGGCGGCGGGGTCGGGGCGCTCGACGCTGGTGGTGATGCGGCCGAAGGCGTTCCTGTTCCGGCGGCGGGGGGAGGCGAGCACGGAGTCGGCGCAGACGGAGCTGTTCTTCAGCATGCCCGACGTGCTGGTGGACGATCCGAAGTTCTACCGCTGGGGCGAGCTCCGGAAGCTCGAGGAGCGTCCGGAGCTGATCCCGCAGATCGAAGCGCAGCGGCGCTGGCTGGCGACGATGCTGGGGGAGCGGGAGACGATCGCGGCCCTGCAGGCGGAGGTGCGGTCGGCGGGGGAGATGAGGCTGATCGACCCGATGGGGGACGAGGTGGTGGTGCGCGGGAGCGCCCTCGAGTGGGACTACGAGCGGAAGTGGTACCGGATCGATGCGGCGGGGGCGGAGGATGAGGTGGAGGTGACGCGCGCGGGCGGGACCGGGGCCCCGCAGCGGCTTCGGGCCCGGCGCGTCTATCTCCGGTCCCTGCCGCGCGACGAGGACTGGGAGCAGGGCCTGGTGCTCGAGCTGCGCCTGGAAGAGGTGGCCGCCGTGGTGGCGGGCCCGGGGGGGCGGGGAGAGCCGGTGCGGACGGGGGAGCTGGAGGAGCGGACTCTGGGGGGGCTGGTGGCGGCGGGGAACCCGACGGCGGAGATGATGCGGCGCGGCCCGGGCGAGCTGCTGGGGCTGGCCGACGCGCGCGTGGCGGCCTTCACGTGGGACGACGCGGTGCGCGGACCGCGGGATCGGCTGCGGAAGAAGATCGAGGACCTGCGGCGCGAGATCGCCAGCAAGCGTCACGAGCGGCTGGCGATGAGCGCGGCGTGCCTGGTGATGGTGGTGACGGGGGCGGTGATGGCGGTGCGGCTGCGCGAGGGGTTGGCGCTCCACGTGTATCTGTGGAGCTTCTTCCCGGCCCTGGGTGCGGTGCTGACGGTCAGCGCGGGGCAGCAAATGGTGCACGAGCACGGGGGGATCGGGCTGCTGCTGCTCTGGGGCGGCGTGGCGGCCCTGGGGGCGTACACGCTCGGGCAATACCGCCGGCTGGCGGCGCACTAGGGAGGCGGCACTGGGCACGGGAAACACGGCACAGGGCGTCCCGGACGCGGGGGCACGGCAGCGCGCCTGGATGTGGCGGACGGTGGCGCTGGTCCTGGGCGTGGCGGTGGCTCGGCTGGTGTACCTGTGGTGGCTCTGCCCGTACACGCTGGTGGAGGACGAGGCCCACTACTGGGAGTGGAGCACGCGGCTGGACTGGTCGTACTACTCCAAGGGTCCGGGCATGGCCCTGGTGATCCGCGCCGCGACGGAGCTGTTCGGGACCACCGAGGCGGCGGTGCGCCTGCCGGCCGTGGTCGCCTCGGCGGTGGCGGGGCTGGGGGTGGCGGGGCTGGCGGCGGACGTGAGCCGGGGGCCGGGGAAGGTGCGCGGTCCGATGAACTGGCGGGTGGGATTCGCGGCGGCGGCCCTCTTTCTGCTGGTGCCGCTCACGCAGATCCTGGCGATCGTCTCGACGATCGACGGCCCGATGCTGGCGTGCTGGTCGCTCGCGTGCTGGGGTGGGTGGATGGCGCTCGAGCGGGGGTCGTTCTGGGGGTGGGTGCGGCTGGGGGGGGCGCTGGGGATCGGGTTCGCCTTCAAGTACACGGTGCTGCTGCTGATCCCGGGGATCGTGCTGTACGCGCTGCTGCGGCGCGGGCGGCTCACGCTGGCGTCGGGATGGCAGCCGCTGGCGACGATCGCGGCGGCGCTGACCCTGGCGGGCCTCACGCCCGTGGTGATCTGGAACGCTCAGAACGAGTGGGCGACGGTGCGGCACCTGATGGGGCACCTGGGGATGGCGGGCGGGGACATGCCGGTGGCCTTGCTGGGGCGCGAATCGCGCGACCGGGGGTACAACCCGAAGTGGACCGCGGAGTTCGTGGGGACGCAGCTCGGGATCGTCGGGCCGGCGCTGGCGCTGGCGGTGATCGGGGCGGCGCAGGGGCGGCGGTGGTGGCGGCGGAGGTGCGTGCGCGCGGTCGGGGTTCTGTACCTGCTCCTGTGCTCGGCGCCGGTGCTGCTGTTCTACCTGGGGGTGACGCTGGTGAGCGAGGTGGAGGGGAACTGGGCGGCGGGTGGGTACCCGCCGCTGGTGGCGCTGGGCGGCTGGATGGTCGCGCTCTCACTGGCCCGGTACCGCGGGCTGGTGGCGGTCTGGCGGCGGCAACCGCCCGACGAGCGGGGGCTGAGGCCATGGTGGGGGTACGTGCGCCGCAAGCCGGAACTTCCCGGGCAGATCTGGTGGCACGTGGCGCTGGGGTACGGGCTGATCAGCGGGGTCGGGATGCTGCGGCTGGACTGGCTGAGCGGGGTGCCGGCGCTGGGCGAGATCGCGCCGGTGGGGCGGTTCGTGGGGGCGCGGGAGCTGGGGCGGCACGCGGGCGAGGTGGGTGAGAAGCTGCGCGCGGAGACGGGGCGGGAGGTCTTCTTCGTGGCCCAGCACTACGGGCGGGCGAGCGTGCTGCGGTTCTATCTGCCCGGGCGCCCGGTGGTGTACTGCACGAGCGCGCGGATGGCGGGGCGGCGGACCCAGTACGACCTCTGGCCGGACACGAGCCTGGACAGCCCCGGGCTGATCGGGAGGCCCGCGGTGATGCTGGGGGCGACGCCCGAGCAGTGGCGGGAGATCTTCCGCGAGGTGCGGCCGATCGGGAGGCTGCGCGGCGACAGCAAGCTGCAGCGGCAGGCCTTCGAGGGGCTCGGGTACACGGGGTACGGCGACCGAGCGGCGGGCGGTGGTGGGGGCGCGGGAGAGAACCGGGGCGGGGCGGAGCGGGGCAGGGAGCGTGGGTCGTGAGCGGCGGGGAACGGTGGATGACCGGGCGGGCGGCGCGGCTGTGGCTGCTGGCGGTGGTGATGTCGCTGGCGTGGGACCGGGCCGCGTACCGGCTGGCGGTGGTGGACGAGGCGGGGCGGCGCGAGCTGGAGGGGCACGACTGGTATCGCCTGCTGCGCGTGTGCGGGTACCTGCTGACCTGGGCGGTGGTGGCGGCGGCGCTGGTGCTCGCGGACCGCGCGCGGCTGGCAGCGGGAGCGGAGCCGTCCGCGGGCGATCTCAGGCCGGCGGCGCCGCGCGCGGTGAACGCGCTGGGGCTTCGGCGGGGCGTGCTGCTGATGACGAGCGTGACGGGGGCCGGGGTGATCGCGGAGCTGCTCAAGGCGATCGTCGCGCGCGAGCGGCCGAGCGTGACGGGGGGGTACTACAACTTCCGCGGCTTCTTCACGGGGTTCGCGGAGGCGCAGAACCTGGGCATGCCCAGCAGTCACGCGGCGGTGGCCTTCGCGGGGGCGCTGGCGCTGGGGAGGATGCACCGGGCGACGTGGCCGCTGATGCTGGGGCTGGCGGTGGGGTGCGGGGCGACGCGCGTGGCGACGGGGGCCCACTTCCTGTCCGACGTGTGCGTGGGGGCGCTGGTTTCCTACGCTTGGTGCCGGTGGGTGTTCGTGATGGACGAGCGGCTGAACGGGGGGTAGGGAGCAGGCAGTCGGCAATCAGGCAAGGGCAGGCGGAGAGCGGCGGGCGGGGCGCCCGCGTCAGTGGCACAGCGTGACCATCCTCGACCGGTACATCGCGCGGCAGTATCTCTTCAACGCGCTGGCGCTGCTGGTGCTGCTGTTCTGTTTCGTGGTGATGATCGACGTGGCGCTGAACCTGGACCGGTTCATCGACGCCGCCGCGCGGCTGAGCCGCGCGCCCGGCGGCGGGCGCGATCCGGAGGCGAGCGTGCTGCGCCGGGGCCTGATCGCGGCCTTCCTGGTGGCGGACCTGTGGTGGCCCCGGCTGGTGCAGCTCTATAACTACATGATCGGGATGGTCCTGGTGGGGGCGATGGGGTTCACCTTCGCGCAGCTCGTGCGGCACCGGGAGCTGGTGGCGATGCTGGCGGGGGGCGTCAGCCTGTACCGGGCGGCGCGGCCCGTGCTGGTGGTGGCGCTGGGGTTCCTGGCGGTGGCCGCGGTGAACCAGGAGCTGGCGATCCCCCGGCTGGCGGAGGAGGGGCTGCTCACGCGCGACCACGGCGACGCGGGCCGCCGGGACTGGCGGGCCTTCGAGGTGCGGCCGATGCGCGACGGGCAGGGGCGCGTGCTGCACGCGCGCCGGTTCGTGCCGGCCCAGGGGCGGCTCGAGGGCGTGAACATCTGGGAGCGCGACGAGACCATGCGCGCCGTGCGCCGGGTGAGCGCGGCGAGCGCGACGTGGCGGGAGGGCGGGTGGTGGCTGGAGGGCTCGGTGGAGGAGCTCCAGCACGCGCGGTCCCGCCTCGGCCCCGCCGGGCCCACCGTGCACCGGACAGTCGTTCCAGGGAAGGCTGAGATCGACGACCGCGATGTGGACGGGGTGGGACCGGATCGTCCGCTCGGCCTGGTTGGCGCTCCGGGCCCGC
>DASPKO010000107.1:0-6927 GCA_035628055.1 Phycisphaerales bacterium
ACTCGCCGCCGACCGACCCGATGACCTGCACGACCTCGATGCCGAGGCCCTCCGGTCCGTACGGGGCGGTCAGGGCGCCCGCCTCGAGCAACTCCGCGGTGATCGGTGAGTGACGCGCCACGGGGCAGGATAGTGGCGCCCGCCAGGTCCGTTCGCGAGGCCACCACCGGGGGGGGGAGGGGCGCTGAGCGTGTCGGCTAGCTTCGCCCGCGGGCGCGGAGCGCCGCCTGCACGAGGCGCTCAAAGAGCCCGGCGCCCAGGGCCGCGTCGTCGGTTCGTTCCGGGTGCCATTGCACCCCGAGGTAGAAGGGGCGGTCCGGGTCGCACACCGCCTCGATCACGCCGTCCTCGGCCCTGGCGATCACGCGGAGGCGTCCCGGGTCCGCCACCGCCTGGTGGTGCGAGCTGGCCACGACCCCCGCCCGGAGGAGCTTCGAGCCGTCACAGGGAGCGATGCCGTGCCGGGTGTTGCCCGCGTGCGCGCCGGCCGTAGCCACCGTGTCGGGAAGGTGCTGATCGAGCACTCCACCCGCGACCAGCGACATCATCTGCATCCCCAGGCAGACCCCCAGCACGGGCGCGCGCGGGCGGGCCGCCAGGGCCTCGATCAGTTCCACCTCGAAGGCCTGGCGATCGGGGTGCATGGGCTTGGCCGCCGGATGCGTCGGCTTCCCGAACGGCTCGGTCCGCGGATCGTCCCCGCCCGTCAGCACGAAGGCGTCGAGGCGGCGCACCAGGTCACCGGCGGAGCCGGGCAGGGGCGGCAGCACCAGCGGGATTCCCCCGGCGGCCCGAACCGCCCGGCAGTACGCCACAGCGCACGTGGCGCGCGGGCGCCCCGTCGCCTGGTCCTCCAGATCGGCGGTGACCCCGACCAGCGGGCGGCCCCGGCTGGACCTCCAGGACGGGGCGGCCTCGGGCGCTCCCGCTCGTCCGGCTTCGCCACTGGCTCTCGTCGCGGCCATGCGAGCCAAGGCTACTCCCGCCGGGTCGCGCGACGCGGGCACCCCCGCGGGGACCGCCCGGTAGACTCGGGCAATGTCTACTCGCTCGGCGGTCATCTGGCTGGCGGTGGCGCTCCTCCTGGGCGGCGCGGCGTACCTGGCAATCCGTGGGAGCGGACCCGCCGAACGCGCCGCGGCCGGCGTCGTCCCGCTCGGCGGCCGCGTCCTCGACATAACCCCGGCGGGGCTCGAGCAGGTCCGCGTCACCTCCCCGGAGGGGCGCACCGACACGCTGACCCGGCGCGGCGACGGGTGGGTGCTGACTTTCGGAGAGTCGGCGCGCCAGTGGCCGGTGGCCGAGCAGCGGGTCTCCGGCTTCCTGCGCTTTGTCGCCGACCTGCGGGCCGCCGCCGAGCCCGAGACGGGCGCCAGCCTGGGCGACCGCTCCGCGACCGCGGTGCTCATGACCCGCGACGGGTCTGGGCACACGCTCCGCGTGAGCGACCGGGCCCTGGGCGGAAACGTGCTGGTCGAGGCCGAGGCTCCCGCCGCGGCCGGTGAGCGCGACCCCGTGCGCCGGCGTGCCCTGGTGAGCCAGCAGCTTTACGGGGTCCTGACGAGCCCGGGCCCCCGCGGCTGGCGCGACCCCGCGGCCCTTCCCGGAGTCGTGTCCGAGGCGTCGAGACTGCGCGTGGAGACCCGCCAGGGCGCTCTCGAGCTGGCGCGCCGGCACGGGCGATGGTGGCTGACGGCCCCGGTGGCGGCGCCCGCGGACGCCGAGAAGATGCGCGTCGTGCTGGAGGCGCTCGCCGGCCTGACGGTCTCGGACTTTCTGGACGACCGCCCCGCGGACGCCGCCCTGGCCGGGCTCGACGACCCGCTCGTGCGGATCACCGTGGGACCGCGCGAGCCGGAGGCCGCGGAGGGAGCGCCGCGGCAGGCGGCGGGAACTCACGAGCTGATCGTCGGCGGCCCCGCCGACCAATCGGGCCGGCGCTACTTCGCCCGCCTCGGCGTTGACGGGCCGATCGTGCAGGTGGACGCCGCCGGCCTGGGAGAGTTCCCTTCCCCCGCCGACCTCGTCGCGCGCCAGAGCCTGGCGGTGGGCGGGCCGGATGTCGGGCAGCTCATGGTCGCCGGCGGGCAGAGCGGCCAGGCGCTCGCGACCTACCAGCGGACCGCCTCGGGCTGGGCCGCGCTCGGGGCGGACGGGTCCGAGACGCTGCTGGCGCCGGCCGACGCGAGCGCCGTCGGCGAGGCCCTGCTCTTCCTGAGCGAGCGACCGGCCGCCGCGGCCTCGATCGCCGCGCCGCCCGGCTATTTCGCCGGCGCGGTGCTGGTGCTCTCCTCTCCCGGCGGACGCACGCTCGACCAGTTGGAGCTGGGGCTCGCGCCCCCGGCGCCCCCCGCGGGATCGGCACCCGCCGGCGAGCCCGCGCTCGTCGTGAGGTCGGGCGGCGTGTGGCGAAGCTATCCGCTCCCGGCGGCGCCGCGACTGCTCCGCGATGCGCTCGGTCCGGCCGGGGCCACCCCGGAGCCCCCGCCCGCCGACCCTGCGGACGTGAACAAGTAGCGCGCGACGGACGCTACGCGGCCCGCGGACCACCGCCGCGGCGCGGCCGCAGCAGATCGATCAGCACCGCCAGCAGCATCAGCACCATCAGGGCGTGGTAGGCGGCGCCGGCCCCGATGACCACGTACACGAACTCCACCTCGCGCCGGGCCAGCCACCACGCCCCCAGGTCGGCCGCCAGGGCCAGCCCCGCGCCGAGCACGAGCATCGAGGCGAGGCGCCGGGGCCACGAACTCAGGAGCAGGAGTGCCGCGACAACCGCGGTCAGCGAGGCCAGGCTCAGCGCGTGGGTGTGCGTGGAGGCCGCGAGGATCTTGATGTCGACCGGATTGATCTCGCGCGAGAAGGCGATCTTCTTGACGTCGTCGAAGTAGTCGAGCGGGAGGGTGCGCGCGATGGGGTTGGCGTCGGCCACCTTGCGCGAGTGGCACCCCAGGCAGCTCCGCGCCAGGATTTCGACGGGGGCCGAGGCGCCCAGGTCGAGGTTGTCGTAGTCCTCGCTGATGCGCGTCCCCGAGAGCCACGCGAGCAGGGTGCGGCGGTCCGCCTCGGCGAGGGTCTCGGGATGCCCGCGTTCCAGCGCCCCCAGCAGGGGCGCCCGGACCCGCACGCCGTGGTAGGCGCCCGCGACGTCGTCGAGGGAGACGCCCGGGCGCTCGTCGCGGTTCTGATGGTGATGATGCGTGTGGGCCAGCGCGGCCGCGAAGCCACCCAGCATCGTCAGCACCAGGCACGCCAGGCCGAGGCGGGCGCCCAGGGGAAGATCGCGCAGGCGTGGCGTGGCGGGACTCATGCGGGCAATCGCTCACTGACGGGGCGTACCGGCGCCGGGAACACCGGGCCGGGTCGGCCTATTTGAGCAGCTCGGGGTCGATCCGGACCGTATCCCCCGTCCGCACCGCCCGCGCCGCCATGATTCCCACGACGGTCGCGCGATGGCCCTCCTCAGCCCCGCAGACGACCGGCCTGCCCTCGGCGATCGACCGGACGAAGTCGGCCAGCGCGTAGTACAGGGGCGGAAAGGGCAGACCCACGCCCTCCTTGAGCTTGCCCTGCGACGCCAGCTTGGTTGCGTCGGCGATCAGCGTGATCCCCTCGTCGTTGTGGAACTGCTGGCGGTTGGCATACACCTCCCAGCCTTGGGTCGGCGCGTCGGCCTCCTTGAACATCCAGCCGGCGGTCCAGGCGAGCCGGATCGCGGCGTTGGAGCCGTGGAACGTCTCGAAACGCCCCTGGTAGCTGTTCCCCAGCGTCGCGAAGTAGCCCATCTCGACGCCGTCGGCAAAGCCAAGGTCGCAACTGATGGTGTCGGCGACCTCGCGCCCGTCCTTGTGCACGCGCACCGACCCCCCGCCGCGCACCTGGGTCGGGTAGTGCCCGAGGTACCAGTGGGCCACGTCGAACTGGTGCGTGCCCAGCTCCCCGGCCAGGCCCAGCGAGACGCGCGGGTCCAGGCGCCAGTTGAGGGCGGCCTCGCGGGCGGCGTCGCTGCCGGCGGTGCGCCAGGTGGTCTTCTGGTGGTGCTGCCCGCGCAGCGAGACCAGGTCGCGCACCGAGTCGGAGCGGAAGAATGTGCGCGCGAGCTGGTAGATCGGGTTGCTCCGGGCCTCGAGCCCCGCCTGGAAGACCGTCTTTGACGCCCGGGCCGCGTCCGCGATCGCCCGCGAGTCCTCCGGGGTGTGGGCCAGCGGGGCCTCGCAGTAGACGTGCTTGCCGGCGGTCAGGCAGGCCTCGGCCACCTCGCGGTGCAGGTGCGTCGGCGTCGCGATCACCACCCCCGCCAGGTCGCGCGCCTGGTCGAGCATGGCCCGATGATCGGCGAAGGAGGCCGCGCCCTGCACGCGCCGCGCCCCGGCCTCCAGGCGCGCCGGATCCACGTCGCAGATCGCCGCGACGCGCACGGCCTCGAGCTTCTGGAGCTCCCCCAGGATCGCCCGACCCTGCCGGCCCACGCCGACCAGGCCCAGCCCCAGCGGAGCGCCGCGCGCTGCCGGGGCCGCGGGGAGCGCCTCCGGAAGGAGGCTCAGCGCCGCGAGCGCGCCCGCGGCCTGTCCCAGGAACGAGCGCCGGCCGACGTGACTCATGCGGGCTCCCGCCTCCGCGGGCGCGAGGCCGGAACCCTCACGACGCCGCCCGTGAACTTCAGATGACGCGCGTGCTCGCCCGCGATCCGCCACCCCGCCGCGGCGGAATAGAGCACGGTCGTGACCGAGGCGGGCAGGCCCGGGGGCCGCTCCCCGAGCACCACCAGGGCCGTGGAGATTCCCTCGGCCATGACCGGCGACCCGGCGATCGCCGCGGCCAGGTCGGTCCCGCGCGCCGGGCGCCGCGCGACCGGATCGAGGATGTGCCCGTGCGCCTCCCCGTCGTGCTCGACCGTGCGCCCGCGCGGCGCCGAGACCGAGAGCGACGCGTCGCGCAGCACGACCACCGGCGCCCCGCGCTGCGGCCCCAGGCGCACGCGCCACCCCTCGGTCCCGGGCGGGGCGCCCAGGGCGCTGACCGAGCTGGTTCCCCCGTGCATGAGCGCACACTCGACCCCCGCCTCCCGGAGCGTTCGCCCGGCGGCGTGCAGGGCCTGCCCCTTGGCCAGCCCGCCGAGGTCGAGCGAGACGCCCGGGCGCCGGAACCGGATGGTGCACCGCTCCGGGTCGAGCTCGACCAGGTCGAGGCCGACGGGGGCCTGCTCGGACGACTCGGCCTCCGCGGCCGACGAGTCGTCGCCATGGAACTTCCAGACCCGCATGAGCGGCGCCACCGTGATGTCGAAGGCGCCCAGGGCCAGGCGTCCCAGCTCCACCGCCGCGGCGAACATCGCGAAGCTCTCGGGGTCGAGGCGCACGGGGCGCTCGGCCGCCGTCCGATTGATGAGGGCCAGCAGGCTGTCGCGGCGGAAGAGGCTGTAGGCGCGGTCCGCCTCTTCGATCTCGGCGAGGGCGGCCTCGCCGGCGGCGCGCAGCCGCACGGGATCGCCGCCCGCGAGCACCAGCTCGAAGCGGGTGCCCATCGCGGGCACGGCCAGCCGCACCACCGGCCCGGCCTCGCAGCTCTCGACCGCCAGGGCGCTCAAACCCGTGAGGCCTTCAGGGTGGCGGGATCGAACCGGTACGCACAGCCCTCCCACATCGAGCGCGTCGCCAGGTCGACGATCACCATGATCTTGGTTCCCAGCTCCACGCCGCTGATCGGCTGCTCGCGGGTGCGGATCGAGCGCAGCCAGCCCAGGCGGTGCTTGTCCTGATCGTTGCCGATGTCCGGGCATTCGATGGTGCGCTCGTCCACGTCGTCCACCGCGATGCGCTCGGGGCGCACCAGGCAGTGCCGACCCCCCAGGTAGATGTTTCCCTTGTGCCCGCGGATCATCGGCTCGAGCCCCACCTCGTTGCACGTCGACCCGGCGACCGTCAGCGTGTGCTCTTTCTCGAACTCCACGGTCAGGTTCACCTGGTCGTGGTTCTCCATGGCCTTGTCGACGTAGTGCCCGCCGCTGGCGATCACCCGGGTGGGCCACCCCATGTCCAGGGCCATCACCAGGGGCGTCATCACGTGCACGAGCAGGTCGCCGATGATGCCCGTCGAGTACTTCCGGTAGCGGCGCCAGCGGGCGTAGACCTGCGGGTCCCACGGGGCGGCGCCCAGCGGGCCGCACCAGGCCTCCCAGTCGAGGTTCTCGCCGGGCTTCCAGGCCGGGTCGATCGCGTAGTAGAGCCACTCGCCGTCGCGCGAGTTGCGGCAGTAGCTGGTCTGGCTGAAGGTGGGCTTCCCGATGCCCCCCTCGGCGATGAGCTTGCGGGCCTCGTGCCACTTGGGCACCTGCATCTGCTGCGTGCCCACCTGGACCATCACCTCGGGGTTGGCCAGGGCCGCCCGGCGCAGCCGCAGCGCGTCGGGCAGGTCGAGGGTCATGGGCTTTTCGAGGTACACGTCCTTGCCGGCCGCGATGGCGTCGACCGCCATCTGGGCGTGCCAGTGCTCGGGGGCCGCGATGACCACGCCGTGGATGTCCTCACGCGCGAGCAGCCCCGGGTACTTGCGATAGACCGCCACCTGGTTCTGCTGCCCGGACTCGCAGCGCCGCTTCGCCTCGTCCAGCCGCGGCTGGCAGACGTCCGACAGGGCGACGATCTCGGCCTTCTCCAGCCCGCTCTTGACCAGCGAAATCAGCGCTTCGCAGTGACCCGTGCCCATCCCGCCCGTGCCGATCACGCCCAGGCGGATCGCCTGGTCGGGCCCCAGCGGCGCCCGCGGGCTCGCCCGGGGCGCGGGCTCCGCGGCCGGCTCCGGGCCACCGGCCCGCGCCGCCAAGGGCATCCCCAGGGCCGCCACGCCCGCCACCGCGGCGGTGCGCGCAAGAAAGTCGCGGCGGGAACGGTCGCGGGCGGCGGCGGACTCCGGCGTGGGCATGGCGTT
>DASPKO010000108.1:0-4421 GCA_035628055.1 Phycisphaerales bacterium
CGGGTCGCCCACGCCTATCTCTTCACGGGGACGCGCGGCGTGGGAAAGACCTCGATGGCGCGCATTTTCGCCAAGGCGCTCAACGCCCCGGGGGACCAGCCACCCGAGGTGGCCCAGGCGATCATGCAGGGCCGCGACACCGACGTCATCGAGATCGACGCCGCCAGCCACGGCAAGGTGGAGGAGGCCCGCGAGCTCATCGCCGGCTCGGTCTACCGCCCCATGCGCGGGCGCCACAAGATCTACATCATCGACGAGGTCCACATGCTCTCGACGGCCGCGTTCAACGCGCTGCTCAAGACCATGGAGGAGCCCCCCGAGCACGTCGTGTTCATCCTGTGCACCACCGAGACGCACAAGGTGCCGGCGACCATCCAGAGCCGCTGCCAGCGCTTCGACTTCCGCAACATCCCCACGGCGCGCATCGCCGAGCACCTGCGCGAGGTGGTCGCGGGCGAGGGCCTCGCCGCCGACGCGGACCTGCTCCACGCCGTGGCCCGGCTCGGCAACGGCTCGATGCGCGATGCCCTCTCCCTGCTGGACCGCCTGCTCGCCGCGGGCCAGCCCGTGCTCACGATGAAACTGCTCGAGGAGCTGCTGGGGCTCCCGGACCGGGACGTGCTCGCCGGCCTCATCGGCGCCCTGGCCGAGGGCGACGCGCGCGGATCGCTGGACCGCGCCGACGACCTGCTCTGCCGGGGCATCGCGATCGAGCAGTTGCTCTCGGCGCTCGCCGAGCAGTTCCGCGACCTCATGGTGCTCGCGGCGTGCGGGCCCGAGACGGGCCTGGTCGAGCTGGCGGGCGCGGCCCGGGAACGCGCCGTCGAGCAGTCGCGGCGCTTCGACGCCGCCGGCCTCGTGCACATGATCGCGCTGTGCGACGCCGCGGCGCGCGGCACCCGCACCAGCCCCTCCCCCCGCGCCGTGCTCGATGCGCTGCTCGTGCGCCTGGCGATGACCGAGAAGCTCGCCGACGTGACGGCCCTGGTCGCCGGCGCCGCCGCGGCGCCGGGTGGGAACGGGCGGGCGGGCGCGCCCGAGCCGGTCATCGCCACCCCGCGGAGCGCCCCGGCAAAAAAACGCTGACGGCGGCGGGCACGGAGGCTCGGCCCGTCGCCCCCGCCCCGCCGCCCGCGCCCGCCCCGGCCCCGGTCGGGCCGCCACCACCCGGCTGGCGCCCCCTGCCGGCGCGTGCCGAGGCCGGCTCCCAGTCGCCGCCCGCGCCCCAGGCCGGCGCGGAGTCCGAGCCCGCGACCGCTCCCGCCGGCGAGGCCCCGCAGGACCCGCTGGTGCGCCAGGCCCTCGAGCTGTTCGGGGGGCGTATCGTCGATGTCCATCCCAAGCGCACCACCTAGCGGACGCGAGCCATGTTCGACAACCTCAAGGCGATGGGCGCCCTCGCCGGGCTCATGAAGAACAAGGACGGCCTGCGGGCGGCGGGCGAGCGGGTGAAGCGTCGCCTGACCGAGGTCCGCGCCGCCGGCCAGGCCGGCGGGGGCGCTGTGCGCGTCACCACGGACGGGCAGATGCGCGTCGTCGAGGTCGTGCTCGACCCGGCCCTGGTGCGCGGCCTGGTCGGCGATCCGCCCGGCGCCGCGCAGGCGGCCGAGCTGATCCGCGACGCGGTCAACGAGGCGTTGCGGCAGTCGCAGGCGCTGGCCCAGCGCGAGGTCGCGCGCGAGGCGGAGGCCCTGGGCCTGCCGGAGATCCCGGGGCTGGGCTCCCTTCTCGGGCCGGGGTAGCCACGCGTGCCCGTGGCCTGCACCGTCGTCGCCCTGGCCCCCGACCGGCACGACCGCGTGCGCGTGGTGATCGACCCCGCGCCGCCCGAGCCCGAGGAAGATCCGCCCGGCCTCCGAGAGGCCTGGGCCGCGGCGCAGCGGCGCAACCCGCGCCTGGTCGATGGGCCGATTCTGCACGTTCGCGACCTCGATGCGCAGGCCCGCACGCTCCGCTGCCGCGCCTCCACGTACAAGCGCCTGGCCGTGGCGGACCGGCTCCCGACCGGCGTCGTGCAGCTCGGCATCAAGGGGCTGGTGATCGGGCACGACGCCACGGGCCGCCAGCACGTGCTCCTCGGCCGGCGCGGCGTGCAGACCCGCGTCTACGCCGGGCAGTGGGAGACCGCGCCCGCGGGAGGCGTCGATCCGCCGCGCGCCGCGGCGGAGCTCGGTCGGGACGACCTGCTCGCGGCCCTGGGGCGCGAGAGCGAGGAAGAGCTCGGCCTGGCGCTGGCCCCGACCGACTGCCGCTTCGTCGCGGTCGTGACCGACCCGGCGGCGCACAGCCACGACCTGGTGGTGCGCGTCGAGCCGCCCGAGCCGGTGGACCTTGCTCGCCGGCTGCGCGGCGCGCGCCGGTGGGAGTACTCGGCGACGACCTGGGTCATGCTCACCGACCTGGGCCACTTCCTGCGCGATCAGGCCGGGGCGATCAGCCCGCCGACGCGGGCGCTCTTCGCCTGGCTGGGGTGGGCGCGTCCGCCCGCGGGCTAGTGAGGGGGGCGGTCCGCCGCGGGCCGGGTCCACGGCGCGTCCGGGTCCTTCTCGAGCACGGTGGCGGCCTGCTTGATGCACCGGAGGCAGGCCCGCGCCTCGGGGTACATCGGGCTCTGCCACTGCGGCTGGTCGCGCTCCTCGAGGCAGAGGGTGCACCCGGACCCGCGCAGCTCCTCCCCGCCGCCCGCCACCACCACGTGCGTGTACGCGACCGTGAGGCAGGCGGCGCACAGCAGCGACCCGCGGTGCCCCTCGACCATCGGCCGCTCCTCCGACCAGGAGCGCCGGCAGAAGTCGCACTTGAAGAAGTCGTTGCCCGTGGCGGCCCGGTCGTGCATCGCGCCCCCTAGGCCGCCTCTTCGCCCAGCGCGGGCGGGGGCTGGCGGATGAGCTGGTTGAGCGCGATCGCGCGGTAAACCTCGCACCGCTCGAGCAGCTCGCCGTGCCGCCCCTGGTCGATCACCCGCCCCTGGTCCATCACCACGATGCGGTCGGCGTGCAGCACAGTGCTCAGGCGGTGGGCCACGACCAGGCAGGTGCGCCCCCGCGCAAACTCGCCCAGGGCCTCGGCGATCTTGGCCTCGCTCTCGGAGTCCACCATGCTGGTGGCCTCGTCGAGGATGAGGATCGAGGGGTCGCGGAGGATCGCCCGCGCGATCGCCAGCCGCTGCCGCTGACCGCCCGAGAGCCCGGCGCCCCCCTCGCCGAGCATGGTCTCGTACCCGTCGGGGCGCGCCAGGATGAACTCCTCGGCCCGCGCCCGCCGGGCCGCGTCGCGGATCTGGTCCTCGCTGGCCAGCGGCACGCCGTAGGCGATGTTGGCCCGGATCGTCCCGTGGAAGAGGACCGTCTCCTGGGTCACCACGCCGATCTGCTTGCGCAGGCTCCGCACCGCGACGGTGCGCACGTCGACGTCGTCGACGAGCACGGTCCCCTGGTCGGGGTCGAAGAGCCGGGGGATCAGCGAGAGCAGCGTGGTCTTGCCCGACCCGTTGGGGCCGACGAAGGCAACGGTCTCGGCGTGCGGGATGGTCAGGTCGACGTCGCGCAGCGCCGGCGCGTGCGCCCCCGCGTAGGAGAAGGTCACGTGCCGGAAGCCGATGGTGCGCGCGTGGCGCGCCAGGCGGGGGAGCCCGCGCTCGTGCCCCGGCTCGGTCTCGAGGCGCAGGAGCTGCATGATCCGGTCCGCCGCCGCCGAGGCCTGCTGGATGTCGTTGGCGATCCCCGTGAGGGGCTTGAGCTGGGCCCCGGCGTACCCGAGCGCGCCGAGGACCAGGAAGAAGTTCGAGGCTTCCAGGTCGCCCCGGATGATCTGCTTGGCGGCGATGAGCACCAGCGTGCCGATCACCATCAGCGAGAGCGCCTCGACCAGCGGGCTGGCCAGGGCCCGGGCCGTGCGGGCCCGCAGCTCCTGGCGCACCACCTCGTCGTTGATCCGCCGGAAGCGGGCCGCCTCGAAGTTCTCCGTCGTGCTCACCTTCACCACGCGCAGCCCCGCCAGGGCCTCGGCCGAGGCGCGGTACATCGAGGCCTGGCCCTCGAGCGCCGAGCGGCTGGCCCGCTTGATCCGCTTGCCGAGGCGGCGGATCACCGCGGCGAGCACGGGAGCCACGATCATCGCGATGCTCGCCAGCCGCCAGTCCAGCGCGAAGGCCGTGATTAGCGCCGCGCCCCCCTTGCTCACCTGGGCCAGCCCGCGCGAGAGCATCGCCGACAGCCCCGAGCCCAGGGTGGCGGTGTCGTACACGATCCGGCTGATGGCGTCGGCCGCCCCGCCCTGGTACCCGGCCTTGGGCCCCCCGACCGCCATGGTCTTCAGCGGGAGCTGCACCACGTGCCGGAAGGCCGCCCGGCGGATGTCGGCGATCGTCCGGCTCACCACCGCCAGCGAGCACGTCGAGTGCAGGAAGTTGGAGATCGCCC
>DASPKO010000109.1:0-2105 GCA_035628055.1 Phycisphaerales bacterium
GAAGGCTGGGGCGTCGTCGTCGTCTCGGGGACGGGCTCGAACTGCCGCGGCTGGGATCGCGAGCACAAGCGGGAGGGACGCGTCACCGGGCATGGTGTCATGATGGGGGAAGGCGCAGGCGGCTCGGAGCTCATGCACCGCTGCATGCAGATCATTGGCTATTCCTGGACCAGGCGTCTTCCCAAGACTGCACTTGCAGACGCCATTGTGGCTTATGTAGGTGCCAGGGATCTCGAAGACCTGATGCGCGGCTACACAACCTACGAATATCACATCGGGGCGGAGGCTGCCCGCCTCGTCTTTCGGGTCGCTGAAGAGGGGGATGAGGCGGCGCGTGACCTGATCTGCTGGGCCGGGACGGAGCTTGAAGCGCATGGCGCCGGCGGGGCGGCTGCGCCGGGCGACCAGGAGCCGACGGTCCTCGCCGGGCTTCAGGCAGCGGGCGCGCAGCGGGCAGGCCGCGCAGTCGGCCGGCTCCGCCAGGTAGCGGTGCTGAACGGGGCGCCCCGTCGCACCCGGTGGGGTCACCTGGCGCACCAGGCGCTTGCCGGCCGGGCAGACCCACTCGTCCCGCCCGGCGTCGTAGCCGAAGCAGTCGGCCGGGTAGACGCCCGTCTTGCTCCCCGCCGCGGCCGGATCGTCGCGGCCGGCGGCGATCAAGAGGTCGATCCCGGTCCCGTCCTCGGCCGCGTTGTCCCCGCTGAAGTACCCGGCGTCGGCGCTCGCCGTCGTCGGCGTCTCCTCCGCGATCTCCGCCACCTCGCGGAGGGCCCGCACCCGCGCGACCAGGCCGGGCAGGTGGCCGACGTCCGGGGCGACGTTGGTGAGGTCGGCCGCGACGATCACCCCGCTCTCGGCATCCACACCGGCTTGGGCGTTGTAGGCGTAGTCGTACTCGCCCCGCTTCATCAGCATGATCCGCGCGTCGCCATCCGCGAACGAGCGCTGCTCCTTGTCCTCGATCGCCGGCGTCGCGCCCTCGGGCAGCCCCTGCTCGGCGCGCTGCTCCGCCTCCAATCGCGCGCGGAGGGCCCGGATCTTCGCCAGCCGCGCCTCGCGCAGGGCCAGCTCCTCGGCCACCGAGTAGCCGTCCGACTCGGCGCCGTACTCCCGGTCCTCGGTCGCATCCCGGGCCTCGGCCTGCTCAACCAGGCGCGCGATCTCCCCCTTGAGCTGCGCCTCCCGCTGCCGCATCCGGCCGTAGCTGAGCGCCTTGTGCTTGGAGGCGTTGGCCTTCAGCTTCGTCCCGTCCAGCGCCACGTGCCCCAGACGGGCGAGGCCCAGGCGCAGCGCCAGCACGACCGTCTCCTGGAACACCGCCGTGAACGCGGCCGCGTTGTCCCGCCGGAACCGGGCCAGCGTGCGGTAGTCCGGCCGCCCGCCCCCCGCCAGGTACGCGAAGGTCGCCTCCTGGCGGGCGAGCCGCGCCAGCTTCCGGGACGAGCGGACCCCGTGCAAATAGCCCCAGGCCAGCACCCCGAACAGCGCGTGCGGGTGGTACGGCTTCTCTCCCTTCGGGCCCGGCGGGATCGCGAAGTGCCCCAGGTCCACCGAGCGGACCAGGTCGACGAACAGGTGGACCGGGTGCTCGGGCGGCAGCGCCTCCTCCAGGCGCACTACCGCGCGCACGTCCGGCGCGTACGGCTTGAAGCGATCGGGCGTTGCCATGACCGCGAAGCCTACCCATCTCGGGGCCGCCACGCCAGACCCGTGCCCCAGGCTCCTAGCAGGGTGCTGAAAAACCCCACCCTGCCTTTACATTTGGCCCACCGGCTGTATGCCGGCCACGTGTTGGCCACAACCGGTTGTGGCCGATTGTTAAGACCAGGGGCTTTTTCAGCAGCCTGCTAGGAGGTCGGTGAGGGCCACTCTACGAATCGGCTCTGACCCGTGCTTATCTCGCGATGTGCATGGACGTAAGCAGGTGCAGGTAGGGGGCATCCTCGGCGGCAGTGGGGCGGGGTGCCCGGTCCAAGACGAACAGTTCGTTACAGCGCCAACTGGAAGTACACTCCCGGCCCTGTGGCCCCTTGCACCGGCTGGGACGAGGCAGGTTCCGGTCGGGCGCTGTCCGTAGCTCTTTGGGACACACATCGTGCTGATGG
>DASPKO010000110.1:0-8151 GCA_035628055.1 Phycisphaerales bacterium
CTCGTGCTGGGCATCGCCCTGGCGGCCAGCCCGCTCGCCGCGGCCCTGGCGATCCGGCCTGGAGCGCTGGCGGACGCGCCGGCGCTGTGGTGGCTGGCGGGCATGGTCACGCTCTGGGTGGCGGGCTTCGACGTGGTCTACGCGATGCAGGACATCGACTTTGATCGCGGGCGCGGGCTGCGGAGCATCCCAGCCCGCCTGGGGGTCCGGGGCGCGGCCTGGGCGAGCCGGGCTTTGCACCTGGGCGCGGTGGGCTGTCTGCTGCTGGCCGGGCGCGCGGAGCCGCGCCTGGGGGCGCTGTACTGGGTCGGCGTCGGCGGCGTCGTTGCGCTGCTCCTGGCGGAGCATGCGATCGTGGCGCTCCGCCGGCGCCCGGGGCTCGAGGCGGTCTACTTCACCCTCAATGGCGTGGTGAGCTGCGTGCTGGGCACCGCGGGCGTGCTGGACGTAGTCCTGGCGGGCTAGGCGCGCCTCACCGCTCCGGCAGGGGGCAGCTCCCCCCGTGCTTCGCGTGGTAGTCCTGGTGGTAGTCCTCCGCCAGATAGAAGGTCCCGGCCTGCTCGGCCGGCAGGACCTGCGTGACGATCCGGCGATCCTTGAAGCGTGGCGAGCTCTCCTGCTGGCGCTTGATGAAGTCCTGGGCCGCCCGGAGCTGCGCGGGCCCGACCGCGAAGATCGCCGAGCGGTACTGGTCGCCGACGTCCGGCCCCTGGCGGTTGAGCTGGGTGGGGTCGTGGATCCTGAAGAACCACTCGAGCAACTGCGCGTAGCTGACGCGCGCGGGGTCGTAGAGCACGCGCACGGTCTCGGCGTGCCCGGTGCCCTTCCCGCAGACCTCCTTGTAGGTCGGATTCGGCGTCCTCCCGCCCATGTAGCCGCTCGCGGCGTCGATGACGCCGGGCACCTGCGCCAGGTGGTCCTCCACGCCCCAGAAGCACCCGCCCGCGAAGTACGCCGTCTCGGTCTTGACGGGGCGCGACGCCTCGGGGAGGGGCGCTGCGTCCTCGTGGAAGGTGAGCGAGGCGGAGTTCAGGCAGTAGCGGAGGCCGGTGGGCGTCCCGGGAGCGTCGTCGAAGACGTGCCCCAGATGCCCGTCGCAGCGGGCGCAGAGGATCTCGGTGCGCGCCATGCCGTGGCTGCTGTCGCGCTGCGTGCGGACATGCGCGGGATCGAAGGGGCGGAAGAAGCTGGGCCACCCGGTGCCCGAGTCGAACTTGCTGTCCGAGGCAAAGAGCGGGAGCCCGCACAGGCGGCACAGGTAGACGCCCTGCTTCTTGTTGTCGACGAGGTTGCCGCAGAAGGCCGGCTCGGTCCCCTTGCGGAGGAGCACGCGGGCTTCCTCCTCGCTCAGGCCGCGGGCCAGCTCCTTGATGCGGTCCTGGCTCAGCGGGGTGATGTCGTACCCCGAGGCGGAGTAACGGAACGGCACTGGGGCGGGGTGGATGGGCGGCGTGGTGGCGGTGCTCATGGTGTTCTTGCCCGGGGTGGTCGGCGGGGATGTGGCCGGCTGGGAGAAGAAAACGGCGAGCGCGACCGTGGGCAGGATCAACACCGCCGCGATCGAGCGCCAGAACGTGCTCATGCAGGTGCTCCGCGGGCGGCAAAGGCTGCCGCCCCCAACTCTACGGGGGCACGCCGGGCCCCGGTCGCGCGGACAGGCCGGGCTCGGGCCTGTCGCGGCGGTCGAGCATCGCCAGGGCTCCGCTGCCGGCGGGCCGGACCTGCTCGAAGGTGCACTGCGAGGGGCCCTTGTCAGGACGCCAGCGGAGGAGACGGGTGCCGTGCCGGAACCGCCCGCCGCTGAAGTGGTCGTACTCGACCTCGACGACCAGCACGGGGGGCACGGCCTCCCACTCGCCGGTCCGCTCGGTGGACCACCGGCTCGGCCCGCCCGGCGCCCCGCCGGAGAACCCGGCCGGGGTCCTGGGCCCCGCGCGGTCGCGGAGCTTTTCGAGCCGGGCCGTCAGCTCCGGCCGCGACTCCCGGGCGAGCGCCGAGGTGAAACCGACGTGGTGCAGGAGGCCCGCCTGGTCGTAGAGCCCGAGCAGCAACGACCCCACCACGCGCTTGGCTGTGGCGTAGCGGAAGCCCCCCACCACGCAGTCGGCGGTGCGCAGATGCTTGATCTTCTGCATCCCCGTGCGCAGGCCGGCCTGGTACGCCAGGTCCAGGCGCTTGGCGATCACCCCGTCGAGCCCGGCGTGCCGGTCGGTGAACCAGCGCCTGGCGACCCCGTGCGCGCGCGTCGCGGGCGAGAGGGCAATGCGCTCGGCGGCGGGAAAACACCGGGCCGCGAAGGCCTCGAGCCTCCGGCGCCGCTCAGCGAGCGGCGCGTCCAGCAGCACGGTGCCGCGCTCGGTCTGGAGAAGGTCGAAGACGACGTACCAGGCCGGATGGGCGGCGGCCAGCTTGCGCACGCGGCTCTCCGCCGGGTGCAGGCGGAGTTGCAGCTCCTCGAACGAGAGGGCGCTCCCGACGGGCACGACCAGCTCGCCGTCGAGCACGAAGCGCTTGGCCGGGAGCCGCGCGAGGTCCTCGACGACCTCGGGGAAGTACCGCGCCAGCGGCCTGCCGGACTTGGACTGGAGCACGACCTGGTCTTGCTCGCGATACGCCAGGCAACGGAAGCCGTCCCACTTGGGCTCGTACTGCCACTCGGGCCCGGCGGGGATCTCGGCGACGGAGAGGGCCTCCATGGGGGGCAGGGACGGATCGATGCGGGCGGCGACCACGGCGTGACCTCCCGGGTCCGCGGGCGCACTTGGCGACGCCCGACCCTGTTTCGTACCCCGGGCGCGGGCCGCCGGCCGTCGGGAGTCGCCGGTAATGGCCCGCGGGGGGCGAGAGGTGACCGGGGCGGGGCGTTAGAGTTCCGGGTGAACCGGCCGGCGGAACGGGCCTTTCTCTCGATCGTCCAGTGGCCGGAGGGCTGGGATCAGGACCGGTGCGCCCGCGTGCTGGTCGAGTGCGCGGGCTTCGACGCGTACGGCGCCGGGCTGGCGGCGCGCCGGGGCACGCCCCAGGTCGCGGGCCTGGTCGACGTGGACCGGGCCGCGGGGATTCTCGAGCGGCTGAGCGGGGCCGGCGTCACCGCCTTTGCGCCGAGCGAATCGGAGCTTGGCGGGCTGGTCACGGTCGCGGTGAAAGACCTGCGGCGCGCGGAGGGCGCCCCGGAGGCGATGTACGTGGTCGAGCCGTGGCGCCGGCATGACGCGCTGGCCCTGAAGACCTCGGAGATCGCCCTGCTCGTCCGCGGGACCATCGACCGCCAGCGCCGGCGCAGCCGGGCCGACACCAGCGAGCCGGGTCTGGCGGGCGCGGGGGCGGTGATGATCGCGGGCGCGGCGGGGGCGATGGCGTACGCGGCCGCGGGGGCCGGGTCCGTGACCACCACCTCGGGGCGTGGGACGGAGGTGCTGGACATCTTCACGCGCGAGGGGCTCCGCCTGCGGATCGACGGCGACAAGTTCGGGTTCGGCGTGCTGGGGCGCGAGCGCGCCCTGACGGACCGCGAGAACACGGACCGCCTGGCGCTGCGCCTGGCCCGGGAAGCCCCGCGGGCGCTGCTCGACATGGGGTTCGGCAACTTCCGCTGCCCCCCGCACCTGCTCCGCACCACGGGGCGCTCCGGCGGGACGGAGACCGTGCGCGTCACCGACGAGACCCCGATCTTCGAGTTCTACTCGGCCTGGGCGTGGCTGATGCACCGGCGCTGGATCGCGTGAGGGCCGGCGCGGCGCGTCAGGGCACGCCGTTGGGCCGGTAGTGCCCGTCGTCCCAGCGGGCCAGCGTGGTGATCACGCTCGACTTGATGAAGGCGGCGTGCCCGTCGAGGAAGACGCCGTTGGCCCCGCTCCCGTGGCGCTTGGGGGCGATGCGCTGGGAGTACTCGGGGGTGTTGTTCCCGCCCGTGACGCTGCTGGCGTGGTGCATGTCATAGGCGACCGCGACCCGGTGGTTGCTCGTCGGGGGCGCGTACCAGAAGGAGGAGTGCACGCCCGCGGCGTCGTCGGCAAAGCAGGAGAGGTACAGGCAGTCGTAGGGCCGCGGGTACTTGTACATCGCGGTCGGCTTCTTGGCGTACGCGTTGACCAGCCCGGGACCGCGGAAGGAGATGCCGTTGTTCACGTAGTGGATCTCGTGCTTGTCCTTGAGGCGCGCGGGGTCCTTGTAATACTCGGCGAGCTTGTAGAGATCGCCGAGCCCCCCGGAGGGGTCGAGGTTGGGCGGTTCCCAATGGGCGCGCTCGTCCAGCAGCGGACGGAGCACGTAGGCCCACGGCGGGTTGTAGGGCGACGAGGGGACGGGCGGGGTTTCGCTGAACCCGCTCTCGCGCGGGATCACTTCCTTGTGCAACTCGGCGTAATGCTGCAGCACGATGCCGATCTGCCGTTGATTCGACAGGCACTCGACGGCCCAGGCGGACTTGCGCGCGCCCGAGAGGGCGGGGAGGAGCAGACCGACCAGGATGGCGATCACGGCGACGACGACGAGCAGCTCGATGAGCGTGAAGCCCCCGCGGCCCGCTTCGCCGGGGCCCACCCCGCCACCCTCCCCCGTCATCGCGCCCGGTCGAGATCGTGATCGCATGGGGCAAGCGTACCTCATCGGGGCGGCCGGCCAAGGGCTTTGCCACCCGGACCGGCCGCGCCCGGCTCGGGTGGCTCGGGCTGGCCGCGCCCGGGGGGCGCGCCGAGCGGAATTCCACCCCACCCGGGGCCTATCGTGACCGCCCTCCCGATACGCGCCGGGCCCGGGCGGCCCGCGCGCCGGCCGAGGCCGCCGCCTCCGACCCCCCGACGGACGGCTCGAAGCGGACGCCCTCGGCTCTGCCCGGACTCCTTCCTGCGAGACGACCTTCGACGAACCGACTCCGACGACCCGATCACGAGGACCCGACATGTCGACGCTCGTTCCCGGCCTCACCCTCGGCAGCGCCACGCGCGTGCACACCAACCCGGCGCCGGCGCGCCTCGTGGAACTGGCGCTGGCACGCGGCGAGGGAACCCTGGCCTCGAACGGGGCCCTGAGCTGCCGCACCGGGGACCGCACGGGCCGCTCTCCCAAGGACAAGTACCTCGAAGACAACCCCGCCAGCAGCGGCAAGGTCTGGTGGG
The DNA here is from genome assembly GCA_035628055.1 of Phycisphaerales bacterium. Classification (GTDB taxonomy): domain Bacteria; phylum Planctomycetota; class Phycisphaerae; order Phycisphaerales; family UBA1924; genus DASPKO01. Next base: position 5,118 of record DASPKO010000110.1, read on the forward strand.
GCACCGTGAACCAGAAGCTCCCCGGTCCGGCCTTCGAGGGGGCCCTCGCGATCGCGCGCGACCACCTGGGCAGGCAGAGCGACCTGTTCGTCTTCGAGGGCTTCGTCGGCGCGGACCCGGCCTATCGCCTGGGTGTCCGCGTCGTGGCCGAGCAGGCCTGGCACTGCCTGTTTGCACGCACGCTCTTCATCCCTCAGGGCTCGTCCGCCGCCGGGAGCGCGGGGGCCTGGAGGCACGACTGGACGGTCATCAACGCCGGGCGCCGGCGGCTCACCGGCGAGGAGCAGGCCCGGCTGGGCGTGAGCTCTCCCGTGCTGATCGCGCAGAGCCTCGAGCGCCGCCTGGTGGTGATCCTGGGGACCGAGTACGCGGGAGAGATGAAGAAGTCGCTCTTCTACGCGATGAACTATGACATGCCCGAGGCCGGGGTCTTCCCGATGCACTGCTCGGCCAACGTCGCCAGGAACGACCCGGGGAACGTCGCCCTGTTCTTCGGGCTCTCGGGGACGGGCAAGACCACGCTCTCGGCCGACGCCACGCGGGCGCTGGTGGGCGACGACGAGCACGGGTGGTCGGACCGCGGCGTCTTCAACTTCGAGGGCGGGTGCTACGCCAAGTGCATCAAGCTCTCGCGCGAGGGAGAGCCGCAGATCTGGAACGCGATCCGCTTCGGCTCGGTCCTCGAGAACACCGTGGTGGACCCCGAGACGCGCGTGCCCGACTACGACGCCGCCGGCTTCACGGAAAACACCCGCGCCACGTACCCGATCGACCACATCGACGGGGCGGTGATCCCGTCGGTGGCGGGGCATCCCAGGAACGTGATCTTCCTGACCGCGGACGCCTTCGGGGTCGTCCCGCCCGTGAGCCGCCTCACGCGCGAGCAGGCGATGTACTACTTCATCAACGGGTACACCTCCAAGCTCGCGGGGACCGAGGCCGGCGTCACCGAGCCCCAGCCCAACTTCTCGCCCTGCTTCGGCGGCCCGTTCCTGCCCCGCCCCCCGCGCGTCTACGCCGACATGCTCGCCGACCGCGTGAAGAAGCACGAGGCGAGCGTGTGGCTGCTCAACACCGGCTGGACCGGGGGTCCGTACGGCACGGGGGCGCGCTTCAAGCTGGGCTACACCCGCGCGATGGTCGCCTCGATCCTCAACGGAGCGCTCGCCGGCGCGAGCTTCGCCCCCGACCCGGTCTTTGGCCTCCCCGTCCCCGGCGCCGTGCCCGGGGTACCCGCGGACGTCCTGAACCCCCGCAACACCTGGAAGGACGGCTCGGCGTATGACGCGCAGGCCCGCAAGCTGGCGAGCCTCTTCCGCGCCAACGACGCGAAGTTCGACATGCCCGAGGCGGTGAGGGCCGCCGGCCCCCGCGGCTGAGTTCGCGCTCCCGAGACGAGTGGGGTGAGGTGCGAGGACGGCGGGCGGCCGGCAGGACGGAGACGATGAGACCCGGACGACGCCCGAGCTTCGCCGACGACTTCCGGCGGTTCTTCTTCCGCGGGCTGGGCGTGCTGCTGCCCTCGCTGCTCACGCTCTGGATCCTGGTCCAGGCGTATTTCTTTCTCGAGGCCCGCGTGGCCGAGCCCATCAATCGCGGCGTGCGCGCCGCGGTCGTGTGGGCGACGCCGCGCATGCTCCCCCGGTCGGTGCACCCGGCGTGGATGGTGGTGAGCGCGGAGGAGCTGCAGCAGTTCCGTACCGCCCTCGAGACCGGCGGCGACCCCGGCTCGCGGGCCCTGACACGGCTGCCCGACCGCGAGCTCGCCGCCGAGCTGCGCCGCCAGGAGCTGGAGCGCCTGTGGAACTCCAACGCGGCGCTGCGGCTGCTGGGGCTGGTGGTCGCGATCGTGCTGATCTATCTGGCGGGCCGCTTCCTGGGCAGCCTGATCGGCCGCCAGGTCTACCAGCGGCTCGAGCGCTTCATCGCGCGCATCCCGGTCTTCAAGCAGGTCTATCCGCACGTGAAGCAGCTCGTGGACCTGGTGCTCGGCGAGCGCTCCATGGCCTTCAAGCGCGTGGTGCTGGTCGAGTACCCCCGGCGCGGGATCTGGTCGCTGGGCTTCGTCACCGGGGGCGGGCTCCGGGGGACGGACGCGGCCGCGGGCGGCGAGGTCGTCACCGTCTTCGTGCCCTCGACGCCCACCCCCTTCACCGGCTTCACGATCTCGGTCCCCGCCGCCGACGCCCTGGAGGTGGCGATCTCGATCGACGAGGCCATCCGCTTCATCCTCACCGGGGGCGTGCTGACGCCGAGCAACGTGCTTCCCCCCGGCGCGGCCGAGGCGGCCCCGGCGGGGGCGGCGGCGCCGGAGCAAACCGCGTCACTTCCCACCGGTGCGCCCCCCCCGGAGGGCCTACGCTGACCCTCGCGCCGGGGCGGCCCCGGCTCGCGGGGGCGGGGAGCAACGCGACGAGGAGCCGACGATGCGTGTTGAGGTCATCGGCAAGCACATGGACGTCACGGACGCGATCCGGACGTACGCGCTGTCCAAGGCGGACAAGCTGACGAAGTTCCTGGACATGACCCAGCTCATCCAGGTGGTCCTCGAGGCCCACAAGAAGGGCGAGTTCGCGGCCGAGGTCGTGGTGGACGTGGAGCATCACGACGACTTCGTAGCCCACGCCAAGGCGGCCGACCTGTACGCGGCCATCGACCTGGCGGTGGACAAGGCGGCGCGGCAGCTCACCGACTTCAAGGAACGCCTCAAGACCAACAAGCGCTGACGGGCGGGCCGGGGCACGGACGGGGGTACGGAGCAGCCGCGCGCATGAAGCTGAACCAGTTGGTGCCGGAGGGCGCGATCCTGCCGCGGCTGGCCTCGAGCGGGCGCGATCAGGTCGTGGAGGAGCTCGTCGGGGCGCTGGTCGCCGCGGGCGCCGCCCCGGCCGAGCTGCGGGGCGAGCTGGTGCGGCGCGTGCTCGACCGGGAGGACAAGGCCTCGACGGGGTTCGGCAAGGGCGTCGCGGTGCCGCACGTGCGCCACCCCGCGCTGCGGCGCATGGCCGCGGCGATCGGGCTCTCGGACACGGGG
>DASPKO010000111.1:0-5643 GCA_035628055.1 Phycisphaerales bacterium
TGCAGGCCGCCTGCGGGGTCCTGCACATCCCGCTCGAGCCGGCGGGGGTCCAGCGGTTCCTGGGCTCGGTCTACACGCTGGTGCACTCGGACGGCACCCGGCTGGTGATGGACGGGGGCGGGGTGCTGCGCGCGATCTCGCTCGGGGCGGTCTTCTTCGGCGCCATGACCTACATCGGCAACGGGCCGAACTTCATGGTCAAGGCGATCGCCGAGGCGCGGGGCGTGCCCATGCCCTCGTTCTTCGGGTACCTCGGGCGGGCGACGCTGATCCTGCTCCCGGTGCTGGTGCTGGTCTGGGCGATCTTCATCCGATAACGGACGGATCGCGACCTCTCCGATGCCCATGCCGGCGAATCGCGGGAGCACGGGGCGCGCGGAGCACGGGCTGGCGGCGGCGCTGTGGGCCGTCTCGGGCGTGACGCTGCTCTCGCGTCTCGGCGGGCTGGCGCGCGACGTCCTCCTGGTGCACCTCTTCGGAGCGACCGCGGTGGGCTCCGCGTTCGCGACCGCCTTTGCCATCCCCAACCTGTTCCGCCGGCTCTTCGGCGAGGGGGCGCTCGCCGCGGCGTTCATCCCCGCCTACGCGCGGGCGCGCGCCGCCGGCCAGGACGAGGCGGGGCGGCTGGCCTCGCTCACACTGTTGGCCCTGGGGGCGGTCACGGGCGGGGTGACGGTCGTCCTGGAGCTGGGCCTGCTGGCCGCGCTCTGGGCGCTCCCCACCGACCCGCAGCGCGACCTCTCGCTCCGGCTGATCATGGTGATGCTCCCGTTCATGCCCCTGATCTGCATCGCGGCGACGCTGGCGGGCGTCCTGCAGGTGCACGGGCGGTTCGGGCCGGCCTCATCCGGGCCGCTCCTGCTCAACGGGCTGATCATCATCGTCGGGGCGTATCACCTGGCGACGGGGCGGGCCGGGGACGCCCGCGTCGCCTACGCGCTCGGGGGCGCGACCGTGCTCTCGGGCCTGACGCAGACGGCGTACTTCCTCTGGCTGCTGCGGGGCCGCCTCGGGCTGACGCGCCGCGTGGGCCCCGCGGCCCCCGCGGCGCGGACGATGCTGCGCCGGTTCGTGCCGGTGATGGTGGGGCTCGGAACGCTCCAGCTCAACGCGCTGCTGGACCAGGTGATCGCCATGTGGCCCATCTGGGTGGGCCCGACGGTGCTCGGGCGGGCGTACCCGCTCGACGAGGCCTCGGCGGCGATCATCGCGTTCACGCAGCGGCTCTACCAGTTCCCCCTGGGGGTGTTCGGCATCGCGGTCGCGACCGCGGTCTTTCCCCTGCTGGCGCGCCACCAGGACGAGCCGGCGAGCTTCGCGGGCGTGCTCCGCCGCGGGGTGCGCCTCTCGCTGTTCATCGGGCTGCCGGCCTCGGCCGGTCTCTGGCTGGTGCGCGACGACCTGACGGCGGTGCTCTTCTCCTCGCGCTCGAGCGGGTTCGATGCCCAGGGCCTGGCCCGGTCGGCGGCCGTGCTCGGGGGCTATGCGCCCGCGGTGTGGGCCTACTCGCTCAATCACGTGCTGGCCCGGGCCTTCTACGCGCGCGGCGACACGCTCACGCCGACCCGCGTGGCGCTGGGCGCCATGGTGCTCAACCTGGCCCTCAACCTGGTCCTGATCTGGCCCCTGCGCGAGGCCGGCATGGCCTGGGCGACGTCGCTGGCGGCGACGGCCCAGTGCGCGGTCCTGATCGGGATGGCCCGCCGCCGGCTCGGGGTCCGGGCGCTTGACCGCGAGGGCGCGAGGGGCGTCGCGCGCGTCGTGCTGGCCGTCGCCGGCATGTCCGTGGCGGTCGGGCTCGTGGTGTGGGCCGTTCCGGCGTCGTCCTGGGGGTGGCGCGCGGCCCGCCTGGCCGGGGGCGTGGGCGCGGGAGGCCTGGCCTACCTGGCGCTGGCGTGGGCGTGCCGGCTGCCCGAGCTGGGGTGGCTGCTGGCGGGCAAGCCCCGCGCGGCGCCCGCGCCCGCCGAGACTCCCTAGGCGATCAGGGGCCGGGTGGCGCCTCCGCCGGTGGCGCGCCGGGGCCGGGCCCGCGGGCGCGGCGGTCCTGCATGGCGGGGTCGATTTCCCGGAGGTACTGCCAGGAGTAGATGCCGGTGTCGTGCCCGTCCGAGAAGCGGATGCGGATCGCGTAGTTCCCGACCAGCTCCGCGGAGAGGGCCGTCAGCGGAGCCGCGCCCGTCTTGGCGGCACGCGCGGGGAGGACGTGGAGCGGGTTGGTCTTTTCCTGCTCGCGGAGCTGGCGCATCTCGGCCGAGGGGGAGTGCCGGCGGAGATAGGCGATGGAGTAGTAGGACGTGGTCCCGTCGGCCCATTGGACGGCCAGGCCGCGGTCGAGCTTGAGGTCCAGGGCCGCGGGCTGCTCCATGCGCCCAAGGGTAGTGCCCGCGCACCGCGAGGCGGCCCGGCGGCGGAGCATCGCGGCGCTAGAGTTGGTTCTCGCCGGTTTCCCCGAGACGCAGGAGCTCCCATGCCCGCCGCGACGGCCGCCACGACCCCCGTGATTCTCGCCGCCAAGCGCACCCCGATCGGCCGGTTCTTCGGCGGGCTCTCGAGGGTGCCGGCGCCGCACCTCGGAGCCGTCGCGATCGGCGCGATCTTCAACGAGCATCCGCGGATCAAGGACGCGGTGGACGAGTGCATCATGGGATGCGTGCTCCAGGCGGGCCTGGGCCAGAACCCGGCCCGGCAGGCCGGGCTCAAGGCGGGTCTCCCGGAGACGCTCTCGGCCCAGACGGTGAACAAGGTGTGCGGGTCGGGGCTCCAGGCGGTGATGCTGGCGGCCAATGGCATCCGCGCCGGGGAGAACCGGCTGGTGATCGCGGGCGGGTTCGAGAACATGACCGCGGCGCCGCATCTGGCACGGGTCCGCGAGGGGGTGAAGTTCGGGGCGGCCCAGCTCGAGGACCACATGCAGTTCGATGGGCTGCGGTGCGCCTTCGAGTGCTGGGGAATGACCAACGCGGCCGAGCACATCGCGACGCGGTACCGGGTGAGCCGCCAGGAGCAGGACCGTTTCAGCGCCCAGAGCCATGCGCGGGCCGCCGAGGCGACCGCCAAGGGATGGTTCGGCGCCGAGATCGTTCCGCTCACGGGGGAGCAGTGCCAGGACAAGAAGTCTCCGGGGGTCCAGGCCGACGAGGGGATCCGCGCCGACTCGACCGTCGAGGGCCTGGGCAAGCTGCGTCCGGTTCCCGGTCACGAGACCATCACCGCGGGGAACGCGAGCCAGATCTCCGACGGGGCGGCGGCGCTGGCGGTCTCCAGCCTGGCGGTGGCCGAGGAACTCGGGATCAAGCCGCTGGCACGGATCGTGGCCCAGCACACGGCCGGGGTGGCGCCGAAAGAGATATTCTCGGCCCCGATCGGCGGGGTGCGGGGGGTGCTCGAGAAGGCCGGGCTGCGCGCGGACGACATCGATCTGTTCGAGATCAACGAGGCGTTCGCCGCCCAGGTGCTGAGCAATCTGGGCGCCCTGGAGATCCCCGAGAGCCGGGTCAACATCTGCGGGGGGGGTATCGCCCTGGGGCACCCGATCGGGGCCAGCGGGGCCCGAGTGCTGGTCACGCTCGTCCACCAGTTGCGGCGCACGGGCGGGAAGCGGGGGCTGGCCGCCCTGTGTCTGGGCGGCGGGAACGCCGTCTCGATGGTCATCGAGGTCTGAAAAAAACCGGTGGGTCCGGGCAGGACCGCTCGGCCGGCCCCGGGCGCGGTGCGATGGCGGTCCGTCGCCGCGCCGCGGGGACGTGACGCCCGGCTTTGAGGATGGACGGGCCGCGGTCTTGTAACCGTGACGGAGGCCGAGAAGTCGGCCCGCCCGTGGTGGTCATTCCGCCTGGGGCGGATCGTTCGGACCCGGGCGCGTCCGGGAGGGCGATCGGGGCTTGCCCGGCCCAAGCGAGCGACGGCGCGCGTCGATGGTTAGGCACGCGGGCGTTCCGGCGCCGTGGGCGGGCCCGGGGACTGGGCCACGGGGGCCGCGGCCGCACATCAAGCCAAGCGGGACAGACATGACCACAAAGACGATCCTGGTGGTGGACGACGAGATGCACGTGTCGCACGTGGTTTCGGGGAAGCTCCGGCAGGCGGGGCTGAACGTGCTCTGCGCCGCCGACGGCGAGGAGGCGCTCGAGATCGCCACGCGCGACGGGGTGGACCTGGTGGTGACGGACTTCCAGATGCCGGTGATGAGCGGGCTGGAGCTGTGCATGCGGCTCAAGGAGTACGCGGGCACGGCGCAGGTGCCGGTGATCATGGTGTCGGCCCGCGGGCACCTGCTCACGGACGAGGACCTGGCCCGGACGAACATCCGGGCGGTGATGTGCAAGCCGTTCGCCCCGCGCCACCTGGTGGAGAAGGTTCAGGAGCTGCTGGGCGCGGGCGGGGCGGCTTCGCAGGCGGGGGCGCGGGCGGCATGACCACCAAGGGCCGGCTCGAGGGGGACGTGCGCAAGACGGGTGCCGCGGCCGCGGAGACCTTGCGGGGCCGGTGCGCGGACCTGGGGTTGCCGAGCTGGCGGTTCGATCAGTCGCTGCGGCTGTGGTCGGGCCCGTGCGAGACGGGGAAGCGCGCGGCGTGGCTGGCCTCCGGCCCGGTGACCGAGGCCGTCGGCGCCGCGGTGGCCGCCGCGGTGGAGCGGAGCGACGCCGAGGTCGTCGAGCTGGGCGAGGGATGCTGGCTGATCGTGCTGGCGGAGCGGTACTCGCGCCGGCGCACCGGGAGCATCGCGGTCATGGCGCTGGGCGCAGCGGCCCGGACGGGCGGTCTGATCGCCAGCGGGGCCGCCGCGGCCGGCGCCGACGCCGAGACGGTCTGGGCGGACCTGGCCGAGCTGGCGGTCTACGACGCGGCGGACATCCCGCGTTTGCGGCGCGCGCTGATGTGGATGCGCGACGACCTGTGCCAGCAGTACCGCGACCGCGTCGGGCTCGAGGAGTTCGGCAACCAGCTCACCGAGATGTACGAGGAGATCGGGCTGCTCTACCGCCTGGGCCGGTCGATGAACCGCCTCACCGAGCCGGTGCAGTTCGTGACGACCCTGTGCGACGACCTGGTGCAGACGCTCCCGTTCCAGTGGGTGGCGGCGCGGTTCGCCGACTCCGCGCGGGTCGCCCCCGCGCTCGCCGGGCACCTGGCGCTCGCCGGGTCCGCGGTCGGGCGGGCCGAGGTCGTCGGGGGCTTCGCGGCCGGGCTCATCGGCGGGCTGGACCCATCGAAGTGGACGCTGCTCCGCGAGGAGGATCACCCGGAGCTGGCCGGCCTGACCGGCACGGGGGTGCTGGCCCATCCCATCTCGCGCGAGCGCGAGGTGGTGGGGGTGCTGCTGGCGGGAAACAAGCGCGGGCCGGACCCGGAGGTCTCGAGCTTCGAGACCCAGCTTCTCGACGCCGCCGCGGACTACCTCAGCGTCTTCACGGAGAATGCCGGGCTGTACGCGGACCAGCACGCGGTCTTCGTGGGGACCATCCGGGCGCTCACGGCCTCGATCGACGCCAAGGACCGGTACACCCGCGGTCATTCCGAGCGGGTGGCGCACCTGGCCCGGCAGCTCGCCCGGGCGGCCGGGCTCGACGAGGCCGCCGCGGAGAAGATCCACATCTCGGGCCTGCTGCACGACGTGGGCAAGATCGGCGTCCCGGAGGCGGT
>DASPKO010000112.1:0-2477 GCA_035628055.1 Phycisphaerales bacterium
GGTTGCCACCATCGAGACCTCCAGCCGCGAGGCCCTCGCCGCCGTCACCGCCGAGCTCGACCGCTACAAGGACGAGGTGGAGCGCTACCGCGAGGAGATCACGCAGCTCAAGGGCGTCATGAACCAGCAGGTGGAGCAGGCCCGCGACGAGGCCCGCGAGACCACCGCGCGCCTCAACGTCGACATCACCGAGCTCCAGAAGCAGGTCGCCCTCGGCAACGAGACCGCCAAGCGCCTCCAGGAGTCCCTCCGCGGCCAGACCTTCAAGGCCGGCGACGAGTACGCCCTGGTGGACGCCCAGGTCATCGGCCTCGACACCGCCGAGAACGTCGCCTTCATCAACATCGGGCGCAATCAGAAGGTCGTCCTGGGCATGACCTTCGAGGTCTACTCCGAGCCCACCGCCATCCGCCCAAACGCCGAGACGGGCGACTACCCGCCCGGCAAGGCGGCCCTTGAGGTGATCCGCGTCGACGACGACACCGCCGTCGCCCGCATCGTCCGCGCCAAGCGCGGCAACCCCGTGGTGCGGGGCGACGTCATCGCCAACGCCGTGTACGACCCGCGCAAGACCTACCGCATGCTGGTCTTCGGGAACTTCGACGCCAACCGCGACGGCAAGGCCACCCCGGGCGAGCAGGCCGACATCGAGGCCATGATCCGCGTCTGGGGCGGACAGGTGGTGCAGGAGCTCAGCGGCAACGTCGACTTCCTGGTCCTGGGCGACCGCCCCGTGCTCCCGCCCGCGCCGCCCGCGACCGCGCCCGTCCCGGTGATCCAGGAGTACGTCCGGCAGCGCGGCGTGGTGCAGCAGTACGACCGCCTGCTCGAGCAGGCCCGCGCCACCTCCATCCCGATCATCAACGAGAACCGCCTGCGCACGCTCGTCGGCGGCCGCTGAGCCCGACGCGGCACGCCGCGCCTCTCGGCTTTACGTGCGGCCCCGGCGCGCTTCGAGCCCGCCGGGGCGCTCGGCTTGGTGATCGCAGAGGTCACCGGGACCTTCCGCCCACCGTCGCGCCTCGCGCGCCCGTCCCCCCATCGGCGCACGCCCTGCCGGGTCTTATCGGCCCCAGCCACCCGGCCCCGGCTCCCCTGTCAAGCTGGGCAAGCTTTGCGTCGATAGCCGCCTGGGGGACCCGCCCGCCGCCCGCCAGGCCGCGGACGGGCCCCGACGAGAGCGGCCCCATGACCAGCTCCAACGGCGCCCAGAACTGGGCCGACAAGAAGGTCTTCACCACCGGCGAGGCCGCCGAGGTCTGCAAGGTCAGCCAGCAGACCATCATCCGCTGCTTCGACAGCGGGCGCCTCACGGGCTTCCGCGTCCCGGGCTCCAAGTTCCGGCGCATCCCCCGCGCCGAGCTGGTCCGCTTCATGAAGGCCAACGACATCCCCACCGACCTCCTCGAGGGCGGCAAGAAGCGCCTGCTGGTCGTCGACGACGATCCCGCCGTCATCGAGGTCTTCGTCTCGCTCCTGGCGCCCCGCGCCAGCTTCGAGGTCAAGGGGTGCGGCACGGGCTACGACGCCGGACTCCTCACCGAGTCCTTCCGCCCTCACCTGATCATCCTCGACTACCTGCTCCCGGACATCAACGGGGACCTGGTCTGCCGGCGGCTCCGCGCCAGCGAGCACACCCGCGACACGAAGGTCCTCTTCGTCTCCGGGGCCGTGGCCCAGAACGAGATCGACCGCCTCGTGTCCGCCGGGGCCGATGGCTTCGTGCGCAAGCCCTTCGACCTCGACGAGCTCACCGCGCGCATCGACCGCCTCCTGGAAGCCTAGCCGAGCCAAGGAGTGACGCCGTGCCCCACGGCCCCAGCGACCAGGCCCGGCACGCCCGGCTCATCCTCGGGCGGATCGACGCGCTCCCCACGCTCCCCGCGATCGCCACGCGCCTGCTCGCCCTCGTGCAGGACGACGGCGCCGACCTCCGCGAGCTCATCCGCCTCATCGAGGCCGACCCGGCCCTCTCCTCGCGCCTGCTCTGGCTGTGCGCCCGGGCCGCCAGCGGCGCCCCGCGCGACATCACCACCATCCCCCGCGCCGTGGTCATGCTCGGTCTCGACGCCGTCCGCGCCGCGGCCCTGAGCGTCCACGTGATGGACTGGGTCGGGGCCGTCGGGCCGCCCCGCGACGCCGCCCGCGACCCCGCCGGGGGCGAGGGCATGGTCCCCGCCTTCGATGCGCCGGGGCTCTGGCGGCACAGCGTTGCCGTCGCCTGCGCCGCCGAGCTGATCGCCCGCGATCATCCCGCCCTGGGCCTGCCCCCGGGCGAATGCTTCCTCGCCGGGCTGGTGCACGACCTGGGCAAGCTGGCGCTGGCACACGCCCTGCCCCGCGCCTACGCCAGGGCCGCGGCCCTCGCCGAGGAGCGGCACGCGAACATCGCCCACCTGGAGCGCGCCGTCCTGGGACTGGACCACCACGAGGCGGGCCGCCGCCTGGCGCAGCGCTGGAACCTGCCCCCCGACCTC
>DASPKO010000113.1:0-24531 GCA_035628055.1 Phycisphaerales bacterium
GATCGCCAGGTTCAGCGCGTCGGTGGTGTTGAGCGTGAAGACGATCTGGTCGGGCGACTCCCCCCCGAAGAGCCGCGCCAGCCGCGCCCGGCACGTGCCGAGGATCCCGGCGGCGGCCCGGGCCTCGGCGTAGGCGCCGCGCGGCGGGGCCCCGCACCCCGTCGCGTAGCGCACCATCGCCTCGTGCACGCAGGCGGGCTTGGGGAAGCTGGTCGCGGCGTTGTCGAGATAGAGGCGGCTCGGGGAGGGCACGCCGGGATCGTAAGCCGCGACCGGGTCGGCTCCGGCCCCCGCTAGCCCACGCCCACGCAGACGTTCTTGGGCTCGGTGAAGAACCGCAGCCCGTCGAACCCGCCCTCGCGCCCCAGGCCCGAGCGCTTGGTCCCCCCGAAGCTCGTGCGCAGGTCGCGGTTCATCCAGCAGTTCACCCACACGACCCCGGCGTGGAGTTCCGCGGCGGCCCGATGGGCGGTGGTGACGTCGCGCGTCCACAAACTGGCGGCCAGGCCGTATGGCGTGGCGTTGGCCAGGCGGATCGCCTCCTCGTACGTGTCGAACGGGGTGACGCTCACGACCGGGCCGAAGATCTCCTCCTGCTCGACGCGGCAGGCGGACTCCAGCCCGGTCATGACGGTGGGCCGGAAGAAGGCCCCGCGCCGGACGCGCTCGGGCAGCTCGGCGGGCCCGGGCGAGTCGCCGCCGGTGTGAATGGTGGCGCCCAGGTCCCGGGCCATGGCGACGTACCCGCGGACCTTCTGGAGGTGCGCCGCCGACGTCAGGGCGCCCTGCTGGGTCGTCTCGTCGAGCGGGTCACCGAGCTTGAGGGCCGCCGCGCGAGCCGCCAGCTCGCCCACGAAACGGTCGAAGAGCGAGCGGTGCACGATCATCCGGCTGCCGCAGAGACAGATCTGGCCCTGGTTGCTGAACGCGGCACGGACGGCGGTGGCGAGGGCGGCCTCGAAGTCAGCGTCCTGGAGGACGACGTACGGGTTCTTCCCGCCCAGCTCCAGGCTCACGCGCTTGAGAGTCCCCGCCCCGGTCTGCGCGATCCATGTGCCCACCGCGGTCGAGCCGGTGAACGAGAGCGTGGTCACGTCCGGGTGCTCGACGAGCGCGGCTCCCGCGCACGGGCCCGCGCCGTGGACGATGTTGAGCACGCCCGGGGGGAAGCCGGCCTCGAGGGCCAGCTCGCTGAGCATGAAGGCCGTCAGGGGCGTGACCTCGCTCGGCTTGGCGACCGCGGTGCAGCCGCTCGCCAGGGCCGGGGCGATCTTCCAGGTGAGCAGGTAGAGGGGAAAGTTCCAGGGGGAGATGAGGCCGGCGACCCCCCGGGGCCGGCGCAGGGTGTAGTTCACGCTCGGGGAGGCGCCCGGGATGCCCCCGCCGTCGGAGTCGATGAACTCGCTGGTCTGGTGCAGCGCCGCGGTGGCGTAGTAGCGGAGGTTGGCGCTGGCGCGGGGGACGTCGACGCGGCGCGCGAAGGAGAGGGGCTTGCCGGTGTCGTCCGACTCGGCGCGCGCCAGCTTGTCGTGATTGGCGTCGATCAGGTCGGCCAGGCGGAGCAGCAGGCCCGAGCGCGTGATCGCGGGCGTGGCCGCCCAGCCCGGGAAGGCGGTCCGCGCGGCCTCGACCGCCGCGGCGACGACCGCGGGTCCCGAGTCGGGGACGCGGGCGTGGACCTCGCCCGTCGCGGGGTTGTGAACCTCGAGATCCTCGCCGCGTGGAGGCGGCACCAGCGCCCCGTTGACAAGGTTGGCGATGGTGATGGGGGGCATGAGCAACTGTAGAGGCGGCCCGGGCGTGCCCGGGCGCCGGTCGCTAGGCGGGGAGACTGGCCAGCTCGCGGTCCACCTCGCCCCAGAGCCGCTCGATCATCGCCGGGCCGAAGTCGAACTCCAGGCCGGCGGCCTCGAAGAGCTCCGGCAGGGGGCGCGACCCTCCCAGGGCCAGGGCACGCTTGTAGGCGTCGAGGGCCTGGGCCGGGTCGCGGCGGAAGTTCAGCCAGAGCTGGAGCGCGCCGAGCTGGGCGATCCCGTACTCGATGTAGTAGAACGGGGCTCCGAAGAGATGGAGCTGGCGCTGCCAGGACATGTCGAGGTACGGCTCCAGCCCCGAGTAGTCCACCGCGGGCCCGAACCGGGCGTTGAGCCCCACCCAGGTGTCGCGCCGCCCCGCGCGGCTGTGCATGGGGTGCGTGTAGGCCCAGTGCTGGAACTGGTCGATCGTGGCGATCCACGGAAGGATCGTCGCCAGTTGCTCCAGGTGGACGCGCACGGCCCGACCCGCGTCCTGGGGGCTCTGGTAGAACTCGTCGAGCAGGTGATGGGTCGCCATCTCCATGCTCATCGACGCCACCTCCGCGAACTCCAGCGGGATCTCCGAGCGGTAGGCGAGCAGCGGGTCGCGCCGGCAGAGCAGGGCGTGGAAGGCATGCCCGGCCTCGTGCACCATGGTCTCAACGTCGCGCTGCACGCCCGCGGCGTTCATGAAGATGAAGGGCTGGCGCACGCGGTCGCGGTTGGACTGGTACCCCCCCGGGGCCTTGCCCTTGCGCGAATCCAGGTCCAGACAACCCCCGCCGCAGAGCGAGTCGAAGAGCTCGCCCAGCGTCGGGTCGAGGCGCCGGAAGACCCGGCGGGTCTTGGCGACCATCTCGTCGGCGGTCTCGAAGGGGCGGAGCGCGGGCCGGCCCTTGACGTCCACCGCCAGGTCCCACGGGCGAAGGCGGTCGAGCTGGAGGGCGTCGCGGCGCTCGTGATTGAGCCGGCGCAGCGCGGGCACGACGACCTGCTCCACGCCCGCGGCGAACTGGTGGCAGGTCTCGGGCGTGTAGTCGAAGCGCCGTTTGGCCTTGAACACGTAGTCGCGGTAGCTGGAGAAGCCCGCGTTCATCGCCACCTGGTGCCGCTTGGCGATCATGGTCTCGTACAGCGCCTCGACCCGCTCCCGGTCCTGGAAGCGCCGCTCCCACACCAGCCGCCACGCCTCCTCGCGGGTGGTCCGGTCCGGCTCCTCGAAGTACCGGTTCATCTGCGGAAGCGTCTTCTCCTCGCCGCGGAAGCTGACGGTCATCGCCCCGCAGATCGCCTGGTACTCCTGTTCGAGCTTGGCCAGCTCGGTCTCGATGGGGACGTTCTCGGGACGGAAGATCTCCACCCCCACGCGCAGGTCGCGCAGGAGCACGCGGTAGCGGTCCGGGTCCAGGCGTGCGGCGTGCGGACTCTGCACGATCTTGCGGTCCAGCTCGAAGCCGGTCTCCTTCAGCCGCGGCTGGACGTTCTCGACGAAGTCGAGATAGGCGCGCGTGGTCGCCGGGTCGTCGGTGCGGCAGGTCATGTTGATGTACAGGATGGACCCGGCCTCGCTGGCGGCGGCGTCGAGCTCGGACCGGTCCAGCAGGAGCCGTTCCAGGTCCTCCGCGCTGTTCAACGGACGGGCCAGGAGCTGTTCGTAGAGCGGACGCAGCTCCTCCCACGAGGTCGCGTCGAGATTCGCCGGGACAAAGTCGCTGGCGGGAGTGAACTCGCAGATCATGGGACCTCTCTCCGCGCCAAGGGCGCGACCGGGCGCGCGACGTGGAGACCGCTCCGCGCCGGGCGGAGATTCTAGAGCGGAAGAGGAGGGCGTCGGGGCGGTCGGGCGCGGCTACGCGGCGGCCTTGGAGGGACCCACCGAGGTCCCGGCCGACCCGTGCGGGGCCATCATCGCCTGCTCGCAGGCGGCCAGCAGCCGCGGGAGTGAGCCGAGCTGGGCCGCGGTCGCGGCGTCCAGGGTCACGAGTCCGAGGGCCAGGTGGGGAACGGTCCCGCGCGACGCGGGAGCGCCGTCCGGGTCCTGCGCCGCCAGGCCGCCGCGGGTCCGGGCGAGCTCGCACAGCCGCGCCGCCGCGAGGCGATCGGCGCCGGGCAGCAGGAGACCCAGGCGGGTGGCCGAGAGCGTGCCCACGAGGCCGGCGTTGGGGGCGATGATCTGCGCGATGGCCCGGGCGACGCGGTCGAAGGCCGCGAGGTCCGGGGCGGCCTGCCCGGGCCCGTCCGTGCCGGGCCGAAGCTCCGCGAGCGCGACCGAGACCGTCTCCCCGCGGGTCAGCGCTCCCTGGAGCCTGTCGGCCAGAACGAGCTGAAACTCGGCGGCCCCGAGCTGGACGGGCTCCGGAATCGCCGGGGCCGGGCCGGAAGCCCGCGCCGGGCGGGTGAGCGAGAGGAGGCGCTGCTGCGCCAGGCGGAGCACCTGCCCCGCGTCGGCGAGCGCTCCGGTGGAGATCTGGAGGAGCGCCGCGACCTCGGTCGCCGCGGAGGTCACCTCGCGGAGCACGTCCTCGGCCTGCTCGCGGGTGAGGCCGAACCACTGCTCGGCGCGGGAGAAGAAGCGCGTGAGCGGGCCGGCGGGCTCGGCGGCGGTCAGCACGTCGGAGGCGATGTTGCCAAGCCCGACACACCGGACGATCCCCGTGTGCGCCGCCGGGGCCGCCGTCGGCCGCTCGTGATACTTGATGGGCATCACCAGCTCTTCGGGAAGCTTCCAGCGCCGTCCCAGCAGCGCGCCGATGTCGGCGTGGTGCACCTCGAGGACCGCGACCTCGAGGTTCGGGAGCGCCCGATGATCGGCGCCCGCGCGGCGGACCAGCTCGTCGTACGACTCCCCGAGCGCCTGGTGCAGGGCGATCATCCCCACGTCCTGGAGAAGGCCGCCCAGGAAGCACTCCTCGGCCTTGGCCAGTCCTGCGCGCCGCGCCAGCGAGCGCGCCCCGATCCCGGTGTACAGGGCCCGCCGCCAGTAGGACTCGTAATCGAAGGTGCCGCCCGCCTCGGGGTCGAGCGCCGACACGAGCGAGAAGCCCAGCGCCAGCGTCTTGACGCCGTGAACCCCCAGGACCACCGCGACCTGGTTCAGGGTCGAGCAGGGCTTGCCCAGGCCGTAGAACGCCGAGTTGGCGGTGCGCAGCAGCTTGGCCGCGAGGGCCTGGTCGTGCTGGACCTCTGCCGCCAACTGCCGCGCGGACGTCTCCGGGTCCGCGGCCAGTTCGAGGATGCGGGCCGCCACGGCGGGCAGGCTGGGCAGCCGCGAGCAGGAGAGCACCTTCTCGAGGATGTCTGGGTTCATGGGGCGACGGCCCGAGCGTCCGTGCGCGGGCGTCCGGCCTTCATCGGTCCGAATCGGTCCGACCTTGCGGGACCCCGATTTATCGGATCAGAACGTTCAGCGGGGCAGACGGTTGCCAAAGAGCAGGGGCATGGTGCGCGGCTCTCGGCCCAGCACGTAGCGCAGGCACGAGGCCAGCAGCCGGTTCGCCCGGTCAACGCTCTCGGCCGGACCTTCCATCGGCCCGCCCCCCTCCAGGCCCCGGAGCACCGCAACCGTCTGCGCGCGCACCGGCCAGCCCGGCGCCGACCCACCCGTGGGCATCACCAGCCCTCCGAGCTCTGGCCGGAAGCGATAGACCGCGGCGGGGCGGAGGGGCTCGCCGGTCGCGGCGTCGGCCCCCACCACCGGCCGGTGCCCGGTCTCCACGAGGACCGACCACTGGTAGCGCAGGAGGGCGGTCGCGACGCTGCCGGGCTCGGCCAGGCCGCGCAGGGCCGTCACCAGCGCGTCGAAGAGCGCCGGGTGCGGGTCCCGGTCGACCAGCGCGTGGTGGGTAAGGTCGGCAAAGTAGAGCCCGGCGTGGTGCGCCCGGAGCGAGGTCCGCAGGGCCGGGAAAATCTCCTGCAGGTCCCATTCGGTCAGCAGCGCCAGCTCGGTGGCGGGCTTGACGATGAGCCCGGCGCGGCCCAGTGTCAGCAGCTCCAGGCCCCCGGAGAACGGCGCCTTGGGCCGGCGCGAGCCCTTGGCCAGGGCGCGGAGCAGGCCGTGGGAACGCGCCAGGAGCGAGACCGTCTGGCTGGTCTCGCTCCAGTCCCAGTGGCGGATGCAGACGGCTTGGTCGAAGGTCTTGGGCACGCGCGGCGCAGCGTACCGCCGAACGCCGCCCCGGCCGGGGCTCAGCCCAGCTCGTCGTCCTCTCCCTCCAGGAAGTTGGGGAGGCGCGGCCGCGGGGCCGCCCTGGGCTCGCGGGCCGCCTGGGCGCATGCTTCCCCAAGAGCCGCGTGCAGCGCGTCCGAATCTGGGTGCGCCTGCACCCGGAGGTACAGATGCTCCACCCGCGCCGCCGCGGCCGCCTCGGCCCGCACCTGCGCCAGCGCCGTCTCGGTGAGCGCGTCGATCGCGGACCGGAACCACGAGACCGGGGGCGCTACCCCGAGATCGTCCCGCGTGCCCCCGCCCTTGGGCGGGTCGACACGCGTGCGGATCGTGACCGGCCCGATCGCGACGATCGGCCACAGGCCCTGCGCCGTGGTCGGTTCCCGCACGACGACCAGCACGGGAACCTCCGCCAGGTCCCCGGCCTCGCGCAGCGCCCGCCCGTCGACGCCCACCCGCGGCGGCCTGACGAGATAACACCCGGCGCTCAGCCCGCCGGCCGCCAGATCGGGACCCGGGTCGGGAGCCACCCCCGCCTTGAGCGCCGCCTCGCGCCGCTGGGCCCGCGCGGCGGCAAGGACCGGCACCCCCCGGCCCATGCGTTCGTAATCCAGCTCGAGAAAGCAGGCCTCGAGGGCCTGCGCCGCCAGGGTCTGCGCGTCGAAGACGCGACCCCCCGCCAGCTCGCGCTGGGCCTTGTCCAGCAGCCCGTCGATCTTCTTGGCCTGCGCCGTCTTTCCCACCGCCACGTCCCGACCTCGCGCGAGCCGCGATTCAGCGCTCGCCGCCGCACGCGGCCGCGGGGGCCGACGGAGACGCGCCGCGCCCGGCGAGCTCGGCCAGGGCGAGAAGGAGCATACGCCACCGCTCGGCCTCTTCCGGCAGGTCATACTCCAGGGAGTCGCACAGGCCCGAGGCGTCTCCCAGCTCGATCGCCCGTTTGAGCTCGCCCAGGCGGGTCGCCAGCATGTCGGCCGCCGCGGAGATCGTCCCCTCCCCCGGGCCCTCGGGAGTCGCCCCAGGGTCCCAATCCAGCATCGTTGTCGCGTACTCCACCACACGCCGGGCCCGGTTCCAGGCTTCGAGCGGGGGGGCGAGCGCGGCGAGCGTCTCGCCGAGGTGCCCACCCCGGGCCAGGCCGGCGACCTGACGCTGTGCCTCCCCCACGTGCCCCAGCTCGCGGTGGACCTCGAGCAGGGCGCCACGCACGAGGGCCCGCGGCTCGGCGGAGATCAGCCGGACGTCCGAGGCCTCGATCGGCCGGGCGCGCGCCTCGCCCGCCAGCGCGTCGTCCGCGAGCGCGGCCCCATCGACCAGGACCTCCACGACGATGCGCCGCCGTTGCGACGCGGCGCGGCCCGCGGCGTCGAGCGCGTCGCCCAGTGTCGGGCCGCCAACCGCCAGGGCCTCCCCGTCGAGCGTCACTGCCATACCGCTACATCGGACCGGCGGCGGGCCCAGCGCCAGCGGGCTCTCCCGCGCCGACCGGGCCCGGCGCCCCGCCCGTACACTCCGCCCGTGCAGCAGCCCGGCCCCCGCCTCAGGCCCCCGGCCGACGCCCCGTATGTCGGTACCGATCGGGCGTGCGTGCGCTGCGGTTACAACCTCAAGGGACTCAAGGTCTCGGAGAACTGCCCGGAGTGCGGGCGGCCCATTCGGCCCAAGCGGCCGGGGTCGCTGTCCGATCAGAACATGATCTATGCCCCGCTGGGCTACCTGCGCACGCTCGCCCTGGGCACGCACTTCTACCTCGCCGGCTTCATCACGCTGGTGATCTCGTGGATGTGGTGGCTCTGGCACGACCGCGCCGAGCCCGCCCCGCTCATCGTCGGCGCCGTGGCGGGCGCGGTCTGGTGGCTGGGGGTCGTGCTGGTAACGCGGGCCCGGCCGCTGACAGGTCTGTCCCAGGCCGACTCGGCCAGGGAATGGTTCTGGCCGCGCCTGCTCGCCCGGATCACCCAGGCCTGCTGGGCGCCCGCCGCGGCCCTGGGCGTGCTCCACGTGCGCACGGGGAGCGACCTGGCCTGGTGGGCCGGGCTGGGCCTGGCGCTGGTGGCGCTGCTGGGCCTCGTGGCGGTCAACCTCTACCAGCAGCACCTGGCCGACTGGGCCGACGACACCGGACAGCTCGACGCGCTCCGGCTGGCGGTCCTGCTCGAGCCGGCCTGGCTCCCCGTGGCCGCGCACGTCGGCGCCTGGGGCGCCCAGAGGTTCGCGAGTCTCCTGGACTCGGTGCTCGCGCCCTTCCTGCTGGTCGTGGCCTTCCTGACCATTGTCCTCTGCATCGTCCCGCTGTGGATCTCCATCAATGCCCGCCGGCAGTTCTGGAGCGTCGCCCAGTGGGCCGTCGTGAACCACATCACCGCGGAGGAGCGCGAGCGACGGGTGAAGCAGCGCGAGCAGGAGGAGGCGGAGCGGGCCCTGGAAAGAGACGCACGCCGCGAGGCCGCGATGTCGCAGTCCGTAGCCGGGCAGGTCGCCGCGGCGGCGCGCGGCCCGCGCCCGGGGCAGAGCGGCGCCGCGACCGTGCCCGGCGTCGGGACCGCCCCGCCCACCCCCAAGCCCGGATCCAAGGGCCAGGTCATACCCGAGGCCCCGCGGGGCGAGGCCTACGAGCTGGCCGATGAGTGACGCGGGATGCCGTGCCCGGCCGGCCGTGCGCGCCTCGCTGCCCGCCGGGCCGTGGAGGTCGCGTGCCGGGCCCCGACCCGAGAGTTTGGTGGCGGCCGGGCGGGGCAAAGTGGCTGGGGCGGGGTTGCCCCTGCCCGGCGCGTGGCTAGAGTTTGCGCGAGGTGCACAGGTGCACGCCGCGGGCGTAGTTCAGCGGTAGAACGTCAGCTTCCCAAGCTGAATGTCGCCGGTTCGATCCCGGTCGCCCGCTTTGCCGAAGACGGCTCGGGAACAGTCGAAAACCCCGGCGATCGTCGGGGTTTCTTTTTGCGCGAACTCTCGTACGGTCCCGCTCCTCGTACGCGGCACGTCGCTCGATGTCGGCAGTGCGACGGCGAAGTTGCCGGCCCCTCACGCCCCCCTGGCCCGTCCCGCCACCGTCAGGCGGGCGGCGCGCTCGACCCCTCCGGCCGCGATCTTCTCCAGCCCGCTCCCGAGCTCCCCGAGCGGATCCGGCGGGACCACGCGCACGCTCTTCTCCCCCAGCCGCGCCTCCCCGCGCTCGACGCGCGCCTGCAGCCCGAGGCACTCGGCGAGCAGCCGGCGCAGGACCTCCTCCTCGGGCACGTTGGCGACGCGCTCCCCTTGCACGTAGATGATCCCGCGCCGGTCGCCGGCGAAGACCGCCACGTCGGCGCCCTCGGCCTCCCCGGGGCCGTTGACCACGCACCCCATCACCGCCACCTTCATCGGCACGGTCACCTTCTCGGCCAGCTCGCGGCGCACGTCCTGCACCAGCGTGAAGAGGTCCACCTGGATGCGCCCGCACGTCGGGCACGCGATGAGGTCCGCCCCGCGACGCGTCCGCAGCCCGAGCGACCAGAGCAGCTCGAGCCCGTCCTCCACCTCGTGCACCGGGTCGCTGGCGTACGAGATGCGGATGGTGTCGCCGACCCCGCGGGCCAGCAGCGCCCCCAGGGCCGCCACGCTGCGGATGGCGCCCGTCTCCCTGGGCCCGGCGTGCGTGACGCCGAGGTGCAGCGGGTAGTCGAAGCGCTCGCTGATCTGCGCGTAGGCGTCGATCACCAGGGCGGCGTCCATGCTCTTGGCGCTGATCACCACGTCGTGGAAGTCGCGCTCGCGGAAGATGTCGAGGTATTCCTCGAGCTTGGCGACCATGATCGCGAGCATCTGCCCGCGCGGGTGCGCCCCGAAGACCGCCGCCAGCTCGCGCTGCCGTTTCTGCTTGTCGCGCCGCTCGACGATCGACCCCTCGTTCACGCCCACGCGGATCGGGATGCCCCGGGCCTTGCAGGCCTCGATCACCTGGTTGACCTCGCCCCGGTCCTGGATGTTGCCGGGGTTCAGGCGGATCTTGTGGACTCCCGCCTCCACCGCCTCCAGTGCCCGGCGGTAGTGGAAGTGCACGTCGGCCACGATCGGGACCCGGGTCTGCGCGATGATCTCCGCGAGCGCCTGCGTGTCCTTCCGCTCCGGCACCGCCACGCGCACGAGGTCGGCCCCCGCCGCGGCCAGCCGGTTGATCTCCGTCACGCAGCGGTCCACGTCGTGCGTGGCCCCCGCGGTCATGCTCTGCACGCTCACCGGGGCCGGCTCGGTCGGCGCGCCATCCGCGCCCGGCAGACCCCCCCCAAGGCGCACGATCCCCGTGCGGGAATCGCCGACGCGAACCTGGCGTGTGGGGCGGCGGGGAAACATGACGGCGATGATAGTGCCCGGCCTCCGGACCCGAGCCCCGGCCCGTGGCGTGTGCCGCTCGGCCCAGGACGTACTCGGTGGTGGCGGCGGCTCAGGTTCTCTGGCGCGGCGCCGCGGCGAGCTGCGCCACCAGGCTCTCGGTCACGAGCGGGAGGGAGACGTTCGCCCCGACCTGCCCCGCCGCCGCGGTCACGAGGTCGATCCCCGCCAGATGCCAGGCAACCTCTGCCCCCTTGCCGGCGGCCTGGCGCAGCATCAGCCGCAGGTGCTCCGCGACCAGGCCCAGCAGGCGCCCCGCCCACGCCGCCGTCGCGGCCTCCTTGCTGCTGTCCGGGCTGGCGCGCACGCTCTCGGCCGCACGCTCCTCGACCAGCTTGGCCAGCTCGCTCCCCAGCCCCAGCGGGAACCGGCCCGCCGCCAGCTCGCGCAGGCCCGGGCCGAGAACCCCTTCCCAGCCATACAGGTTGCTCGCCACCGCCGAGGCGATCCAGCCCGGGGAGCCGCACCCGAAGCGCATCAGCCACTCGCGCTGGACCTCGTCGCGCGGCATGCCCGCGCGCTCGTACCAGGCGCGCAGCGCCGGCTCGTCGAGCGCGGTGAACCCGACGCGGCGCGCCCGGCTCCGCACCGTCGGCAGCAGCGCCTCCTCCGAGGCCGTCACCAGGATCAGCACCGTGCCGACCGGCGGCTCCTCGAGGGTCTTGAGCAGCGTGTTCTGACCGTCGCGGAGCAGCTCGGCCTCGTCGACGATGAAGACCTTCTGGGCCAACGCCCCGTCCCCGGTGCTCGCGCCCCGCGTGCGCCCCGAGGGCTCGATCAGGAACTCGCGCAGCACGTCCAGCGGGATGGTCCGCTGCTTGGACTGTCGGGTCCGGTCGTCCCGGCTGATCGCGGCCAGCTCCTTGGTGATGATGTGGAGGTCCGGGTGCGTCCCGGCCAGCAGCAGGCGCTGCGTCGGCGACTGCGGCTCCGGGCTCCACAGGCCGTCGTCGGCGGGCCGGCTGGTCGGGTCGAGCAGCACCGCCGCGAAGGCCAGGGCCGCGGTGAACTTTCCGACCCCCGCGGGCCCGGAGAAGATCCAGCAGTGGTGGACCCGGCCGCTGGCGAGCGCCCCGCCGAGTGCCGCCAGCGCCGCCGACTGCCCGAGCACGTCCCCGAGGCGCGGAATCTGCCGCGCGGGATCCGTTCCAGGGCGGTGCAGCCCGGCCGGCGTGGCCGTGGGGGGGGACCCCGCTCGGTCCGCGGTCCCCCCGCCGGCGCGGGGATTCTTGGGCGCGGACTTGCTGGCGGTCTTGCGGGCCACTGAGCGAGCATGGTACGGAGCCGGCGCGGCGCGGCGGCGTCAGGGACCATGCCCGGCGGACTCGGAACCCGCGCCGGGAGCGGGCCGCTCCGGCCTGGCCGCCCCGGAGAGGCCCTCGATCACCAGATGGACCGAGGCGGACGCCAGCACCGTGAGCGTGACGAACCCGAAGGCGGCCACGGCCAGCACGCCCAGCTCCGGGAGCCCCAGGATCGCCGACCGCCACCACCAGCCGGCGCCTACCAGGGCCAGGCCCAGGCACCCCAGCCCGACCCCGGCCACGACCCGCCCGACGTCCCGGGGCCCGCACCGCGCCAGCACGACGACTCCGGCAAGCAGGAGCAGTCCGCCGGCGCAGGCCTCCTCGGCCGCCCACAACCGGCCCGCCGTCGCGGCCATGCTGTGCCGGACCGAGACATAGGACAGAAGCGCCGCGACCGCCGCCGAACCGCCCACCCCCGCCAGCGCGACGCCGGGGCCCGGGCTCGCGCGCCGCCGCCACAGCGCCAGCGCGGTCACCCCGGCCAGCACGATCACGCCCTGGAACAGCACCATGAAGACCGGGGTCGGCGCCGCCGCGAGGGCCGCCGCGAGGCCGAGCCCTCCGAGCACGCACAGCGCCAGCCCGAGGGCCGCGCTGCCGTGTCGCGCAAAGGAAGGGACGCTGTACATGCGGCGTGTGGTGAGGGGTGCGGGCGGAGGGGTTGTAGGGCGCCGGGGCGATATCGGCTCAACCGAGTGCGGGAATGACCCGATGCAGACCGGTTCGGACGGTGCCGACGCGCGGTTTTTGCCGACGCCCGCCGGCCCGTGACTTGCTCAGCAGTCCGCCGGCACCCCGTGCCGATCCCTCACAAGGCCCGCGCCATGCACCCACCCGCCCTGCCCTACCAGCCCGAGGAGATCTTCCACCGCGTGCTGCGCGGCTGGATGCTCGACCTGCTCGAGCTGCGCCGCCGAGGACTCGATCAGCCCCGGGCACAGGCTTTGCGTCCGGCCCGGTGGGACGCGCTCCGGGCCAGCCCCGCCCGGGTGGCCGGCACGGTCCGGGCCCCGCGCCCGGCCGGTTCGTAAGCCGGCGCGTCCCGGAGAGCAGCGCCACATGAGCGGCATCAGCAGCAGCGTCGGGCTCTTCTCCGGCATCGACACCGCCAGTCTCATCCAGCAGCTCCTGGCCGTCCAGGGCCGCCCCAAGCAGCTCATCCAGCGGCGTGTTATCCAGCTCCAGGGCCAGCAGACCGCCCTGCTCGACCTGCGCACCAAGGCCACCACGCTCAAGACGCTCGCCGCCGCGTTCAACACCAAGAAGACCTTCCAGGCCTCGGCGGCCACCAGCTCCAACCCCGAGGCCCTCACCGCCGCGGCCCAGCCGGGCGCCGCCCCGGGGGCCTACGCCTTCCTCGTCGACCGGGTCGTGAGCACCCGCCAGCTCCTCTCGCGGGGGTTCTCCGACCGGGACGCGACCGGCGTCGGCGCCACCAGCTTCACCTTCGAGCCCGAGGCCGGGCGCCTCGACCGCGATACCCCCCTCGACCAGCTCAACGGCGGGGCGGGCGTCTCGCGCGGGCGCCTCATCATCACCAACTCGGCGGGAACCGGGACCACCGTCGATCTCTCCCGCGCCGCCACCATCGGCGAGGTCCTCGCCAAGATCAACTCCGCGGGCGCCGGGGTCACCGCCTCGGTCAGCGACCATCGCCTGGTCATCACCGATGCCGTCGGCGGCACGGGCACAATGACCATCGCCAGCGCCGTCGGCGATACCACCGCGGCCAGCCTGGGGATCGCCGGCTCCGCCGCCGGGCCCGGCGCCGCCTCCCTCACCGGCGCGGCGATCTACACCCTGGGTGGCTCCACGGCGCTGGCCAGCCTCAACGACGGCAACGGCGTCCGCACCAACTCCGCCGCCGGCTCCAGCACCCCGGACTTCACGATCACCACCCGCGACGGCGTGACGCACAGCATCGACATCGGCGCCATGTACGCCGCCGACGGGTCCGTCACCGCGGCCGCGGTCGCCAATGTCCAGGGCGTGATCGACCGCATCGCCGCCCAGACCGCCGGGGCCGTCACCGCCGCCGTCGGCGCGGACGGGCGCAGCCTGACCCTCACCGACACCACCGGCGGGGCCGGCAACTTCATCGTTCAGAACGCCTCGGGCTCGACCGCGGCCTCTGATCTGGGCCTCGCCGCCGACGTCGCCTCCGCCACCATCACCGGCCGGCGGCTCCTGGCCGGGCTCAACTCAACCCTCGCCAGCAATCTGCTCGGCGGCTCCGGCCTGGCCGACGGGGCCTTCTCCATCACCGCCCGCGACGGGACCGTCCACTCCTTCACGGTGCCGACCGGGTCGTCCGTCTCGGACATCCTCGCGGCCTTCTCCGCCGGCACCGGGGGCCTCATCACCGCCGGCCTCGACGCCACCGGCACCGGCCTGGTGCTGACCGACCACACCGCCAGCCCCACCGGAAATCTTATCGTCGCGGGCGCGGGGGCCATCGCGCTCGGTCTCGACACCGACCCCGCCGGAGTCGCCGCCTCGACCCTCGCCAGCGACCGGCTCCAGCACCGCTACATCGCCGCCTCGACGGCGCTCGCCTCGCTCAACGGGGGCGCGGGCATCGGCACCGGCTCGTTCGAGGTCACCGACTCCACCGGCGTCTCCGCCACCGTCTCGGTCACCGCCTCGCACCGCACCATCGGCGACGTCATCGACCTGATCAACTCCCGCCCCACCCGCGTCCGGGCCCGCGTCAACGACCGCGGCGACGGCATCCTGCTCTACGAGGACGCGGCCGGCGCCGGGTCCTTCAAGATCCGCGTCCGCGACACCTCGGGCGCGGCGGGCAAGGCCCTCAACCTGGTCGGCGAGGCCGCGGGCACCGGCGCCCAGAACACCATCGATGGTTCGATGGAGCGCACCGTCGCCTTCTCGGCGGGCGACACGCTCCAGGGCGTCATGCAGAAGATCAACGACGCCAAGGTGGGCGTCACCGCCAGCATCATCTCCGACGGCTCGGCGAGCACCCCGTTCCGCCTCGCGCTCACGAGCGCGCGCACGGGCACCGCGGGCCGGTTCACGCTCGATACGGCCGGGCTCGACCTCAACCTCCAGACCATCTCCGAGGGCCAGGACGCCCGCCTGTTCTACGGCTCGGGCGATGCCGCCCGGGCCGTGCTCCTCTCCAGCACCACCAACCTCTTCGATGGCATCGTCCCGGGCGTCTCCATCACCGCGACCGCCCCCGCCGAGGACCCCGTCACGGTCTCGGTCACGCGCGACCTTGCCGCCATCGAGACCGCGGTCAAGGAGTTCGTGGCGGGTTTCAACGACCTCGTCGCCCGCATCGGGGCCTTGAGCGTCTACGACGCCGAGAGTCAGCGCAAGGGCCCGCTCTTCGGAGACTCGACCGCCCAGCAGCTCCGCTCCGAGCTCTTCGGGGTCATCCAGTCGCGGGCCATCGGTGTCGCGGGCGCGTACCAGAGCCTCTTCGACGTCGGGCTGAAGATCACCTCCGGCGGGCAGATCGAGATCCAGACCGACGAGCTCCGCGCCGCCATCGACGCCGATCCGCAGGCCGTGGCCGACCTCTTCGCCGCCAAGATCCGGGCGGACCATCCCGAGTACATCGAGGTCGCGCCCGGCATCAGCGTGCTCAACACCGACCCGGAGGCCTTCACCTCCCTCGGAGTCGTCGAGCAGGTGGCCCAGCTCGCCGAGCGGTATGTCACGACGGCGGGGGGCGTCTTCAAGCAGCGGACCGACGCCCTCGACACCCAGATCAAGGCCCAGCAGGCCCGCATCAAGGAGCTCGACGCCCGCCTCGAGCAGCGCCGCGTCGTCCTCGAGCGTCAGTTCCTCGCCATGGAGCGCGCGATCGGGGGGCTGCAGTCGCAGCAGGGCGCCCTCGGACTGATCCGGCCGCTGCGTTGATTAAGCCGGACCGCCCCCACGCCGATAAGACCGGTCCATGCCCACCGAAGCCCCACCCGTCAACGCGTACCTGCGCACCAAGGTGCTCACCGCCTCCCCGCAGGAGCTGCGCATGCTCCTGCTCGACGGGGCCCTGAAGTTCGCCCGGCAGGGCCGCGAGGGGCTCGCCGCCGACAACCCCGAGCAGTCCTTCCTCGGGTTCTCGCAGTGCCGCAACATCCTCGTCGAGCTCATCAACTCCATGCGCCCGGACGTGAACCCGGAGCTCTGCGGGCGCGTCGGCTCGCTCTACACCTACCTTTACACGCGGCTCCTGACCGCCAACCTCGAGCGCGACACCGCCGCCGCCGACGAGGTCATCGAGCTCCTCGAATATGAGTGCCAGACCTGGCGCATGCTCTGCGCCCAGATCGAGACCGAGCGGAGCGCCGCCGCGGGCCCACACGGCCCCGCCGCAGCCCCGGGCGCCGCGCCCACCGGCCCCGAGACGCTCAGCCTCGAGGGCTGAC
This sequence comes from Phycisphaerales bacterium, assembly GCA_035628055.1. Taxonomy (GTDB): domain Bacteria; phylum Planctomycetota; class Phycisphaerae; order Phycisphaerales; family UBA1924; genus DASPKO01. Next base: position 16,037 of record DASPKO010000113.1, read on the forward strand.
TCAGCGGGCTGACCGTGCCACGGTGACGCCGGGTTCTTGCCCTGGAAAACCGATCTAATCGGCGCTCGCCCGCGTACCGTTCTTCACATGCCAGGCGCAGGGGGAACGAGCTCGGGGGGGTGTCGCTCGGCTTCGCGGGGCGGCCGCGTCGCTGCGCCCCTCTCCAGGAGCGCCAGCCCGGCCCTCTCCCTAAGCCTGCCGGTTCTGGGGGCGCCAGGAGCGGCCGGCGACCCGCCCGCGCCGCGGCGTTCTCATGGCCCGATCGCGCGCTCCCGGGTTGGTCTGTGGCGCGCCCTGGTCCTCCTCGGCGTGCACGTGGCCATCGCGGCCCACATCGTCTACTGGCGCTGGGCCGGGTCCACGGTTTCGCCCGTCGAACCCTCCGAGTCCATGTACACCCTCGAGACCGGCGCCATCAACGCCGGCTTCGTCTTCTTCGCGCTGGCCATCCTCTCCACCCTCCTGCTGGGACGCTGGTTCTGCGGGTGGGCCTGCCACGTCGTCGCCCTGCAGGACCTCTGCAGTTGGATGATGCGTCGCCTCGGCGTCCATCCCAAGCCCTTCCGCTCGCGGGTCCTGGTCTTCGCGCCCCTCGTGCTGGCCCTGTACATGTTCGCCTGGCCCACGTTCAAGCGCCTCGCCCTCCGCCCGGCCCTTGAGGCTGCCGGCATCGGCTGGCATCGCGTCCGCGTCTACCTGGGCGAGGTTCCCTCCTGGCCGGGGTGGAGCACGGAGTTCATCAAAGAGGACTTCTGGGGGACCTTCCCCCCGTGGTACGTCGCGATCCCGTTCCTGGCGATCTGCGGCTTCGCGGTCGTCTACTTCCTGGGATCCAAGGGGTTCTGCACCTATGGCTGCCCGTACGGGGGCTTCTTCGCGCCGGTGGACAAGCTCGCTCCCGTGCGCATCCGCGTCACCGACGCCTGCGAGGGGTGCGGGCACTGCACCGCGGTCTGCACCAGCAACGTTCGCGTCCACCAGGAAGTGCGCGACTTCGGGATGGTCGTCGATCCCGGCTGCATGAAGTGCCTCGACTGCGTCACCGTCTGCCCGAAGGACGCGCTCTACGTCGGCCTGGGTCGCCCGGCCGTCCTGGCCAAGCCCCGGGCCCGGGCCGCCAGCCCGGTTCCCGGCCCGGTCGCCCCCGCGGGCACCCGCCCCGCGCGCCGCGTCTACGACCTCACCTGGCCGGAGGAGTTCGCGCTGGCGCTGGTCTTCCTGGCCCTGGTGCTCGCCTTCCGGGGCATGCTCAATCAAGTCCCGCTCCTGATGGCCATGGGCCTGGCGAGCATCGGGACGTTCGGCGCCTGGAAGCTGTGGCGGCTGGCTCGCGACCCCAGCGTGCGCGTGCAGAGCCTCCAGCTCAAGTTCAAGGGACGCTGGCGCCCCACCGGGGCCGTCTTCGCGGCCGGGGCGGTTCTGCTCCTCGCTTCGGCCGCCTGGAGCGGCACCGTTCGGGCCACCCTGTGGCGCGCCGGGCTGGTCGACGAGCTCGTGACCGTGCCCATGCAGGCCACCCTGGCGCCCGGCTACACGCCCGACCCCGGCCAGGCCGCCGCGGCCCGGCGCGCCATCGCCCTCTACCGCCGCGGCGGGCCGGTCTCCGACGGCGGCTGGGGCTGGCAGCTCCGTCCCGCTCTCGACGTCCGCCTCGCCTACCTCTCCGCCGTCGCCCGCGACCTCGCCGCCGCCGAGCATCACCTGCTCCGCGCCATCCGCAACGGCACGCCCGAGGACCAGTGGGTGCTCGGGCTCGCGGAGATCATGGCGGCCCGGCGGACCGCCCCCGAGCAGATCGAGGCCCGCCTGCTCGAGCTTCTCGAGGCGACGCCCGGGCTCGTGGGCGTCCGCTTCGTCGTCGCGCAGCGCCTCGCCGAGACCGGCCGCCTCGACCAGGCCGTCGCGCTCTACGACCGGGCCCTGGCGCACGAGACGCTCGCCGGCAGCGCGCGCACGCACATGCACGCCGCGATCTTCGTCTCCGCCTCCGGCAACAACGTGCGGGCTCTCGAACTCGCCGCCCGGGCCGCCGAGCTGGCCCTCGCCGCCGACCACCGCGACTACGCGGTGATCCGCGACGCCGCCCGGGCCCTCGCCCAGCTCGGCAAGCCCCAGGAGGGACGCGCGATGCTGGCACGCGCCGCCGAGACGGTCCAGCCCCCGCACCGCGCCGCGGTCCTGCACGACCTGGCCGCCTTGCACGCCGTCAACGGCGACCTCGACGCGGCCCTGGATGCGATGATCCGGGCCCAGGCCGACGCCCCGGACGACCCCGCGCTGGCGATGCGGCGCGCCGAGCTCCACCAGGCCAAGGGCGACCACGCGGGCTCCGAGCGCTGGCTCAAGCGGGCCCGGGAGCTGGCCGAGGCGCCGGGCGCGGGCCCTTCGCCTCCCGCGCCCGGTCACTGAACCTGGCCACACCAGGCCAACAGGTGCTTCGAGGCCCTATAAGCCCTCCCGAATCGCGCTCCATCCGACCGCCCAAGCCTGGCCGGAACAGCCCGGAGCGCCTACTCGTATCGGCGGCCGCCCAGACGGTCTCGCCGGCTTGGCCCATCCCGGGCTGGCCCGGTCCGTCTGACCTCACGGCCCGGGAGGCAGGCCCCTCCCATCAGTTTCCCCGCCACCGCCGCCCCGAAGGAGACCCACCATGCCGATCCGTGCCCGGCGCCCCATGCTCGCCATCGCCTGCGCCGCCCTGGCGCTCGCGGCCGCCCCGCGCCCCGCCGACGCTCAGGATGCCAATCTCGAGCTCTTCAAGAGCGGCCTGAGCCAGCCCCTCCACATGGTCACACCGCCGGGTGAGCCCAACCGTCAGTTCATCGTGCAGCGTGGCGGCGTCATCCGCGTGGTCGAGAACGGCGTCCTCCTTCCCACGCCCTTCCTCACCATCACCGGCGTGCAGACCCAGAACCTCGAGCAGGGCCTGCTCGGGCTCGCCTTCCCCCCCGACTACACCATCACGCGCCGCTTCTACGTCAACTACGTCGTCCCCCGCGGCGTGCTGGACCCCAACGGCGTAGATCGTGGCCGCACCGTCGTGGCCCGCTACACCACCAGCGCCAATCCGAACATCGCCAACACCACCGGCGAGACCCTCTTCACCGAGGACCAGCCCTTCGCCAACCACAACGGCGGCACGCTCCAGTTCGGCCCCGACGGGCTCCTCTACATCGGGATGGGCGACGGCGGCAGCGGCAACGACCCCGGGAACCGCGCCCAGAGCCTCACCACCCGCCTGGGCAAGATGCTCCGCATCGACGCCTCGGCCGCGACGGGCTACACCATCCCGCCCTCCAATCCCTACGCCGGCTCTCCGACCACGCCCAACGAGATCTACATGCTGGGCCTCCGCAACCCCTGGAAGTTCAGCTTCGACCGACTCACCGGCGCGCTCTACATCGCCGACGTGGGCCAGGACATGCAGGAGGAGGTCAACTACTTCCCGCCCGGCGCGGGCAACAACGCCAACCTCGGGTGGCGCTGCATGGAGGGCACCTTCTGCACCGGGCTCTCCGGGTGCACCTGCAACTCCCCGGCCCTCTGGATGCCCGTCCACACGTACGCCCACCCCACCCCGCAGGCCTCGCGCTCGGTCACCGGCGGCTATGTCTACCGCGGCAACGCCATCCCGCGCTGGCGCGGACGCTACTTCTTCGCCGACTTCGTCACCAACGAGCTCTGGTCCTTCAAGCTCTGCGGGGGCATCGCGACCGACCTGGTCGAGCACGGCGCGGACCTCCGGTCCGGGGGCACGATCACCACGTTCGGCGGCGTCGCGGGCATCGCCGAGGACGCCGCGGGCGAGCTCTACATCGTCGAGCTCTTCGGCAACCGCGTCCTGAAGATCGTCCCGCAGTTCCCACCCGCCGACTGGGATCGCAATGGCTCGGTCGGCACCTCGGACATCAGCAGCTTCCTCTCCAACTGGTTCGCCGACCTCACCAACGCCACCCGGGTCAGCGACATCAACGGCGACTGCATCGTCGGCACCTCCGACGTGACCGGGTTCCTCACCCTCTGGTTCGGCTCGTTCTAGCCTCGGGCGCCCCGCGCCGAGACCGCCACGGCCATCGGGCCGGCACGCTAACCTTGCGCGCATGCCCCGCGTCTGCACCGTCGGCGGCGTCGAGATCGGCCCGGGGCGACCCCTCGCCGTCATCGCCGGCCCCTGCGTCCTGGAGAGTCCGGAGCTCGGCACCCACATCGCCGGCGAGGTCGGGGCTACGTGCGCACGCCTCGGTCTGGGATACGTCTTTAAGGCCAGCTACGACAAGGCCAACCGGACGAGCATCACCTCCCCGCGCGGGCCGGGGCTGGCACGCGGGCTCGAGTGGCTCGGGCAGGTGCGCGACGCGGGCTACCCGGTGACCACCGACGTCCACGAGCCGGCCCAGGCCGAGACCGTCGCCGCCGCGGTCGACCTCCTCCAGGTCCCGGCCTTCCTCTGCCGGCAGACCGACCTGCTCCTCGCCGTCGGGAGCGCCGCCGCGCGCCATGGCCGGGCGGTGAACGTGAAAAAGGGCCAGTTCGTGGCCCCGGCCGAGATGGCCGGCCCGCTCGGCAAGCTCGCCGAGGCCGGATGCTCGAGCGCCATGCTCACCGAGCGCGGCACGTTCTTTGGCTACCACCGTCTCGTGAACGACTTCCTCGGCGTCGCCGAGATGATGGCCCTGGACGTGCCCGGCGGGCCGCCCCCCGTCTGCTTCGACGTGACCCACTCGACGCAGCGTCCGGGCGCGGGGTCGGGCGGGACCGTCAGTGGGGGGGCCGCCCATCTGGCGCCGCTGCTGGCCCGCGCCGCGGTGGCGGCCGGTGTGCACGCGGTCTTCCTCGAGTGCCACCCCCGCCCCAGCGAGGCCCTGAGCGATGCCGCCTCGATGCTCCCGCTGGACCAGGTCGGGCCGCTGCTGCGCGAGCTCGCCGCGATCCGGGCGGCGCTCGGGAGCGCGTCCGAGTCTCAGCCGCCGGCGGGCGCCGCGCGCGCAAGCTCGACCACGCGTCGGTAGTTGTCCCGGAAGAACGTCGTGTAGGCGATCCGCGTCCGGGCCAGCCGCCCCTGGTGCTTCCACCCGCCCAGGTCCGCCGAGATCTCGGCGAACGTCCCCGGGCCCAGCGTCAGCACCCGTCCATCCGCCAGGGCGTGCGGCGGCATGGCGTAGAACAGCCCCTCCATCTCGCGGAGCGCGCCCGGCGGAAACCCGGGAGCCTCGCGCGCCCGCGCGAGCGCCGCCCAGGCGGCCCGGCACTCGTCGGCGGTGTCGATCCCCATGGCGCCCATCACCAGCGCGATGCCCGGTCGCCACCCGGCGGGCGGCACCTCGCTGGCCAGCTCGAACGGGTTCACCGGGTCGATGAAGGCGCCGAGGTACTTCTCGTACATCACGCGCCGGGCGGGCATCCGGCGCAGCTCGTGCGTGACCGGTCCCATCGCCTCACCGCCCGGGCCGCGCGGGTTCCCCCGCCCATCCGCCGACCCGGTCGCACGGAACTGCCACAGGGCCTGCCCCTCCTCGCTGAGGCAGAAACGCACGAACCGCCGGGCCAGCTCGGGGTTCGGCCCTCCCAGCAGGATCGAGACCGGATCGGCGTCGATGTACACGGCGCCGCGCGGGTCGACGTAGCCCACCCGCGACGTCCCCGGCGTCTCGCCGGGCCGCATGACCGTCTGCGCTTGGCCGCGCCCATAGAAGTCGATGCACAGGCCCGCCGCCGCCTCTCCCTGGCTCACGTCGATCGGCGGGCGCGTGGAGGCGCTGGCGAAGTACCGTGCGTTCCCGCACATCTCGCGCAGCGTGCGCCAGCCCCGGTCCCAGCCCTGCGTGCTCAGGATCGACTCGTACGCGGTGCTCACCGAGCCCGACTGCCGCGGGTCGGCCAGGGCCAGCATGCCGAGATAGCGCGGGTCGGTCAGATCGTCGAAGGCGCGCGGCTCCGCCAGACCCAGCTCCGCGAGCACGAGCCGGTTGTAGACGATCCCGAAGCCCGAGAGGGCCGTGCCCAGCCAGTGCTGGTCCGGGTCGTAGAGCGGCTGCGAGCCGATCCGGTTCTCGCCGAACCACCCCTCCAGCTCCGCCGCCCCGAATCCCGCGGGCACCGAGAGCGGGAGCCGCGTGCGGGCCCCGCCCGGCCCGGCAACCTCGATTCCCCGCTTGAGCCTGCCGTGCTCATATGTCCCCCCGCCCAACAGCGCGTCGAACCCGACCGTCCCGGGGTCGGCGCGGGGCGCGCCGCCCTTGGCCAGCCCGATGCGTCCCGCGCCGAAGGCCGCGGCGTACTGCGCCTCGAGCTGCTTCATGATGTCGCTCGTGCCGCCCGGCACGCGCCAGTCGATGGCGACCTCCGCGCCATATTCCCTGAGGTGCCAGCGCGCAAAGGCCCCGGAGAACTCCGAGCGGATCTGCTCGACGTGCGGCGTTACGACCACCAGCCTGGGCGCGGGCCCGCGCGCTCCCGGGCCCGGATTCCCCTGCGCGCCGCGCTCACCCCGCGCCCGCACCAGGAACGGCAGCCCGAGCACCCCCGCGAAAGCCAGCACCACCAGCAGGCGACCCGCCCTCATTCTCCAACTGTAGAGCGGCCCCTTCGCGGCTACGCTTGGTCATGCCCGCCGATCTCGACGTCCCGGCCGAGCTGGCCCCCGTCAGGGCCGCGGTCGCGCGGGCTCTCGAGGCGGTCGCCGAGCGCTGCGGGCGCCAGCTCGCCTCCGACCTCGCCCCCGTCAACCAGCTCTGCGAGCACGTCGAGGCCTATCGGGGCAAGATGCTCCGCCCCTCGCTGGTGATGCTCGCCTACCTGGCCGCGCGCCCCGGCGCGGGCCCCGAGCCGCTCCCCGACGCCGTCTTCCGCCTCGGGGCCGTCTGCGAGCTCGTCCACATGGCCACGCTGGTGCACGACGACGTCCTCGACGAGGCCGACATCCGCCGCAAGGGGCTGACCGTCAACCGGCTCCACGGCAACGAGGCCGCCGTCGTGCTCGGCGATTATCTCTTCAGCGCCGCCTACCACCTGTGCGCCGCCCTGCCCGGCCCCGCCGGCCGGCGCGCCGCCCGCCTGGTCGCCCGCACCGGCATGTCACTCTGCGCCGGGGAGCTGCTCCAGCTCCATCACCGCCACGACCTGCGCCTCGATGAGGCGATGTACCTCCGCGTCGTCTCGCGGAAGACGGCCTCCCTCATCGCGGCCGCCTGCCGCCTCGGGGCGCTCGGCGCCGCCCCCGCGCCGCGCCCCGAGGCCCGCGCGGCCGCGGCCCGCCTGGCCCGCTTCGGGCGCCGCCTCGGCGTGGCCTTCCAGATCCAGGACGACCTGCTGGACCTCACCGGCGCCGAGTCCGCGGTCGGCAAGCCCGTCAACCGCGACCTTGCCCTCGGCAAGCTCACCCTGCCGGTGATCCATCACCTGCGCGCGGCGACCCCGGCACGGCGCGCCGCGTCGGTCGCCCTCATCCGCCAGGTCATGAGCGCGCCGCGGCCGGCGGAGCCCCCCGCGGAGGGGCCCGCCGGGGCCCGCGCCGCCGAGGACCCCCGCGTGGCCGGCGAGCTGCGCGCCGCGCTCGAGGCCACCGGATCGATCGCCTACGCCCGCGGGCGCGCCGCCCAGCTCGTTGACATGGCCCGCGCCGAGCTCGAACCCCTGCCCCCCTCCCCCGCCAAATCCTTCCTTGGCGTGATCGCCGCCGCCGTGATCAACCGATCCAGCTAGGTCGGCCCGTGGCGTCGCCGCCCGCCGCCGAATACGGCCCCGCACCGGCCCATGACACGCGCAGGAGAGCGGCCCCTCACGACCATGGAACCCTCCCTCGCCATCGTGGGCGCCACCGGCGCCGTCGGCCGCGAGATGCTCGCCGTCCTCGAGCAGCGCCGCTTCCCTCACCGTGAGCTGCGCCTCCTGGCCTCCGAACGCTCGACTGGAACCACCCTCCGCTATTGCAACGAGCCGCATCCTGTCCGCGCGCTCTCCGCGGGCTCCCTCGACGGCGTCGACCTCGCCCTCTTCGCCGCCGGCGGCAGCGTGGCACGCGACCTCGCGCCCGCCGCCGCGGCCCGCGGCACCACCGTCATCGACAACTCCTCCGCCTTCCGCCTCGCCCCCGGCGTCCCGCTCGTCGTCCCCGAGATCAACCCCGGGGCGCTTCGCTCCGCACCCCTGAAGACGCCGCGCGACTGGCCCGGCATCATCGCCAACCCCAACTGCTCCACCATCCTCCTGCTCATGGCCCTGACGCCGCTCCGCCGGGCCTTCGGCCTCGAGCGGGTCGTCGTCTCCACCTACCAGGCCGCCAGCGGCGCGGGCGCCCGCGGCATGGACGAGCTCACCACCCAGACGCGCACCGCGCTGGCCGGCGGCGAGCCGCGCCCCAGCGTCTTCCATGAGCCCTACGCCTTCAACCTCTTCAGCCACAACACCGCGATAGACCCGCGAACTGGGCTGAACGTGGAGGAGCAGAAGATCATCGACGAGACGCGGAAGATCTGGGACGACCCGGGCCTGCGGAT
>DASPKO010000114.1:0-4295 GCA_035628055.1 Phycisphaerales bacterium
GCCGACCCGGACGCCCTGGACCGGTCGCACTTCACGGGGGGAGCCAACTACTCGGCCACCACGCTGATCGCGATGCTCACGGGGCAGCAGGGCAACGCCCTGATCACCGAGCTGGCGGCGGAGCCCAAGACCTGGGTGAGCTCGGGGACCGAGACGATCCCGCAGAACCAGGCGGGGCGGAACTACGAGGAGATGTACCCCGAGATCCACCTGAACAACGGGCGGTTCGAGGTCGAGCTGAACCAGGCGAACAACAACGCCGCGGACCGCTTCTTCGGGATGCGCCCGGCGGACGTGCTCCTGGCCCTGGCGGTCGGCCCGAGCTTCGCGCCTCCCACGCTGGGCAATCCGTACCCCGCGCACGCGGACGTGACGGCTCTCGATGAACAGTGGACCACCCTGCCCGAGGCGCTCGCCCTGGCGACGGACTTTGAGCCCGTCCCGCCCCCTCCCGCGGGGACGATTCAGCCCATCTACTTCGACCTGGCCAGCGCCAACCCCCGGCACGCCCCGGCGGTCTTCGACCGCGGTCACCTCCGGACCGACCGCTACGTGCCCTTCTTCGACGGCTCGACCGGGACGATCGACCCGGAGCTGAACAACGGCGACCCCGAGTTCGACGCGGCTGGCGGCGACGTGACCCTGCCCCCCGGCGTGCCCATGGCGGCGGCGGTGGTGGACGCGTTCCGGACGCTCCCCATCGGCTCGCTCACCCAGGTCATCCCCGGGCAGGTCAACATCTGCACCGCGCCGGGCTCGGTCCTCCGGCTGCTGCCGGGGCTGGCGCCCGACGCGTACGGGCCCTACCCGCTGCCCAGCGGCACCGAGGGCTGGACCACCCAGGGGGGCACGGTGCTCCAGCGCACCGCGGGCGGCCCGCTGACCACCGGGCGGATGTTCGAGCCGAGCACGCAGGTGTACGACGTCGCGGCGGCCATCCAGGCCTACCGCGACAAGGCCATCATCATGGCCCGGGCCCGGAACAAGATGATCGACTTCCGCGACACCTCGGCGGGCGCCAATGACGGCCGCTTCGAGCGGAGCCGCGTCTCGGGCATCCGCGAGGAGACGGGCCTGGTCATGCCCTCGGAGATACTGGGGGTGCACATCCGCGACGCCTTCTCGCCGACCAACCCGGACGGGTACAGCGACGTGTCCGGCACCTCCGACCTGGACAACTCGATCGGGCGGTTCGGCTGGGCGGGCTCGGGCGGGATCGCCACCACGAACCGCACGCCCGGGCTGGACTCGTTCGTCTACCGCGGGGCCACGGGGAACCTCCGCCCGGACGAGATCACCGACGACTACGACGAGCAGCTCACCATCGCCAACCTGGTGCTCGGCTCGGTCTCCACGCGGAGCGACGTCTTCTGCGTCTACTTCCTGGTCCACGGGTACCTCCCGTCGGACGTCGAGGGCCTCGAGGACCGCGACCCGCTGGTGCCGAGCATCGCGCGGCGCTACCTGATGGTGGTGGACCGCTCCAACGTGCTGGGCGCCGGCGACAAGCCGCGGATCCTGCTCTTCCAGGAGCTCCCGCTCTAGGGCGCGGCGCGGCGGCCCTATGCTCGTACGGTCGGCGGGCGCGGCCCACGGCCCCCAGGGTGTAGCTCAGCTTGGTAGAGCGCGTGGTTTGGGTCCACGAGGTCGGAGGTTCGAATCCTCTCACCCTGACTTGACGTCCCGCCCCCGGCCCCGCCAGCAGGTGAACGGGTGACGGGGGAGAACCGGCAGCAGGTGAAGATGGTGACCCCGCTCGCTCCGATGGCGCCGGTTGACGCGGCCATCGCAACCCCCGCGCCCGCAGCCCGGGCGCGCCGCCGGGGGCGCTTCCGGCGCTCCGCCGTGCTCGGCGGCGCGTATCTCGCCCTGGTGCTCCTGGCGTGCGTCGGTTCCCTCCCCTGGACGCTCGGGCACGTGCCCACGGGCACCGGCGGGCAGACCAGCCCGAGGTACGACGTGCAGGACCGCGCCGCCGGGCACCTGCCCCCCGCGTGGTGGCCGCACGGGGATCCGGACGAGCCCGGGACGCCGGCCTGGAAACTGCGCCAGCGCGCCGCCCCGGCGAGCCCGCCGGAGAGCGGGTCTCCCGCGCGCCCGGGCGCGGCCCGTCATGCCCTGGGGACCGACCTGCTCGGGCGCGACCTGCTGGTGCGCCTGGCGGCGGGCGGAGGGATCTCGCTGTGCATCGGGCTGGCGGCGGCGGTGATCTCGGTCGTGCTGGGCACCTTTTACGGGGCGCTCTCCGGCTCGCTGGGGGGGCGCGCCGACGCGGTGATGATGCGCGTCCTGGACGTGCTCTACGGGCTCCCCTACATCCTGCTGGTGGTGCTGCTGGCCGTGACCAGCGACGCGCTCATCGACGAGCACGTCTCCCGGACGCGGGCCCGCTCGGCCTGGGTGACCGCGCAGGCGGCCCACGTGGCCGCCGAGCGCGGGCTGCCCACGGAGCGGCCCGCGGTGCGCGCGCTGCTGGAGACGGACCCCGCGCTCGCCGAACGCCTGCACGCCGAGGCGGACCGGCGCCCGGAACTGCGGCGGCGAGAGCTGTGGCCGAGCCGGTCGTTCTACGACGTGCTCACGCTGCTGGCGGCGATCGGGGGCGTGTCGTGGCTGACCATGGCCCGCGTGGTGCGCGGTCAGGTGCTCTCGCTGAAGCACCAGCCGTTCATGGAGGCGGCGCGGGCGCTGGGCGTGCCGTGGCGGCGCCAGGTGCTGCGGCACCTGCTCCCGAACCTGGTGGGCCCGATCGTGGTGTATGCTACGTTGACGGTCCCGCAGGCGATTCTGCAGGAGTCGCTGCTGAGCTTCCTGGGCATCGGCGTCCGGGCGCCGGTGCCGAGCCTGGGGAACCTGGCCGCCGAGGGCCTGGTCGAGCTCAACCCCTATCGTTCCCACTGGTGGCTGCTGCTGTTCCCGTGCCTGGTGCTGGGGACGACGCTGCTGGCCCTGAACTTCGTGGGCGAGGGGCTGCGCGAGGCCCTGGACCCACGCCGACGCGCGCGCTAGAGCCGGCACCGGAGAGCAGAGCCCATGACGAGCAAGTTCGGCCTGAAGGACTTCGTGCTGCTGGTGGCAATCCTCGCCGTCGGCCTGAGCGTCTGGCTGGCGATGGTGCAGCGTCAGCGCGAGTGGCGGCAGCTCGGCCTGGTCAACACCAAGCTCAATGAGCTGGAGCGCCATCTGGTGCTCATGGAGGACCGCCTGGCCGCGGCGGCGGCCTCGCTCCCGGCCTCCCCCGCGCCCGGCGCACCCCAGGCCGCCGCGGCCGACACCGCGTGGGCCCGCCCCGGCGTCCCCGTGACGCGCACCGGCTCGTGGTCGTTCGTCCACAGCCCGCTGGCGGTCGAGGCCCTCGAGCCCGACGGCACCTTCACCGAGATCTTCGAGGGCCAGCCCCCGATCATCACGCCGTACCGCTACGCGGACGTCTACGGGCGCCGCGTCGTGCTGGGCCTGGTCTGCGAGAGCCTCGGGGCGTATCACCCCGAGACGCTCAAGCTGCGCGGGATGCTCGCCGACGCCTGGCAGTACGCCCCGGACGGGACGTGGGCGCGCGTGCACATCAACCCGGCGGCGCGATTCAGCGACGGTCGGCCCGTGACCAGCGAGGACGTGCGCTACACGTACCACGACTTCATGTCCAACATGGAGATCCAGGCCGAGCGCTTCCGCTCGGTGTACAGCGGCATCCAGACGGTCACGCCGATCGATCCCCACACGGTCGAGTTCGTCTTCAAGGAGCCGCGCTTCGACAACCTCGACCAGGCCCTGGGGTTCCCGATCATCCCCAGGCACGTCTACGAGCACTTCACCTCGACCCAGGTCAACCAGTCCACGGGCCTCCTGCTCGGCTCGGGGCCCTTCAAGCTCGAGGGGTTCGACCCGGCCAACCCGGCGGAGCAGTGGGCCCCCCCGCGCGACATCGTGCTCGTGCGCAATGAGTCGTACTGGGGGCCCAAGCCGGCCCTGGAGCGCATCCGCTTCAAGGTGGTTCAGGACTCGCTGGCCCGGCTCACCGCCTACACCAACGGCGAGGGGGACATGATGCGCCCCATCCCGATCCAGTGGGACGCGAAGGTCGGCCTGGACGCGGAAGGTCGGCCCAAGGACCCCGACTTCCTGGAGCACCACAACCCGCTCAAGTGGTTCAACATGCAGGGGGGGTACTCCTGGATCGGCTGGCAGTGCGGGCCCCGCAACGGGAAGCTCACGCCCTTCCACGACCGGCGGGTCCGCCTGGCGATGACGCACCTGATCGACCGCGAGACCATCCGCCGCGAGATCGAGAAGGG
>DASPKO010000115.1:0-5091 GCA_035628055.1 Phycisphaerales bacterium
GATTCAGCGCGGTGGGGCTGGAGGTGGTGCTCTACGTGGCGGTGGGGGGCGGGGTGGGGTGGCTGCTCGACCGGTGGCTCGGGACGGGGCCGTGGCTGCTCATGTCGTTGCTCCTGCTGGGCGTGGTGGGGGGGAGCTACCGGTTCGTGCGCGAGGGGCTCGCGGCGAACCGGCGCGTCGCGAGCGAGGCGGCCGATCGGCGCCGCGCCGGGCAGACGCCCGGGGGCTCGTAGGACGGGGCGGGCGGGGCGCCGGGCACGCTCGCCGACGGGCAGGTGGGCGGCTATGGTTTGGCCCGCCGCGGTCCGGGGGCCTCGAACGGCCCGGAAGGGTGGCGGCCCCGTGTTTTTGTGAGGTCTTGCACGCAGCGTGGCGGCTCTGCCGGGCATATCGACCAAGGTGCTGGTGTCGCGGCTCGCCGCGGCGCTTGGGGTCGCGTGCCTGCTCGGCACCGTTGCCGCGGGCGCCTGGCATGGCCGGTGGACCGACGCGGGCCTGGGTGCGGGCGTGGTGCTGGTCGCCGGCGTGCTGGGCATCGTGGCGCTGGCCCGGCTGGCCCGGCGGCCGGCGCTGCTCGGCGCGGCGATCATGGTCTGCTCGGGCGTGCGGACGCTCGGCGGCCTGGCCGCGGCGCTGGGCGCGTGGTTCGCATTCCGACCGGATCCCGGGACTTATCTGACGGGGTTCCTGACCTCGGCGCTGGTCGCCCTGGCGGCCGAGAGCGCGATCGCGATGCGGTGGGTGGCGCGGGTGTTCGGGCGGCCGGGGGGTGACATGCCGGCGAGGTGCCTGACGTGACGCGAGCGCTCGAGCTGATCCCGCTGGTGCTGGGCGCCGAGTCCGGCGGCAAGATGGCCGACCCGGTGGCGCACGTGGTGAACCACCCGGCGGTGTGGAACGAGTCGGGCCTGTGGCTCTGGTCGGCCCACATGGGCAACCTGGTGCTCTCCGGGCTGCTGCTGGTGTTGGTGATGTCATGGGCGGCCCGGCACATCTCCACCAAGCCCAGCGCCGCGGGCGCCGACAAGTACATCACGCGGAACCCGCTGGCGCACATGATCGAGGTCATCTGCGTCTTTTTGCGCGACCAGACGGTGCGCCCGCTGCTGGGGGAGCGGACCGACCGGTTCATGCCCTTCCTGTGGACGCTCTTCTTCTTCATTCTCATCAACAACCTGCTGGGGCTGGTCCCGCTGATGGACCTCCAGCACCTGGTCTCGCCGGAGCTGCGCCGCAGCCACACCGCCTGGGTGGGGGGCACGGCGACGCAGTCGCTCTTCGTCACCGGCGTGCTGGCGCTCATCGCCTTCGTGGTGGTGAACGTGGCGGGGATCCGCGAGCTGGGGCTCAAGGGCTACCTGCGGCACCTGACGGGCGGGGCCCCGGTCTTCATCTGGCCCATCCTGGTGCCGGTCGAGGTGATGGGCATTTTCATCCGCCCGGTGGCCCTGGCACTGCGACTGTTCGCGAACATGACGGCGGGGCACATCCTGGTGGCAACACTGCTGATCTTCGCGGGCGTCGGGGTGACGCGGCTGGCGGGGGGGGGCGGGCTGGACATCGCGCTGGGGGGGACGATCACGCTGCTCTCGTTCGTCGCGACGATCGCGATCATGTTCCTGGAGCTGTTTGTCGCGTTCCTCCAGGCGTTCGTCTTCATGTTCCTGACCACCGTGTTCATTTCTCAGCTCAGCCACCATGGTGACCACGAGCACGAGCACCATGGGGCCCCCGGCCACGAGCACGCCCACGCGTGAATAACGGGCCGACATCCCGGCCCGCGCCGCGGGCCGCCCGAGCTTGGCTCGTGCGAGGAAAGGCTGATCTGTCATGAATGTTCTCGTGAAGCGGGCCGCGCTGGCGGCGGGAATGGTGATGCTCCTGGGCCCGGCCCTGGCCATGGGCCAGGACGGGCACGCCGATGCCGGCGTCGTCCGCGAGTGGACCTACAAGGGCCTGGCGGCGATCGGCGCCGGCCTGGCCGTGATCGGCGGCGGCCTGGGCATCGGGCTGATCGGCAAGGGGGCGGTGGAGTCGATCGCGCGGCAGCCCGAGGCGGCCGGCCCGATCGGCACCAACATGATCCTCACCGCGGCGCTGGTCGAGGGGGCGACGCTCTTCGCGGTCGTCATCGGCCTGCTGGCGGCGCTGGCGACCTGAGGCTGGATTTCCCGGCGCGCCGCCTGATCGCGACGCGCCGGCTTGGGCGGGACCTCCCGCCGGTTGAACTCCCTGGCAAGGCGCTCCGACGATGAAGAAGCTCCCCCTGACTGTCCCGGCACTCCTGGCCCCGGCCGCGCCGGCTCTGGCCCACGCCCCGACCTCGGGGGTGATCCCGGACCTGGCCCAGGTCACCTCGGCGGTCACCGCCCTCCTGGTCTTCCTGGTGGTGCTGGGGATCCTGTGGGTCGCGGTCTGGCCCAAGATCGTCAAGGGCCTGAAGGACCGCGAGGAGAAGATCCGCACCGAGATCGAGGCCGCCGAGATGGCCCAGCAGCAGGCCCGCGCGGCACTGCAGCAGTACGAGAAGAACCTCGCCGACGCCCGGGCCGAGGCGCAGCGGATGCTCGAGCAGACCAAGGCCCAGCAGCAGGCGATCGCGGCGGACCTGCGCCAGAAGGCGGACGCGGAGCTGGCCCAGCTCCGCGACCGGGCCCGGCGCGACATCGAGTCGGCCAAGCGGGCCGCCCTGGCGGAGATCTACGAGCAGGCGGCAACCCTGGCCACTGACGTGGCGGCCAAGATCCTGCGCCGCGAGATCGGGCCGGGCGATCAGGCGCGCCTGGTGCGCGAGAGCCTGGGCGAGCTCGAGAGCGTGGGGCGGAGCTAGGTCACAGAGGGTCACGCGGGGTTGGGCGGCCGAGTCGCCGGAGCAAGCATGTCGCTGAGCGAGACGCATTCGGATTCCCTGGCGCGGGTCTACGCGGGCAGCCTCTTCCAGTTGGCCAGGGAGGAGGGGGGCCAGGCGCGGATCGAGGAGGTGCAGGGAGAGCTCGAGGAGATCCTCGAGCTGGCCCGGTCCGACCGTGGGTTCGCCGAGTTCCTCTCCTCGCGCGTGCTGCCGGCCGCCAAGCGGGCCGGGTCGCTCGAGAGGATCTTCGCGGGGCGGGTCACGCCCCTGACGCTGCGGTTCCTGCACGTGCTCAACGAGAAGGACAGGCTCGGGCGGCTGGTCACGATCGCGGCGGCGTACGACGACATGGTGCAGGAGGCGTTCGGACGGGTGGAGGTGGACGTCTACACGCCCGCGCCGCTGGAGGCGCGCGAGCTGGAAGCGATCCGGACGAAGCTGCGGACGGTGCTGGGCCGGGAGCCGGTCGTCCACGCGTACACCGATCCAAAGATGCTGGGCGGGCTGCGGGTGCAGGTGGGGGACCAGCTCATCGACGGGTCGATCTCGACGCGGCTGCGGAAGTTCCGTGATGCCCTGGCGGTCGGCGGTGCCGCGGCCCTGCGCGAGCGGTTCGACCGGATGGTCATGGGCGAGCCGGGGGGCAACGGCCAGGCGGTGTGAGCTGGGCGGTCGGGCCCGGGGCAGACAGGCCGCCGCGCCCCGAGTTCCGTGGGCGCGCCGGGCGCGAGGGTCACATGGCCAAAGAGACGATCGAGCAGGTGGACGTGGCCGGCAAGCGCGTGCTGATCCGCGCGGACTTCAACGTGCCGATGGAAGGGGGGGAGATCCGCGACGACCGGCGTATCCGCGAGGCGATCCCCACGATCCGGAGCGTGCTGTCGCGCGGGGGCGCGGTCGTGCTGCTCTCGCACGCCGGGCGGCCCGAGGGCAACGGGTACGAGGCCGCGCACTCGCTCGAGCCGGTCGCCCGGCGGCTGGGCGAGCTGCTGGGCGTGCCGGTGCGGGTGCCCTCCCGGTCGGCGGTGGACGAGGCGGCCATGGGCGCGGCGCGGGCCCTGAGGCCGGGCGAGGTGCTCCTGCTCGAGAACCTGCGCTTCGAGAAGGGGGAGAAGTCGGGGGACGCCGGGCTGGCCGCGCGGCTGGCGGCGCTGGGCGACATCTATGTCAACGACGCCTTCGGGACCGCGCACCGCAGCGACGCCTCCATGGTGGCGTTGCCGACGGCGATGGCGGGCAAGCCGCGCGTCGCCGGGCTGCTGCTGCAACGTGAGCTGCGCTACCTGGGCGACATGCTCGCGGCGCCGGCGCGCCCGTTCGTGGTGGTGATGGGCGGGGCCAAGGTCTCCGACAAGATCCCGGTGCTGGAGCACCTGCTCCCCCGGACCGACGCGGTGCTGATCGGCGGGGCGATGGCGTATACGTTCCTGCGCGTGCTGGGGCGCGACGTGGGGGGCAGCCGGGTCGAGGAGGGGAGCCTGGCGGCGGCCAAGCGCGTCCTGGACCTCGCCGCCACGCGCAAGACCGACCTGCACCTGCCCAAGGACCACGTCTGCTCGACGGTCTTCGCGGCGACGGGCGGGCAGGTGAGCGTTCACCAGGACGCCATCCCGGCGGGCTCGATGGGGCTGGACATCGGGCCCAAGACGGTCACGGACTTCGCCCTGGTGATCCGGCGGGCCAAGACCGTGGTCTGGAACGGGCCCATGGGCGTCTTCGAGTGGCCGGCCTTCTCGGTCGGCACGCACCAGGTCGCCCAGGCGGTGGCGCACGCGACGACGCAGGGGGCCACCACCATTGTCGGGGGCGGCGACACCGCGGCCGCCGCCGAGGCGTTCGGGGTGGCCGACAAGGTCACGCACGTCTCCACCGGGGGCGGGGCGAGCCTCGAGATGCTCGCGGGGGCGAACTTCCCCAGCGTGGCCCTGCTGGACGAGGCGTGAGGCGCGGGGAGTCGCCCGCTCTGACGGCGCCCGGCCGGGTAATCCCGGGGCCGCGCCTGGGCCCGGCCTTCTACAGGCGCGACGCCGCCACGGTGGCACGCGAGCTTCTGGGACAGCGCCTGGTGCGGCTGGACGAGACGGGCTCGCGTCTCTCGGGAATCATCGTCGAGACCGAGGCGTACCTGGGCGCCAAGGACCGGGCGGCGCATTCGTTTGGTGGGCGGCGGACCGCCCGGAACGAGTCGATGTACGCCGCGGGGGGACGGGCGTACGTGTACTTCACGTACGGGATGCACT
>DASPKO010000116.1:0-5197 GCA_035628055.1 Phycisphaerales bacterium
CGCCGGGGGGCCTTGGACCCGGTCCGCACGGCGGCGAAGCTGCGCGCCCCGCTGCTGGTGCTCCATGGCGACCGCGACCAGATCGCGCCCGCCGCCGATGCCCGCGCCATCGCCGAGGCGGCCCCCCACGGGCGGCTGCGCGCGATCGCCGGCGCCGGGCACACCGACGTCTGGTCGAACCCCGCGAGCGCGCCCCTGGCCGTCGCCGCCGTGCGCGAGTTCCTCGCCGGCGCGT
This sequence comes from Phycisphaerales bacterium, assembly GCA_035628055.1. Taxonomy (GTDB): domain Bacteria; phylum Planctomycetota; class Phycisphaerae; order Phycisphaerales; family UBA1924; genus DASPKO01. The sequence continues at coordinate 236 of DASPKO010000116.1, forward strand.
GGCGCTGAGCCGCCCCGCGGCTACCACTCGCCCGTGAGGATGCGGTCCACCGCGTGAGCCACGCCGTCGCTGGCGTTGTCCAGCGTCGTGCGCCGGGCGACGCCGCGCACCTCCGGCACGGCATTGCCCATGGCGATCCCCAGGGCGGCGTGCCGGATCATGGGCACGTCGTTGATCTCGTCGCCGATGGCGGCGATGCGCGACTCCGCGACGCCGCGCTGCTGCGCGTACCAGCGGATCGCGGTCCACTTGCTCACCAGGCGATCGAAGGCCTCGAGGATCACGACGGGCCCGTCGCGGGCCGCGTGCGCCGCCGGGGCCACCGCCGGAAAGTGATGGAGCACCGTGCGCGTTCCCAGGCTCTCGGCGAGCTCGCGGGCCGCCGCGGCGGTGGCGCCGCGCGTGCCGCACACGCCCACGCGCACCGTGTGCTCGGGGTGCTCGTCCTCCTCCAGGCATCCGGCGAAGCGCACCTCGACGCCCAGGTTGTCGAACCACCAGCGCGAGACCGGGTCGACCTTCCCCAGATCGTCGCACACGACGAGGTAGTCGTAGCCGGCCACGTGATGGTCCTTGAGGATCATCGCCGCGTGCCCGTGCGCCAGCAGCACCCCGACGACGTCGCGCACCAGCACCGGGTCCATCGGGAAGCGGTGCAGGGTGGCCCGCGTGAGCGGGCAGGCGAGGATCGACCCCCCCGCGACCACCACCGGGTCGCACTGGGAGATCTCCTGGAGAATCGGCGCGCACTCGACCAGCCCGCGTCCGGTGCAGATCACCGTGCCGATGCCCGCCTCCCGGGCCCGCGCCAGCGCCTCGATGTTGGCCCGGCTCACCCGGGCGGTAGCGTCCAGCAGCGTGCCGTCGAGGTCGATGGCGAGCAGGTCGTAGCGCGGCTCGGGCATGAGCCGGAGCGTAGTCAGCGCCGGCTCGGGGCCTCCGCGGGTGAGGCCGCGCTCGGCGCCTCGGCCGCTCCGAGCTCGAGCCGCGCGATGTCAGCCCGCTCCAACTCCAGGGTCGTCTCGATCGTCCCGGACCTGGTGCGGAACACGACCACCTCCGCGGACTGGCGAAGGACGTGCCCCGTGTAGTATCGGCCGTCGTGCAGGATCACGGTGTCCGGACCGTGCACGACGGGCACGGGGGCGTCGTCGTCCGGCTTGGCGCGGGCCGGGCGGCCGGGCCGGTCGCGCCGTGGCCTCAACTCCAGCTCGCGCGTGCTCCAGGTGACCGTCCCATCGGGCCCGGAGGCAAAGCTCCATTCCGCGAGCTCCGCCAGGCCCTGCTCGAGCGCGGCGGCCAGTTCCTCGCGCGTGACACGGAGCGCCCGCGCCTCGGTCAGAGTCCAGGAGGGACGGGCGTGGCCGCCGGGCTCGCTGACGACGCCCCCGGGCACGAGCACGAACCGGCCGACGATTTCCCCGTTCCGGACGACAGATTCGTCACCGACGTTGAGTAGCCCGCGAAACCCCCCCGCGCCGAGCGACCACCCTTCCACCTCGTACTTCCCGCTGCCCCACTTCTTCGTGACCCGCAACGGACCGCCCGGTAGCGTGCGCGCGTAAGGGTCCGGGGTCGCGCAGTCGAGGTACAGAAACCTCCACGCGTGATCGCGCTCCAGCAGGGATGTCCAGAGCGGGGGAGAGAAGGGGAACGCCGCGGACCCATCGCGCGGCCACTCCCGCGTATCCATGGCGTTCGCGAGGCGAGACGGGTCCGCTCGGACCCAGGGGCCATCCTTGTCGACCCCGGGTACGGCAAGCGCGTGCGTCAGACCCCACGCCCGCGCCTCGGGGCTGTTGCGGACGTACCAGCGCATCCCGCGCGAGACCGGCGTGCGGAAGATCGGGCCTTCCTTCACATGCTCAAAGATCTCGCGCCGATCGACGCAGCGCGCGAACATGGCGCAGAACTCGCGATGATTCTTGCCGTCCCACCACGAACCGTCAGGGAGGCGAATGAAGTCGCTGGCACGCGCCGCAACGAGTGCCTGCGACTTCTCGTCAAGCCGCGCAAACGCTCCCGCTTCCACGAGGCCCCCGGGCGGATCGGTCAGCACGACCGCGACCATGAGAAGCAGCATCGATGCCATTGATGTACACCAGGACCGTGCGCCCGAGCCTGGCGGGCGCGCTCCAGCGTATCGCGCGCCGACCGGGCGCCTAGGTCTGGGCGGTCCCCGCCGCCCCCCCCGGCCCGAGCGTGATCACGTTCTTCCCCTGACGCTTGCTCCGCAGCGCCAGCTCATCGGCCTGCCACAGGAGCTCCTCGACCGTCCGCCCGTCCCAGGGATAGACCGCCACGCCCCCGGAGATCGTGAGCGTTCCCGCCGCCTGCTCGCCCAGCTTCGGGAACCGGTGCTCATGGATCTGCTGCTGGAACCGCTCGGCGATCTGCAGCACCGACACGATGCCCCCGCCCTCTCCTGGCGTCCCCGAGCGCGGCCCCTCGGGGTCGAAGAAGATCACCGCGAACTCGTCGCCGCCGATCCGGCAGACCCGGTCGGAGGGGCGGATCACCGAGCCCAGCAGCCGCACGGTCTCGCGGAGGATCTCGTCGCCCGCGGCGTGCCCGTACCGGTCGTTGTATTGCTTGAAGTCATCGATGTCGAAGACTAGCAGCGTCACCGCCTGGCGGGCCTGGCGGCCGCGCTCTAGAGCCACCCCGAGGTAGCGCGCGAAGTACCGCCGGTTGTACGCCCCGGTGAGATCGTCCGTGAAGGCCGCGGAGCGGAGCTGGGCGTGCTGGTCGCGCAGCGCGAGCCAGCGTCCCAGCCAGGCGGCGTGCACGCCGAGCGCCCGCTCCGCGACCGAAGCGCTTGCCAGCCGTCCAAAGACCCGCCCCGCATGCTCGACGGGCACCGACTCGGCGGGGAGGCCCTCCGCTCCTTCGGCGTGGAAGAACACGTCCGCCGTGCCGCATCGGACGCGCAGCAGGTGGAGCGCCGCCAGCAGCACGTCGCGCCCCGTCAGTAGGGCCTCCACCAGCTCGGCGTCTCCCGCCGCCTCCCCCGCCTGCGCCTGGGCCGGCGTCTCGGGCGCCGCTGGCCCGGTCCAATCCGGCCGCGACCCGGGCCCGCGCACTCCCGGCCGCGGCTCCGAGCGGCCTGGCGCCGCCGGTGCCAATGGCCCGACCGCTAGACCCGCCGCAAGCGCGTCGCGGTCCGTCGCGGGACCCGTCCGTCCCGTCCCCGGGGGTGGCGCCGCGGGTGGGGCCGGGGGCTCCGGCGCCTCCTCGTCCGCCGCGCTCACCGCGGCGCGCCGCAATGTGCCCACCGGCGCCCGCGGCGAGGGCCCGGGTGTCCGCACGACGCGCCGGATCGTCTCCGGCGGCGTCTGTGGGGTCACCTGCACCGCCTCGTCGTACACACCCCGCGCCGACTCCCCCACCACCACCACGCGCACCTTCGGCTCGACGATCCGGAGCCCTTCGACGAACGCCCGGGCCTCGTCGCCCGGGTCGGCGTCGTGCCCCACAACCACCGTCACAGCCTCGGGCGACTCCTCGTCGATCCGGTCGGCCAGTTCGCCCACGGCCTCCACCGCCGTCCGCGCCCGGACCAGCTCGATCGCCGGGTCCAGCCGCAGCGCGGCCTCCAGCCCCGTGCGGCCGACCAGGATCACGCGCAGCCACGGGCTCGCCGCGGCGTCCCCGGAGGCTTGGGTACTCATGCTCGCCCCCCGTCGGCCGCGAAGGGGCCGTCTCCCAGCAGCATGGCCAGCTCCTCCTCGCTGAGCACGACCGACCGGGTGGTGGTGCCCGTGGACTCGACCGCTGGCTCCGGCCCGGGCTCGGGCGCGGGCTCCGTCTCGGTCAGCCGGAGTGCCGGCTTGGTCGGTGCCTGGGCACCGTGTCGGCGTCCTCCCGGAGGCAAGCCCACGGACCCGGGAGCGCGCCCGGACGACCGGGGTCCGTCCTCGCGCGCGTTCCCTTCCCGGGCCTCTGGGGGGTCATAGAGCCTGAGCTTCGGCTCATGAGCGGCCTCGTACACCCAGCATGCGGCGTGCGGCGCGTAGACCGCGGCCGAGGCCACGACCTCCGCCGCCCGCGGGAGCCGTCCCGGCTCGACCAGCACAAGGATGACGGGCTCGCGGGGACCGTACCGCGGCCGGGAGCCCGCGCCATCCCCATGCTCGAGCACACACAGTCGTGCCATGGCCTCGAACGCCGAGCGGCATTCGACCAGCTCGACCCCCCGGCGCCGTAGGCTCTCGACCAGCTCGGCGGGCGTGGGCCTGTCCGGGGACCGCCACAGCACACACCTGGTCGTCGCGCCCCCCGGACTCTGCGGGCTCGTGGGCATCGGCCAAGTCTATCACGGGCCCGAGAGGAGGCCGGACCGCGGGCGGGTCGAGGTACCGGCGGCGTCCAATAACTGCCGGGCCACGCGCGTGGCGCCGTCGGCCGGGCCGAGCCGCCGCAGGGCGGCGCGCATCTCGGCGCGCCTCGGAGCGCCGCGGAGCAGCGCGGCGAGCACCGGCAGTATCTCGCGGGCGTTGGTCTCGGTGTCGGCGTGATCGCGGGCCAGCACGGCGCCCCCGGCGCGCACCAGCGCCGCGGCATTGTGCCGCTGGTGCTCGTCCCGGTGGTACGGGTACGGCAAGAACAGCGCCGGCACCTGGTTCGCCCACGCCTCCCCCACCGACCCCGCCCCGCACCGGCTCACGGCCAGCTCGGCGGCCCCCCACCACGTGGCCATCTCGCGCACGAACTCGCAGACGAGCGCCGGCACGTTCGCCAACCGGTAAGCCCCTTCCACCGGCTCATCCTCTCCACGCCCGCACTGGTGAACGACCTGCCACCCGCGGAGCGCCCCCGGGTCGCGGCGCACGAGCTCAACCAGCAGGTTGTTGAGCGTGCGGGCCCCCTGGCTGCCGCCGGTGACCATGAGCACGGGCCGCGCCGGATCGAGCCCCAGCTCGCGCCGGCACCGTGCCGGATCCGCCGGGGCGACCGCCTCGC
>DASPKO010000117.1:0-2319 GCA_035628055.1 Phycisphaerales bacterium
TTCCAGGCGGGCGACGCGCCCGCGGGGATCGACACCAGCCGCGAGGTGCTGCGCCTCGACGCGCGGTACGTGCCGGCGATGCACAACCTGGCGGTGGCGGCAGTTCGGCGGCGCGACTGGGCTGGCGCCAGGTACTGGATCGGCCAGGCCCGCGAAGTCGATCCCGACGACGCCTCCCTGCGCCGTCTCCGGCTCAAGCTCCGCATGCACGCGGGCGCCGAGGCCGCCTCCTGGCTCCTGGCGCAGGCGCGCCGGCTGGGGCGCGCCGTCGGGCGCACCCGACCGCGGCCTTCGCCCGCGCCCGCGGGCGATGCGGGCTTGCCGCCCGGCAACCCCGGGGCGGGCTAGCTCTATAAGGTCGGATGTCACGAACGTTGCTGGCCGTGTGGTGGGCGCTGCTGGGCGCTTGTGCCCTCGCCGGGGCAAGCCCGGCTCCTCCGTCGCCCGCCGGGAGCGCCCACGCGGCGCCGCCGGCAGGGCCGCCAGCCCCCGCTCCCGCCGGCGTCACGGAGCTGGTCGCGCACCGTGCCAGCGGCGTGGTGACCGCCTGGCTCGGCAACGGCGTGCACGTGGCGCACAAGCGCAGCACCGCCGAGCCCGGAAGGGTCCGCGTCGTGCTCACGCTCGCCGGCGGAGAGCTGTTCGAGACCGAGGCGAACCTCGGGGTGTCGCACCTGGCCGCCACGGCGTGGATCACCCGCGGGGGGACGACCGCAGCGAGCGCGGAGCCCGGCGGCCCCGCGGGAAGCGGCGAGATCGAGACCCACGGCAGCGGCGGCCCGGACGCGCTGGTGCTGAAGGTGAGCGCTCCGGCGGATCGGCTTGTCGAGGCGCTCACGCGGGCGCGGGAGCTGCTGCAGGAGCCGCGCGTCGAGCCCGCCGCCTTCGAGCGCCACCGGGCGCGGGCGATCCGGGAGCAGGCCCGGCTCCAGGCCGAGCCGCGCGCCGTCCTCGCCGCCGAGGTCGTGCGCGTCCTCTACCCGCCCGACCAGGCCCGCTTCCGCTTCGTGACGCGAGCCGACCTGGAGCGCCTGACGCCGGCGCAGGCCGAGTCGTGGCTACGCCGGCACACGGTCGAAGAGCCCGCGCCGCTGGCGGTGGCGGTGATCGGCGACATCGCCCTGGCCGACGCGCTCCTGGCGGTGGAGCGCACGCTGGGGACCCTGCCGGCGCGGGCGCGGATCGCGCCCACGACGCACCGGGCCCTCCGAGAGGTGCCCCAGCCGGACCTGCCCCGGTCCTCGCGCACGACCTCCACGCTGCTCACCGGGGACAACCGGGCGATCGTGGCGGCGGGCTGCTACGCCGGCGAGGGTCCGGGACTGCGGCGCACGCGCGCCCTGGCGCTGGGGTGCCGGGTGCTCGAGCGCCGCGTCTGGTCGCGGCTCGAGGGGGCGGGGTGCGACGCGGCACCGGTCAAGGCCTGGACGCTCCCCCCCGGGGCCCAGCCCGGGCGCTCGATGGTGACGGCGATGGTGCTGGTGCCCCCGGAGCAGGCGGCGCGCGCCGCCCAGGCCCTCGCGGAGGAGATGGGCCGGCTCGCCGGCGAGCCTCCCGCGGACGCGGAACTCGATGGCGTGCGCAAGGGTGTGCTCGAGAAGCTCCCTCGCGAGGACGACGTGGGGTACTGGGCGATGGTGCTCTCGGCGGCGCCGTATCGCGGGCACGCGCCCGATGACCTGGCCCGGGTGCGGGAAGACTTCGAGACGATCGGGCCGCACGAGGTTCGGGAGGCTTGGGCGGCGGCGTGGCGCGGGGGCGCGCTGCTCGACGTGATCATCCTGCCCGCGCTCCCCTGAGGCCGGGGCCGCTTCGCCCTCGGGGGCGCGTCGGGTGGACGCCTTACCGCGCCGCGCGGACCATCCGGGCGAGCGCCAGCCGCCCGCCCGCGGCCACCGCGACGTTTCGCTGCGTGTACTGCGATGCGTGGCGGCGCGGTAGAGGCGGTTGTAGTGGGCGGCGATCAGCTCGCGCAGCTCGGGCAGTCCCTCGACGGGGCCGTAGGCGTGGTCGGAGGGCTCGAGGTCGATGCGGTCCGGGCGCGGCGGGGCGCCGGCGATCGGGCCGACCTCGGGCTGGCCCTGCCCGAGGTTCGACCAGGCCGGGTCGCCCATGCGGTAGCCGACCTTCATCGCCTCGTTGTTGACGCGGATGACTCCCATGAAGGGGAGCTGGCGGAAGGCCGCGGCGGTCCTCTGCGGTGAGTGGTGTGGCAGGCGCGGGAGTGGCGCGCCTGGTGGGCCTTGGGTTGAGCGGGGTCGGTGTGCATGGCCTCTACCGAACTGGGGCGCGGGGGGGTCTTATTGGGGGGCGGCGACC
>DASPKO010000118.1:0-6152 GCA_035628055.1 Phycisphaerales bacterium
CGAGAACTGACCCGCGAGCCGCCCCACGCCCTGGCCGGTGGCGGGAGCGCCCTGCTGCGGGTTGCCGCCGCGGGCCGCGGCCGCGCCAGCGGCCTCGCCGAAGAGCCCCTCGAGCAGGGTCCGCACCTTCACCGGGTCGGAGTTCTTCAGGTCGTAGATCCGCGGGACGACGGCCTCCTCCGGGAGGGGACGATCCCAGACGTTCAGGACCTGGTCGGCGATCTGCTCGAGGATGGCCGGCTCGGCGAGCACCGTCACCGAGTTCTGCTGGGTGTTGGCGGTGACGCGGATGTTGCCCGAGAGCGAGGCCGTGCCCGCGCCCGGGCCGGCCCCCTGCTGTTGCTGCTGCGGGGAGCCGCCCCCGCGCTCGCCGCGGTCGCCCCCGCCGCGCATCTGAATGATCGCGTCGCGGCGCTGCTGCTGTTGCTGCTGCTGGTTCCCGCCGCGGGCCGGCTGGCTGGAGAAGAGCTCGCGGATGTTGTCGGCGACCTGGGTGGCGTCGGCGTACCGGAGGCGGTAGGTCTCGGTGCCCAGGGCGGCGGAGCTGGGCCGGTCGAGCGCCTCGACCACGTGCTCGAGCCGCTGGAGCAGGGCCACGTTGCCCATGACGACGACCTGGTTCGAGTCGGTGTCGACGTAGTACTTGGCGAACTCCGGGAGCGAGTCCTTGATGATCTTGCCGACGTTCTCGGCCGAGGCGTGCCGCAGGGCGAAGACCTTCTCGACCACGGTGCCCAGGTCGGTGCGGCGCAGCATGGACTCGGTGGGCCCGATCACCGGAACGTCCTGGCGGGTTATCTCGGCGATGTCGCGGAGGATGATCAGGTCCTCGGTCTGCACGACGCCGATCCCGGCCTGCTGGAGGGCCAGGAAGACCAGGTCCAGGGCGCGCTGGCGCGGGAGGGGCTGATCGTTCAGGACGGTGATGCGGCGCGTGAGGATGTCCTGCTGGGGCATCACCACCTTGCCCGTCGCCTCGACGATGAAGGGCACCACCTGCTCCACCGGGGTGTTCTTGAAGGCCAGTGGCGCGGGCTCGTCGCGGCCCGAGCGCGGCGCGGCCGCCTCAGGCTCGGCCGGCTCGCCCCCGGCCGGGAGCGGCGGCGGGGCCGCCTCGGGCTCGGCGGCGTCGGGCGGCGGTTGGTCCGCGGGCTCGGCAGCCTCCGGACCGGGCGCCGGGGCCGGAGACGCCGGCTGCGGGTCCGGCGTGGGCGGCTGCGCCAGCCCCGACCCCGGGCGCGGGGCCAGGGCGGCGAGGCCAACGGCACCGGCGGCGGTGACAAGCAGCACCGGGGAGAGGGCGAGCAGACCGCGGGAACAAGTGATGGTCATGATCGGATGCCTGGGGGTTGGCGGGCGCCGGGCGCACCGGGCGCGGGAGGCGGCTGCGGGGGCGGGTCCGGGGTGGGCGTGTCGCTCGGGGGAGGCTCGGCGGGCGGGGTGTCCGCCGGGGGCGCATTCTCGGGAGGATCCGTCGCGGGCGGTACCAACGAACCGGGTGCCGGGCCGCGCGTGTCCGGCGGCCGATCGCGAGTTTCGGCCTCTTCGCGCCGTGGGGGTTCCGCGGCGGGGGCGCCCGCGCTTAGGAGCCCGCGGCGCTCAAAGAGGGGCACGGTGAACTCGACACCGCGCCAGCGCACCCGGGCCGACCAGGGCGGCTCGAGGGCGAGGAGGGCCAGGTCCGCGAGTCGAGACTCCTCGCCGGCGCGGAGCCATGTGCCGTCGGCGAAGAGAGCGGTCCCGCTGACCATGCCAACCAGCGGGGGCCCGGCATACACGGCGGGCGGCGGGGGCGGAAGGTCGACCGGGTCGGCGCGCACGAGCCGCGGCGCCGGGCGCGGTGGGACGAAGAAGAGCGAGCGGCCATCGAGCCGGTCTGCGTGCAGCCGCAACTCGGACGCCAACGTCTCGGCGGGCGGCGGGCCGGCGGGGAGGGGCGCGGGCTCACGCTCCGCGAGCAGGTCGCCCACGAGCGGCGCCGTAGTCCAGGCCATGACCAGCACCGCGAGCGCGAGCACGCCCAGGGCGACCAGCCCGAGCGCCGGGCGCGGGGTGGCGGGGGTGCGGACAGTCATCGGCGCTTCTCCACGAGCACCCAGGTCTCGGGCGAGACGATGGCGCGGACGCGCCCCGAGGCGCCCCCGCCCGCCCGGGACTCGGCGCGGCGCAGGCTGACCCGGGCCAGGGCGGTCACCTCGGGGGCGGCCTCGAGGTCCGCGACCACGGCGGTGATGACCTCGGGGGCGGCCTCGAAGGTCAGGTCGATGATGAGCCGCTCGAGGCTCTGTCCCGGGCTGACGAGGTCGGCGATCGCGGGGTTGGGGACCAGGGCCGCAAGACGCTCGCTGCGATCAGCCGACACGCCGTGCTCGGCGAGGATGGTGTTGACGCGTTCGTATAGCGCCTGCTTGGCCTCAGCGGCCGGCCTGGGCAAGGCCGGGGCGGCCAGCGCCGCGGGAATCGACTGCGCGGAGGCGGCCAGGAGGCGCTCCTGGTCGAGCTGGTTGGCGAGCGCCTCGGCGCGCGCGGCGGCGCGGGCGCGGGCGTCGAGCGCGGGCTCAACGAGCCCGAAGTAGAGGACGATGCCCAGGCTGGCAAGGAAGGCCCAGCGGGCCGCGCGGGGGGTGCGGGCGTAGAGCGCGGGGAGGTTCACTTGGGGTTCAGCTCCTCCATGCGGCGCCGGGCCTTCTCCGACTCGGCGCTGAGCCGCTCCTTGAGCTGGGGGTCCGTCGTCTCGCTAGCCGCCTTGCGACGCCGCGCGTATTCGAGCATTGCCTTGGTTCGATCCAGGGCCGCGATCTCTTCGTCGGTCAGCGGGGGCGGAGGGGCGGCGGGCGCGACCGGGCCGACGGCAGATGGCGGCCGGGGCGTTCGTCCCCGCCGGCTCGCGCGGGCCGGGTCGGGGTCGTCCGCCCGGTCCGCAGAGACCCGCGCCGCCGGCCGGTCCTCGTCGGACGCGGCCTGCTCTCCGTAGAGCCGCTCCGCCAGTGACCGCGCGGCGTAGTCCTCGACGGGCTTGGCGGGGAAATAAGGCGCCACCACACGGGCGCTGATCTGGAAGTCGACGCGCCCGGGCTCGTCGGCGGCGGTCACCGAGGGGGCGGCGGCGTCGGAGAAGACCCGCGACTGGTTGAGGTTGCGGATGTAATCCGCCACCAGCTCGGCCGAGTCGGCCACGCCACGCACGGCGAGCCCGGTCTCGGGGGCCAGCTCGACGGCCACGGCGCGCACGCCGACGGGGGCGGCGGCGGCGGCGTCCGAGAGCAGCTTGGTCATGGGCCAGCGATGCGCGCGCAGCAGGGTCGCGAAGGCGGCGCGGCGCGAGGCGTCCCCGAGGCGGCGCTGCAGCGCGTCGGTCGAGCCGGCCCGCGCCGCCAGGGCCTCCTGGCGCGCGACCGCCACGCCAAGCGGCCACAGCAGCATCAGGGCCAGGGCCACCAGCACCGCGACCCCGGCCCGGGAGGGCCGGGCGAGCCACTCGGCGGCGCGGCGGAGCATCGGGCCCGAGCGCGGCTCCGGCTCCTCGCGGAGGCCCAGGAGCGGCGCCAGCGCCGCGTCACGAACCGCCGCCGTCTCGGCGAGCAGCGCTCCCAGCGCCAGCCCGAAGTCCTGGCGCCAGGCGGGGTCGGCGGGGGTGCCGGAGACCGGACGGCCCGGGCCGGAAAGGTGCAGCAGGCGCGGCTGCTCGGCGGCGGGCGCGGGCACGGGCTCGAGCCCGGCGCTCTGGCGCGCCTGGTCCAAAGCCCCGCGGACGGTCCGCGCCCAGTCGGCGGCCGGATCGGCGCGCAGCACCCGGGCCACGGGCTGGGCCGGGCCCACCGCCAGCACGCAGATGGCGCCCGAGTCGCGGTCGGCATAGAGCGCCGACCCGGCGCTTTCGGCCTGCGCGAGAGCGGCGAGACAGACCGGCTCGGGGACGTGCGCGTCGGCCGGCGCCGGCAGCCCGCTCGGCTCGCCCGGCCCGGAGACCCACCCCACCAGCAGCGGGAGCGGAGGCGACCCCGCCGGCCCGGGGCGCAGCAGGCCCGCGGCGCGCCGGTGCGGGGGGATCGCGCTGGGCAGCTCGGCCTCGGCCATCAGCCCGAGCGCGGCCACCACGGGGGTCGGGTCCTGCGCGGGGTCGCCCGGGACTGGCAGGCGCGCGACGCGGCAGACGGTCTGGCCCGCGGGGAGGAGGCGGAGCACGCGAGCGGGACGGTGCGCGCGCAGGGCCGCGCGCAGCGGCTCGGGGCGGGCGGTATCGAACGAGAGCGCGGCGTGCACGCGCACGCCTGGCGCCGCCGCGCCGCGGCCTGACGGCTCGAAACTGGCGACCAGGAGCCGCCACTGCCCGCCCTGGCGGTGGAGGGCGGCGAGCGGGCGGGAGCTGGTCCGGCGCGGGCTCATGGGGTGCGGAGGTCCTGGATGACGATCGGCAGGCTGGAGCGATCGACCACGGCGACCAGCTCGACCTCCAGCCCGGTGGAGTGATCGCGCCCCCGCGAGGTCACACAATACACGTTGGAGGTGACGTCCAGAAGCTCGACGAGGTCGGCGAGGCGTGCCCGGCTCATGCTGGGAATCTCGAGCAGGTCGATCACGCTGGCAAAGCCCCCGGCGGAGCGCCTGGCCTCGCGCTCGAACATGATGGCGTCGGCCACCGCCGGGTCGATCGAGGGGAGATACTCGAAGACCTCGGGTGGACAGGTGTTGACGTTGAGGCGGCCCGGCCCCGCCGCGGCGGGCGGCCCGATCGAGCACTCGTCGAACAGGGCCGCGAGCTGCTCATTGGTCAGCGGCTCGGGGCTGGCGGCGGCCCCGCGGACCGTGGGGCTGGCGGAGGCCTCCTGGCCCGGCAGGCTCGCGGGGTCGGTCCTGAGGAGCTCGGCCATGGTCGCGCCCTCCTGGGCGGCGTAGGCGGCGATGGCCTGGGCCTGGGCCAGCGAGAGCCCGGCAACCTCCGCGATCTCGTCGTCCTCGGCGCTGGCCAGGTCGAGCCGCTCCTCCCCGGAACGACCCAGCCCCCCGCTCGCGCTCACGGATGTCAGCAGGCCCGACCAACCGGCGCTGAGCACGCCGTCGGCGTCGTCGGGCGGCCACGAGACGGGCCCGTCGTCCTCCTCGGGATCGAGCAGGCCGTTGAGATTCCAGTCCTCGCCGCGCACCATCTGGGGCGTCACCCCCGCCACCAGCTCGAGCTCGGCGATCGACCGCATCGGGGCGTTGCGGGGCGCATAGGGGAAGCGCCGGCTGGACAGATAGTGTCCCGACTCGGCCCCGGACTCCCGGGCGTCGTCGTCGGGGTCGGTCCAGTCCATGATCGCCTGGGCGATGTCCGGCGTCATGCCGGGGAGGGTCATCAGCTCTTCCTCGTTGAGCAGGTTGACGTTGGGGCGCGAGTGCGCGTCGCTCGGGCCGACGACCGGGCCCTGCGCGGTGTCGTGCGACACGCCATAGCTGGCCATCCAGAGCGTTCCCTCGGCCACCTCGGCCAGGTCGTCGAGGACCACCAGACCGCCGGCGGACTGGGGGTCGAGCGTCGCGGCCGCGAGCGCCGCGACCATCGCCTCGAGCCCGGCGCGTGCCGCCCACCGGGCCCGGACCTCGGCGACCGCCTGGCGTCCGGCGCCGGCGTCGCGCCAGGCCGCGGCCTGGGTGGCCACCAGCACGACCGCCGTGAGCGCGATGGTCCACAAAACCACGAGGGTTGCGAACGCGCGACGCCGCACTCTGGCGCGGGGGCGGCTCACCGCGGCGCTCCACGCGGCTGGGGTGCGGGGCCCTCGCGGGGGGGCTGACCGGGCGCGGGCTCGGCGTCCGGGCCGCGCGCCGGCGGGACCGCGGGCACCTCGAAGCGCCGTGTCGTCGAGGGCGCCAGAGCCGGCTGGTCGGCCTCGGCCGGTGCGGGCGCGGAGGGCTCCGAGCCGGTGGGCTGCTCTGGGTCCTGTTCCTCTTCCTCGACGGGCTCCTCGGGCTCGACGGGGACGCGGTCGAGCGCGACGGTGCGCCGGGCGGTGTGCGTGTACCGCCCGGAATCGTCGCGCCCGCGCACCGTGATCCGGACGAGGTGGGGAAGGCCCGAGATGTCCGAGTCCCACGCCGGGAACCAGCCGACGCCGTCGGAAGCCTCGATGGAGAGCGCGGCCACGCCGGCGACGAGTGCGCTGGCCACT
>DASPKO010000119.1:0-2640 GCA_035628055.1 Phycisphaerales bacterium
GGACCAGCGCTGCGCCGCGGCGCGCGACGCGAGCCCCACGCGCTCCGGCCCCGGCGGGGCCGCCAGCAGCGCCTTGCCGTGCCCCAACGAGAGCTCGCCCCGATCGAGCATCTCGCGCACCTCGGCCTCGAGCTCGGTCACACGGATCAGGTTCGTGACGGTCGTCCGGTCGAGGCCGACGCGCTCGGCGGCCTGCGCCTGCGTGAGTCCGAACCGCTCGCACAGGCCGCGCAGCGCCCACGCGCGCTCCATCGCCCCAAGGTCCTGACGCTGCAGATTCTCGATGAGCGCCCACTGGGCCGCCCGCGCATCATCGAGCTCGCTGACGACCGCGGGAACCGTCGCCAACCCAGCGAGAGTCGCCGCACGCCAGCGGCGCTCGCCCGCGACGAGCTCGAACTCGGGCCCCCCCGCTGCCGTGGCCCGGCGCAGGAGGATCGGCTGCATGATCCCGGCGGCCTTGATCGACTCGGCCAGCCGGGCCAGGGCGTCCTGATCGAAGACGCGCCGTGGCTGGAATGGGCTGGGCCCGATCGAAGTCGTGGGGATCTCGCGGATGGTGGTGGTCGGCTGGGGCTGCGCACCCCGCACAACGTCCGATAACGGTTCGACCCCCGCGATCTCGCCGAGCAGCCCGGAGAGTCCCCGACCCAGGCGCTTGCGCGGCGCGGCGGTCTCGGATGGTATCGGTTGGCTCATTATCTCACTCCTGGTTAGTCTGGCGCGGCCCGTGTCGGGACAAGCGTACCTGGTAAAGGGGGAATCATGCCGAGAGTCGAGGTGATCGCGCGGGGTCTGCTGATAGAGGACGGGCGCATCCTGCTCTGCGAGAGCCTGGCCGGCGGCTACCTGTACCTCCCCGGTGGGCACGTCGAGTTCGGAGAGTCAGCGCCCGCGGCGCTGCGGCGCGAGCTTCTCGAAGAGGCCGGCCTGGAGGTTGTAGCATCGGACCTTGCCCTGGTGAGCGAGGCAGTTTTTGACGCGGGCGCGCGGCGGCACCATGAGATCAATCTCGTGTTCCACGTGGCACGCCGGGACCGCCGCCACGAGGTGCGGAGCCTCGAGCCGGCGATCGCCTTCCGATGGGTCGGGCTCGCCGACCTGGCAGGCCTGGACGTTCGTCCGGTCGGCGTGCGCGGTTGGCTGGCCGGACGGCCGGGTCCCGGCGCGGCTTGGCTGAGTGAGGTGGGGGAGCCGCCGCCATAACCGTCAAAGTCCGCCACAAGCCCCCAACGAGCGGATGCGACCAGTTTCCGGGCCGGCGGGTGCGTCGGCGATCCGGGACCGTTGCGTGCCTGCCGATAGCGTGCGGTCATGAAGCGGCCCCCGCACGGCCCGGACGAGCTCGTGATCGCCGGCATGCTCGCCCACGAGCTGAGGTCCCTGTTTACGCCGGTGCTGGCACGCTGCGCCGCGGCCCGGCGGGTCGGGGCGGACGCGGCCGGGGCGTGCGGGGCCATCGAGGACGGAATCCGGCGCTTCCTGCGCCTGGCCGAGCTGGTCCTGGCGACCGGCGCCAGCGCCGGGCCGGCGACCTGCGATGTGTCCGAGATCGTGCGGGCTCTGTCGCCGGGGGCCGAGGCGCCTCCCGGGATCCGCGCGGGAATCGACGGGCTCGCGCTCGAGCACGTGCTGATGAACCTGCTCGACAATGCGCGACGCGGGGGCGGGGTCGTTTCCGTGCGCGCTCTTCGGGCCCCGCTCTCGATACCCGCGGGCGCGATCGTCTCGTGTTCCCCGTGGAACGCCGGGGCGGAGGTCGTCCAGGTGCTGGTCGTGGACACCGGACGGGGAATCTCCCCGGAGGCAATGAAGACCCTGTTCCGTCCGTGGGCGAGCCATGCCGGCGGCAGCGGCATCGGCCTGGCCCTTTGCGCCCGGTTGATCCACGCGGCCGGTGGTCTCATCTGGGTCGCGTCGCGCCCGGGTCAGGAGACGACGGCCGCGGTCTGTCTCAAGCCGGCGGCCTCAGGGTTCTGCCAGAATGACCACGTCCTGGGGGAACACGGAGACCGTGACGTCCGTGCCGCCGCGTGACCAGGCCGTGGCACCCGGATTGAGCTCGACGGCCAGGAGGCGCTGCCCGCCGCGCAGCTCCACGGTGTGCTGGATGATCTCCCCCAGGTAGACCGATTCGACCACGCGGCCCGCGAGAGAGCTGGCGCCGGGACGAGGTTGGAGGGAGACGGCCTCGGGTCTGATGGAGCAGAGCAAGGGGCTGCCTGGCGCGGGCGGTCCGTCGGACGCGGCGAGCAGGGGCCCGGCCAGGGTCGCAAGCTCCAGGCCCGAGGGTGTGCGCTGGCCCGCGGTGGCCCTCACGAGGTTGGTCTCACCAAGAAACTCGGCAACGAAGCGCGAGCGCGGCCGGCGATAGAGCTCCTGTGGAGGCCCGACCTGGACGACCCTGCCGCGGTCCATGATCGCGACCCGGTCGGCCATGCTCAGCGCCTCCTTCTGGTCGTGCGTGACGTAGACCGTCGTGAGCGCGCGTCCGTCGGGGCCGGCCTCCTTGCAGATGCGCCGGATCTCGGAACGCAACTCAATGCGGAGCTTGGCATCGAGATTTGAAAGGGGCTCGTCGAGAAGGAGCACGTCGGGGCGGATGACCAGGGCACGGGCCAGCGCGACGCGCTGCTGCTG
>DASPKO010000120.1:0-5372 GCA_035628055.1 Phycisphaerales bacterium
ACCTGGTCGGGCTGGACCGTCGTGAGCACCGCCGCGCCCGGCTCGACGAGCGACCCGCTGATCGCCCGGACCAGGTCGATCACCCCGGGCGAGAGCGCGACGACCTCGATCCGGCCGACCGATTGCCAGCGCGGCCTGCCGTTGTCCACCGTCACGAGCTCCCCGGTCGTGCGTCCCGTCAGCGTCGCCGCCGATTCCAGCAGAATCGCCCGTTGTGACCGCGCCGCTTCGAGCTGCGCCCGCACCTCACGCTGTCTCGCCCCGAGCTCCGCCTCCTTCTCGAGCATCTCCGCCAGCCGCGCGCGGGCGGTCGCGAGCGCGGCCCTGGCCTGGGAAACGTCCTCGCCCCGGGCGCCGCCGGCGGCTCGCAGTTCCTCGAGGGCGGCGACGCGGTCCGTCCACACGGCCACCTCGCTCTGGATCTCGGCGCGGTGCCGCTCGTGGGCCTCCATGAGCGGTGCGATGCTGTCGGCGGCCGCCCGCGCAAGCTCGAGCGCCGTGTCGGCGCTCGTCAGCTCCCGCTGCAGCTCCCGCCAGCGCGGCGCATCCAGCCGGTACAGCGGCGTGCCCGGCTCGACTTTCTGGTACTGCCCCACGAGGAGCTCGATCGTGCCGGCGCTGGGAACGCGATACTCGCGTCGCGCCGTGGGCAGGAGCTCGAACCTCCCCGGCACCCGGAGCGTCCTGCCGACATTGCGGCTCTCGACCTTGGCGAAGGTGATGCCAAGGTTCTGGCGCACCGCCGCGTTGATCTCGACACGGTTGGTCGGGGCGGCCGCGGCCTCCGACGCTCCGCCGGAGGTCGCAGCAGTCTGCCCTGGCCTCCGTTCGCAGCCCGCCTTCGCGCCGGCGAGGCCGAGAGCGAGAATCAGCAGGGTCGGGCCTCTCATGGGCGGCCTCCTGAAGGAACGGGTCTCGCTGGCGCTCCGGACCGCGCCCCGGGTTCGGATGGGCCGGGGACAGCGGATGACCGTACGGGCGCCGGCGGCCCGATCAGCTCCTCCAGGAGGATCGCTCCGATGGCCTCGGCGGCGCGGGCGTCCACGAGCCGCAGCTTGGCCTCGGACTGCGACCGAACGGCCTGCAGGAGAAGCAGGGCCTCGACCCCTCCGAGTTCGGCGATCCGGCGCACGTCCGCGTCCTGCTCGTCGGCCAGAGGTGCGACGCGGTCCTCGACGGCCTGGCGCATCGCCCGCCCGGCCTCGTGCCTGGCCCGCGCGATGGCCAGCCGCGAGGCGACGTGCTCGTATGTGCTCTCGAAACGCCCGCGGGCCACCTCGCGTCGGGCCGTGGCCTCGGCGACGCTCTGGCGGTTCCGGTTCCAGAGCGGGATCGGGAACTGGAGCCCCAGGAGCACGCGCTCGTCCCCCTCGTCGGTGCCGTAGCCAGGGCCGATCGTCAGGTCGGGGTACTGCTTCCGCACCTCGAGCCCCAGGGCCCGCTCCGCCGCCTCGTACTCCGCTCGTGCCGCGGCCAGCTCCGGGTTCCCCGACTCCATCGCCTCCCGCGTCGACGTCGGGTCCGTCAGGCGGGGTGTGAACGCCACGCTCTCGATGAGCTGGACGGGCGCCTCCGGCGCGAGCCCGAGGATGTCGCGGAGCTGGAGCTCGAGTTCCGCGAGCCGGGCGCGTGCCGTGATGAGCTCCGCCTCGCTCCCCGCCAGTTCGACGCCGAAGACCTGCGCCTCGACGCGCGACATCACCCCGGCCCGCTCCTGCCGCCGGGCCAGTTCGGCGATGCCGCCAAGACGAGCGACCAGCTCGTGCGCCAGGCGTGCCCGGTGCGCCTGCGCCGACCAGTCGATCCAGCGCTCGCGCAGCGCCGCCCGCGTCGCCCACTCTCTGGCGGCCAGCCGCCGGAGCTCCGCCTCGTGGTCCGCCCCGGCCCGATCCTTCTCGGCCGCAAGCCGTCCCGAGATCGGGATGGTCAGTCCCAGCGTCCCCGCGACCACCCAAGGGTCCGGCACGCCGGAGACAATCCGCTCCACGTCGACGCCCGCGACGGGATCGTCCCATCGCCCCGCGTGGTCGGCGCTCACGCGCGCCACGTCGGCCTCGAGCCGGGCCAGCCGCAGCTCCCGATTGAAGAGCAGCGCGACCGGCTCGGCCTCGGCCAGCGTCAGCCCGTCCGATAGATCGAACACGGCCTCCCCGCCGGGCTCCTCCCCACGTCCCTCGGCCTGCGCGAGTCGCTCGGCGAACTGCCGGACCGACTCGTCCGAGGGAGAACGGGTGAGCCACGCGGCCCGGGTTGCGGGCAGGTCGAGCGGCCGGGGCTCGTAGGACCGACATCCGCCCCCGACGCCGGCCGCCGCCAGGGCGATCGGCACCAGAACGCGGGCGGGCTGCCGCGTTCGGAGCGAAGCGCCGACACCGCGGCCGCGCCTACCCCGGCCCAGATTGATCAGGGTTGTCACCAATGAGTTCCTGCCGCGAGGAAGCGCGAGCCCGCCGGGGACGCGCGCCCAGCATAGAGAACCGGCCCACCACGCGGTCACGCATGACTCGGCCAATGCCGAATCACAGCGTGACAACCGCTCGTGGCCGGGGTCCGCGGGCCCGGCAAGGCACGCCGTCGCCACGGTACCCGAATCCGAGCGCGAGAAACGACGTGCAATCGGCGCCCGTCGGAAGGAGGCAAGCGGCCCGAAGGAGAGTCGGCCAGGAAGGACGAGGTCCGGCCCCCGCAACGACAAGCCCCCGCCGAGGGCAGGGGCTTCAGGAAGCGGAGAGGGGGGGATTCGAACCCCCGATACGGTTACCCGTATACGGCATTTCCAGTGCCGCTCCTTCAGCCGCTCGGACACCTCTCCGGGAAGGACGGCCAAGCGTAGTCTCCGCGGGGTCCTGTTTCCGCGCCCGCCATGCCCCGCCGCTTCGTTCCACGTCCGCCCGCCCACGCGCGCCGGGTCCGGGCACGGACCACCCTCGCCACGCCCGCGACCAATCAGCGTGCCGCGCGCCGCCCGGCCCCACGCGCCCGCCAACCCACCCGGCCGGGTCGCCACACCGTCTCCGGGGCGGGGAGGCTGTGCGAGGCCACGCCCTGGCCTGACGGGGTCTCAGGCCCGGGACCCGCCGCGGCGCTCGGCCCTCCGGTCCCGCGCCGCCATCACCGCTTCGGCCAGCCTGGCTCCCAGCCCCCGCGCCACCACCGGGCGCGCGATCACGAACCCCAGCGTCGCGCCCGCCACCACGTCGCTCGGCCAGTGCGCTCCCGAGTCGCCCAGCACCACGCGCGCCGACCCTACCAGCACCGCCATCCCAACCGCCACCCAGCGCAGGCGCGGGTACATCGTCGCCAGGAACACGCTCAGCACCACCGCGGCCGCGGTGTGGCTCGACGGAAACGACCACAGCGCCGACTTCACGCCCGGCTCCCAGGCGTGCCTGAGCGTCACCGCGCCCGCCTCGTCCGCCAGCGGATACACCCCCGCGGGTCCGAGGAACGTCCACGCGTCGCCCAGCAGCGGGCGCGGCCGGCCCACGAGCACCTTCACGGTGACACAACTCAGGGACACCAGCCCCGCCGCCAGCCACAGGTCCGCCAGGCGCCGCCGGCGCGGCGCATCCAGCAGCCACATCACCAGCGTGACGAACACGAGTGACCCGAGGGCGCCATACTGCTGCCAGGCCTCCAGCTCGCGCCGCACGTCCCCGCCCAGGGGCAAGGTCCGGACCCACCGCCAGATCGCCTCGTCCATCGGCAGCACGAGCGCGGTGACCAGGAGCCCCGCCAGCAGTGGGAGCAGCCATCCCCTCCGGTCGGGGCGCGTCACCGGCGCCATCGCATCCCGGGCGACAGCGGCCCCCACGTGCAGCGCCCGCACGGGACGCCGCAGGCCCCGGTTATAGTCGATGGCTGTGCGCACGGACGGGCTGGGCATGACGCGTTTCGCCGGTCTGGCCGGCCTCTGGAACTCACGCGGCGGCGCCGCGGCCTCGTGGCGTCTGGGCGGGGTGGCCCTGACGCTTCTCTGGGCCGCAGTGTATCTCCCGGGTCTGGCGCGCCTGCCCCCGGTCGACCGCGACGAGCCCCGCTTCGCCCAGGCCAGCCGCCAGATGTTCGAGTCCCTGGCGCTCCCCCCCTCGGAGCGCGACCCGGCGCGCCACGCGGGCTCCTGGGCGGTCCCCATGTTCCAGGACCAGCCGCGGCTCACCAAGCCCCCGCTCGTGTACTGGCTCCAGGCCGGCTCGGCCGCGCTGTGCACCGCCGGCCGACCCCAGCGCGACGCCCTGTGGATGTACCGCCTCCCTTCGGCGCTCGCGGCGCTCGGAACCATCCTCGTGACCTGGCGGCTGGGCGTGCGCCTCTTCGACCCGCGCGCGGCCTGGCTCGGGGCCCTCCTGCTGGCGCTGGCCCCCGTCGTCCTGGTCGATGCCCACCTGGCCCGTGCCGACCAGGTGCTGCTCTTCTGTGTCGCGGCCGGCCAGCACGCGCTGTGGTGCCTCTATGCCGGACGGGGCAGACGCGGCGCCGTTGTCATCTTCTGGCTCGCGCTCGCCGCGGGCACGCTCGCCAAGGGCCCCGTCGCCCCGATGATCACCTTCCTGACCCTGGCGGGACTCCGGCTGGCCTCCGGGCGGGGCGGGCACGTTCGGGGACTTCGCCCCGGGCTCGGCCTCGCTCTGCTCGCTCTGTGCCTGGCTCCCTGGGTTGTCACCGCGGCCCGACACATCGGCTGGGAGGCCCTGCCGACTCTGCTGCGCCGCGAGGTGCTCGAGCGCGGCCTCGCCTCGCGCGAGGGGCACTGGGGCCCGCCCGGCTACCACCTCGTCCTGTCGGCGGTGCTCCTCTGGCCCGGCTCCATGGTCACGGGGCTGGCGCTCGTGCGGGCGGTGCGCCGGGGATTTCCGGGGCGCACGCGGGTCGAGAACTGCGACCCGGGCATCCCGGTCGAGCGCCATGAGCGCGTGCCGGGGCGGCGCGCCGAGCTCTTCTGCCTCGCCTGGATCGTTCCGAGCTGGATCGTCTTCGAGTTCTACGTCACCAAGCTCCCGCACTACACCATGCCCCTCTACCCGCCCATCGCGCTGCTCTCCGCCCGCGCGCTCCTCGCCGCCGAGGCCGGCTCGCTCCGCGTCCTTCCCGGCTTCGTGGCGCGGCTCGGTCTGACGGCCTGGCTGGGCATCGGGCTGGCGCTCGCGTCCAACTCGACCTCGCCGCGTTCGTTCGGCAGGCCGCCGTAGCCGACCGAGTTGTCCTTCGGGTCGAGTTCGACAATCTCGACACCGGCGATTACGGCGTCGAGCGTATCGCCTCCCTGCGACATGACCTGCACGGCCTTCGTCACGGCGGCGACGCCGTTGCCGCTGGCGACCGAGAGCGGCGCGAGGGCGCGTCGGGCCGTGCCGCCCTGCGCCGACTGTTGT
>DASPKO010000121.1:0-3258 GCA_035628055.1 Phycisphaerales bacterium
TCACCGGCGCCGAGCGCCGCCGTCTCCGAGACGCCCGCCGGGCGCTCGCCGATGGGCCCGCCGGGAGCCCGTGACGTGCCCGTCCGCCTCGAGGTCGTGGCCCACTCGCGGCTCACCCGAGCCCGCCGGGGCCGCGTGCACACGCCGCACGGCTCCTTCGAGACGCCGGCTTTCATGCCCGTCGGGACGCGCGGCACCGTCAAGGGCGTTCTCCCCTCCCTCGTGGCCAGCTCGGGGGCCGAGGTCATCCTCGGCAACACGTACCATCTCATGCTCCGCCCCGGCGCCGACACCGTCGCCGCCCTCGGAGGGCTGCACCGCTTCACGAACTGGCACGGGCCGATCCTGACCGACTCCGGCGGGTACCAGGCCTACTCGATGGGTGACACGACCAGCCTCGGGGATGACGGCGTTCTGTTCCGCTCCATCGTCGACGGGAGTCGCATCCTGCTCACGCCCGAGCGCGCGATCGCGGTGCAGAACCAGCTCGGGGCCGACATCATCATGGCCCTGGACGATTGCCCCCCCTCGGTCGACCCGGCCGCCGCCCCGCCCAATCGCACCCGGGACCGGCTGCTCGGCCAGCGGTCGGCGCGACCGGCCACCCAGGACCATGCGGCTCGGCTGCGCGTGGCTGGCGAGCGCACCATCCGCTGGCTGGAGCGCTGCCGTGCCGCCCACCTCGCCGGCCCCCGCGCCGGGGACCAGGCCCTCTTCGGCATCATCCAGGGGGGCATCGACCCCGAGGCGCGGGCACGCTCCGCGGCCCAGGTCTGCGCGCTGGACCTTCCCGGGTACGCCATCGGGGGCGTCGCCGTCGGGGAGGCCCCCGACGAGATCGCCCGGGTCGTCCGGCACACCGCGCCGCTGATCCCGGCGGGCGTACCGCGGTACCTGATGGGCGTCGGATACGAGCGCGACCTGCTGGCCGCGTGCCAGGCAGGCGTCGACATGTTCGACTGCGTCCTTCCCACCCGCAACGCGCGCAACGCCTGTGCCTTCACTCCGAGCGGCCGGCTCCGCCTCCGCAACGCCGCCTTCGCCACCGACCCGGCGCCGATCCAGCCCGGCTGCGACTGCCCGGCCTGCGCCCCAGCCAGCCCCCCGGCGGGCAGGCCCGGCGGGGTCGCCCCCACTGAAACCTGGTTCAGCCGTGCCTATATTCGACATCTGTTCATGGCCGAGGAGATGCTGGGCCCGATCCTGGTGACATTGCACAACCTGCGGCACTTCCAGCGCCTGATGACAGACCTCCGCGCCACGATCGTCACCGACGACTGGACCGGCCTGATCCGGCGCTGGCCCGTGGCCGCCCCGGGCGCCACCCCCGAGTCCGTCGCCGCTGCCGCCCCTCCGGCCCCAGGGCCCGATCCGAGACCCGCCGCATGACTGCCACGCACCTCACGCTCCTGCTCCTCCCGTCCGCCGGCCTCGCGCTGGCCCAGGCGGGCGGCGCCGCGGACACGGCGCCCGCCCAGCCGCTCGTCCCGGGCGCCGGCACGCCCCCCGCAAGCGCGCCGGCCACCGCCCCCGGGCCGGGCATGGGGACGCTCCTCTTCCCGATGCTCGTGGTCGTCGGGTTCATGCTCGTGATGTCGGTCGTGACCCAGCGCAAGGAGCGCCGCCGCCGGCAGGCGCTCATGAGTTCCCTGAAGAAGGGCGAGAAGGTCCAGACCATCGCGGGGATCATCGGGACCATCGCCGAGCTGCGTGACGACGAGGTCGTCCTCCGCGTCGACGAAGTCTCCAACACGCGCATCCGCTTCGCCCGCTCGGCGATCGCCTCGGTCGTACGGGCGTCCGCGGAGCCGGCCGCCGAGGCCCAGGCCCGTTCCGAGCCCGCCCGCGTCTAAGCCCGATGTCCCGGGGCGGTCCCCCGGGCCGCACGCTCATCGTCCGAACACGGATCCCAACTTCCATGCGGAATCTCCTGCGAAACGCCGTCATCGTGGTGGTCGTGGTCGTGATCGCCATCTGGTCGATCATCCCCCCGGAGAAGAACCTGCGCCTGGGCCGTGATCTGGCCGGCGGCGTCTCCCTGGTGTACGCGGTGGACGTGGGCCCCAACGAGGACGCGGGGGCCACGCTCAGCGCCGTGATCGGGGTGCTCAAGGAGCGCGTCGACCCCACCGGGCTCCTCGAGATCGCCATGGTGGCGCAGGGGAACGACCGCATCGAGATCTCGATGCCCCTCCCATCGGACCTGGTCAAGCGGCTGCGCGCCGAGTTCGAGGAGCGGCTCCGCGAGGTCACGGGCCCGCGCTTGACCGAGCAGGATGTGCGCGCCCTGGTCGAGCTCCCCGAGCCGCGGCGCTCCGAGCGCGCCGACGAGCTCGCGGCGGGCGATGTCGCGCGCCGCCAGCTCCTGGCCCGCCTGGCCGCGGCCCACGACGCCCGCACCGCGGCCCGGGCCGCCTACGCGACCGCCCAGGAGAAGGCCGACGCGGCCACGGCCAACCTGGAGCGCGCCCGGGCCGAGCCGGTCCCCGATCCCCGCTTTGTCGAGCTCAACGAGCTGGCGTTCCGCCAGGCCTCGACGGCGGCGGACCAGGCGGCCTTCGACGCCGCCCGTGCCGAGGACGAGTTCGATCGCGCCCTGGCCGAGTCGCGCAGCATCGCGGTCTCGGAGACCGAGCTCCGCCGCGCCCTGTCGCTCTCCGACGAGGCCGAACGCCTGCGCGACACCCAGACCGGCGAGGTCGTGGAGCTCCCGAGCCCGCGGCGCGAGGCCCTGGACCGGATCAGGACCCAGCACCCCGACGCCGCCGCCCGGATTGACGCCGTCATCGCGGCCTGGGACCGGTACCAGCAGGAGCGGCGCACGCTCGACGATCCGCAGGACCTCGTCCGGCTGCTCCGGGGCGCGGGCGTGCTCAACTTCCGCATCGCCGTGCGCAGCTCCTCCGCGGAGGTCCCGGGTCTCCGGACGGCCTTCCGCAAGGACGGCCCGCGGGGCCAGCGCCTGGACCGGCACGGCTGGTACAAGATCAACAAGATCGCCAACTGGTACGACAACGTGCAGGGCCTGCGCCGCCTCCGGGAGCTCGGCGGGGCCGACTTCTTCGCCGAGATGGACTTCGTGGTCGAGGAGTGGGACGGGCAGTACTACATGCTGCTCCACGACTCCCCGGGCCTCCGCCTGACCGAGGGCGACGGCGAGTGGCGCCTCACCGGCGCCTCGGTCTCGCGCGACGATTACGGCCGCCCCGCCATCAGCTTCACCCTCGACCAGCTCGGCGGGCGGCGCATGGGCGAGCT
>DASPKO010000122.1:0-4389 GCA_035628055.1 Phycisphaerales bacterium
TGAGCGATCCCGCGGCCTTCAACCCGTTCGGGACGCCCGGGGCGACGACCTTCGATCCCGCCCGCAAGCACGCCCTGGCGTCGCGGATCGACGTGGCACCCCTGCGCGAGCTGGCGGTCTTTCACAACGGCCGCGTCAAGATCGTCGAGACCCTGGCCGCCGAGACGGTGCGCGCCATCACGGGCCGGTCCGCCTACGCGGACGTCGTCGCGGGCACTACCGGCCGGGCGCGGCGCGCCAGATACGACCCGGTCTTCACCCTGCTGGACCTCTGCATCGATCCCCAGTACTACGCGGACAAGCCGCTGGTGCACGTCGAGTACTTCGGGCTTCGCCAGGAGATCGTCGAGGCGGCGGGGCAGGTGGGCCTGCCGGCCTTCGATGATCCCGGGGAGCGCGAGTGGTGGATGAGGCACCGGCGCCTGCCACCCGCCGTGCTCATGGGTCTCCTGCCGGGCCTCCAGAGCCGCATGACCGACGCCTCCCGGGCCCGCGCCCTGGCCATCACCCGCACCGCCCTGGAGCTGTACCAGCACAGCGCCGCGAACCTCGACCTGGTGGCCCCGGCGAGCCCGGCGGGGGCGTGGCAGCACCTGTCCGCGCTCGACCCGGACTCGCCGGCCGGGCGCGCCACCGCCGAGCTGGGCCGGGCGTGGCGCGCGGGCGACGCCGACGCGGCCAACGCGGCGATCGCGACCCTGGCGAGCGCCCTGCCCGCGATCAACCCCGAGCACTACCCGGGTGCGCGCCGCGGGCTGGAGCATGTGTACAACGCCGCGCGCCCCTTCGAGCTGGGCTACTGGGCCTATTTCCTCTCGCTGCTCTCCCAGCTCCTGGCCTTCGGGACGTCGCGGCGCTGGCTCTTCCGCCTGGCGGTGGTCTTCCTGGGCCTGGGCCTGGCGCTGCACGCCGGCGGGTTCGTGGCACGCTGCGTCATCGCCGAGCGCTTCGCGATCCAGAACCAGTTCGAGTCGATGACCGGGATCAGCCTCTTCGCGGTCCTGGTCGCTACGGTCCTGATGGCCGCGACGCGGGTCCGGCTCTTCGGGGCCGCCGGCGCCGCGGTCGGCTTCATGTTCCTGATCTGGGCGACGCAGCTCGGGATACCCGGGAAGACCATCGAGCGCGAGGCGGCGATCCTCAACACGTCGGTGCTGCTCAAGTACCACGTCACGACCGTGCTGGTGAGCTACGGGCTCATCGCCCTGGGCTTCGTCACCAGCCTGTTCTACCTGCTCACGCACTACACCGCGCGCTTCCGGGCGCCCGGTCCCACCCCGCCCGCGGGTACCGACAACGCCCCCGCCCCGGCGCTGCTGGATGTCTCCGCGGCCGCGCTCGGGCTGGATCAGGCCGAGCCCCGCGGCGTGCGCCGCGTGCTGGCCGACCTCGACGCCGCCCAGATGATCGTCCTGCAGCTCGCCTTCTGGACGCTCGGCGTGGGCATCCTGCTCGGGGCCTGGTGGGCCGACCATTCGTGGGGGCGCTGGTGGGCCTTCGACCCCAAGGAGACCTGGGCCCTGGTCACCTGGATCGTCTACCTGATCGTCATCCATCTGCGCCTGACGACCGCCGGCAACCGGGCGCTCATCACCGCGTGGCTGAGCATCCTGGGCTTCTTCGTCATGCTCTGGACGTACTTCGGCGTCAATCTCCTCCTCCCCGGCCTGCACGCGTACGCCTGAGGTCGCGGCGCCCACGAGTCACATGCGCCTTACGCCCCGACGCCGAGCCTGGCGCGACCTGGCCCTGCTGGCGGGGCTCTGCCTCCCGCTCTACTTCTGGGGGCTGACAACCCACGGCGTCACCAACTGGCAGGAGGCCCAGCGGCTGGTGGTCGCCCGCGAGATGCAGGCGCGCGGCGAGTGGCTGGTGCCGACGCTCGGCGGGCGCCCCTATCTCGCCAAACCGCCGCTGGTCTACTGGTGCCAGCTCGGGCTCGCCAAGGCGACGGGCGGGCCCGTTGACCTCTGGCACCTCCGCCTGACGGTGGCCCTCGCCGGACTGCTGGGCGTGCTGGCGACGTACGGGGCCGCGCGGGTGCTCGTGCCCGGCCCCGGCGCCGCGCCGCTGTGGTCGGCGCTCCTCACCGCCACCGGGTTCCTGTACGTGCGCTCCTCGCGCATCGGCGAGCTCGACATTCTCCTGGCCCCGACCGTGGTCGCGGCCGTGGCGGGCGTGGCGCTGGCCTGGCGGCGCTGGCGCGAGACTCGCTCGGTTGCGTACGGATGGCTCGCCCTCGGCGCCCTCGCGGGGTCGCTCGCCGCGCTCGCCAAGGGACCGCCCGCCCTCCTGGTGATCGGACTGGCGGCCTACGGCGGCATCGCCCTCCACGCCGCGTTCACGCCCGCCGAGCACCGCGAGCACCGAGCACCCTCCGGCACGCGCGCGGGGGTGGTCATGGCCCTGATCGGATTCCTGGCGGTCGCCGCCGCGGCCGCGCTCAACCTCGGCATAAAACCGGACCTCGGCGGGTACGCCGGCGTCGCGCTCCTCGCGCTCGCGGGAGCCGCGTTGGCGGACGTCCTCTTCCGGCTGACCGACCGGGAGCGGGCCCGGCGGCTGTGGTGCTCGCTCGCCGGCACGCACCCGCTCGCCGTCCTCGGCGTCCCGGCGCTCGTGCTCTGGGGGTGGTACCGGGCGGTCGAATCGCGCGTGGGCGCCGGGGCCGCCGGGCTGGTGAGCGAGGAATCCGAGAACTTGGCGCTCTTCCATCCGGGAGCCCCGCTGGCGAATCTGGAAGGACTTGCGTATGGGGCCGGGCTCGGGAGCGTTCTCGGCCTGGCCGCCCTGGTGATGCTGGCCAGGCGTCGGGTGGCGCCGGTGCGGCCGGAGTGGTTCATCCTCGTCGCCTGGGTCGCTCTGGGCGTGACCGGCTTCTCCGTGCTTGGCAAGGGCGTTCCCCGCTATCTCACCCCCCTCTGGCCCGCGCTCTCGATGCTCGGGGGGCTCTTGCTGGGCACCCTGATTGGTGCCGCCCGGGACCGGTCCGGGCAGCGCCGGCTCTCCGCCGCGCTGGGGTTCGTGATCTTCGGGCTCGCGGCGGGGCAGGCGTGGTGGTACGGGCACGCGCGCGAGCACGCGCCCGGGTCACGGGGCCGGAGCCCGGGCGCCCTGGTCGCGGCGCTCCGGGCGCAGGGGTTCGGGCCCGACCGGCTCGCGACTCTCGAGTTCCGGACGCCCGCGGTCGACTACTACGCGGGCCGGACCGTCCCCGCGGTCGGCGACGTGCGCATGCGCGAGGCCATGGCCGGGCAGACCCCGCTGGAGCTGGACGAGTTCGCCGGCCTGGTCCGACGGTCGGGCGGCCCGTGGGCGGTGCTGGTGCGCGCGGAGCGCGGGCGCAGCGTCGCCGCCGGCGCACCCGCCGAGCGCCTGCGTGCCGCGGGGCTCGCCGTCCGGGAGCTCTCCGAGCCCGTTCCCGAGTTCGTGATCGATCGGGGACGGACGCGGGTTCTCCCGGTGATCGTGCGGGCCGCCCCCTAGGGGCCGCCGCGGAGGGCGTTCCGGTCGAGCTAGGCCGCGCCCGCGGCCGGCTGGGCGGCGCGCCGCCCGGGAACGGGCTTGGGCACCGCGGCAAGCAGCTTGCGGGTGTACGGGTGCCGGGGGCTCTGGATGACCTGGTCGCGCCCGCCCTCCTCGACGATCTTGCCCTGGTACATCACCGCGACGCGCTCGCACATGTGCTGGATCACCGCCATGTCGTGCGAGATGAAGAGATAGGAGAGCCCAAAGTCGCGCTGCAGGTCCTTGAGCAGGTTGAGGATCTGGGCCTGGATCGAAACGTCCAGAGCGCTGGTGGGCTCGTCGCACACGATGAACTTGGGGCGGAGGGCCAGCGCCCGCGCGATCCCGATGCGCTGCCGCTGCCCCCCCGAGAACTCGTGCGGGTAGCGCTCGCCGTCGTCTGCCGAAAGGCCTACCTGCCGGAGCAGCTCGCCTACTTTCGTCTTCACGAGCGAGGGATTCTTTTCCAGGCCCAGGACGCGGATCGGCTCGGCGACGATGTCGCGCACGCGCCAGCGCGGGTTCAAGCTGGCATAGGGGTCCTGGAAGATCATCTGCATGCGGCCGCCGTGGTACTCGACGCGCCCCTCCGTGGGGCGGTACAGACCGACGATCAGGCGTGCAACGGTGCTCTTGCCGCAGCCCGACTCCCCGACCAGCGCCACGGTCTCGCCGCGCTCGACCGAGAAGCTCACCTGGTCGACCGCGCGCAGCAGGCGGCGCGGCTCCCGCTCGATCACCCGGTTGAGCCAGGGTCGCGACACGTCGAAGTCGCGGCTGACGGCGTGCAGGCTAAGAAGCGGCATGGAGCCAGCAGGCGGCTTCGCTCGATCCCGCGGGCAGGCGCTCGGGCCGCTGGCTGACGCAGCGCTCGAAGCGCTG
>DASPKO010000123.1:0-2585 GCA_035628055.1 Phycisphaerales bacterium
CGCCCGCCGAGAGCGCCTCGACCACGCTCGACGTCCCCGAGCGCGCGCTCAGCACGATGATGTACACGTACCCCCCGTCGAGCCGGCGCACGTGCCGGCACAGCTCCAGCCCCGTGTGCCCCGGCATCTCCCAGTCGGAGATCAGCAGGCGGAACTGGCCGCCCGCGAGGTGCGCCAGCGCCGCCTCGCCGTCGCCGACCGCGGTCACGTCATAGCCCGCGCGCAAGAGCGTCCGCCGCACCAGCTCCACGGTCACGGTGTCATCGTCAGCGACGAGAATCTTCATGGGTCCGACATTCCTCGACGGCGCCCGGGCCGGGGCCGGCCGCGCGACGCCGCGTGACAGAGTCGTTGCAGCGCGCCACCTCGGCACGCAACTCCTCCAGGGCCGCGCCCAGGTCCGTCCCGGCCGGGTCGCGCACCCGCTCCTCCAGCGCCGCGGCCAGGGCGCGGATGCCCTCCGCCGAGGCGTTCCCCGCGGCGCCCTTGATCCGGTGCGCCACCCGGGCCAGCGCCTCCCGGTCCTGCCCCGCCGCCGCCCGCTCGAGGTCCGCCAGCCGCTCGTCCATGTCCGCCAGCAGGGCGTCGACGACGGCCTCGGCAGTCTCGGCATTCCCCAGGCACCGGCGCAGCAGGTCGTCGAACCGGATCGGTTGCGGCTCCGCCGGGTCCGCCCCGGCCCCCGTCCGCGGCCCGACCGCGGGCGCCGCGCTCGGAACGAGCCGCTCGATCACCCGCGCCAACTCCCCCGGATCGATCGGCTTGCTCACGTAATCGTCCATGCCCGCGGCGCGGCACCGCTCCCGGTCGCCCTTCACCGCGTTGGCCGTCAGCGCGATGATCGGCAGGTGCGCCGGGTTGCCCGGGCCCGAGGGGCCCGCAGCCTCCAGCCGGCGGATCTCCGCGGTCGCCTCGAATCCGTCCATCTCGGGCATCTGGCAGTCCATCAGCACCAGCTCGAAGCCCCCCGCGCGCACGGCCTCGATGGCGCGCCGGCCGTCGGGCGCCACCACGCAGTCCACGCCCAGCGACCTGAGGATCTCCACCGCGACGAGCCGGTTGACCGCGTGGTCCTCGGCCAGCACGGCCCGACGCCGCCTCCCCGCCGGCACGGTCCGCGCCCGGCGTGCCCGCGGCGCGCCCGGCGCCGCCCCCGGCGCCACCACCCGGACGATGGCGTTGAAGAGGTCCGACTGGCGGACCGGCTTGACCAGCCGGGCCGCGAAAAGGCCCGCCTCGTCCGGGGCGCCGAAGTCGTCGATCGAGCTGAGCACCAGCCGCGGGGCCCCGCCCGCCGCCGGCTCATCCCGCAGGCGGCGCGCCAGCTCCAGCCCCGTCATCCCGGGCATCTGCATGTCCAGAATCACCAGGTCGAAGGCCCGCCCGGCCGCGGCGGCCTCGGCGCAGCGCCGCAGCGCCGCCGGGCCGTCCTCGGCCAGGGTGGCCTCGAACCGCCAGCTCGCGCACTGCTCCGCCAGGATCTCGCGGTTGGTCGAGTTGTCGTCGACGACCAGCACCCGCAGGCCGCCGAGCCGCGCGGGCTCGGCGGTCTCGGCCGCCGGGGTCGCCGGGGCCGTCAGGGGGACCTCGAACCAGAACGTCGAGCCGCGATCCGGCTCGCTCTCGACGCCGATCCGCCCGCCCATCAGCTCGGTGAGCTGCTTGGAGATCGCCAGCCCCAGCCCGGTGCCCCCGTGCCGCCGCGTGTTCGAGCCGTCCACCTGGGAGAACTTCTGGAAGAGCTGGCCGAGGCGCTCGGCGGGAATCCCGATCCCCGTGTCGGTCACGCTGAAGCGGACGAGCCCGGGCGTGCTCGGGATCGCGCGCGCCCGGATGACCACCTCGCCGCGGTCGGTGAACTTGACGGCGTTCGCCGCCAGGTTCAGCAGCACCTGCCGCAGCCGGGCCGGGTCCCCGCGCATCCGCGTCCGCACCTCCGGGGCGATCCGGCACAGCAGCTCGAGCTTCTTCTCCGCGGCCCGGGGCGAGAGCAGCTCGGCCACCTCCTCCACCACCGAGCCGGGGTCGAAGTCGCTCCGGTCCAGCTCGAACTTCCCCGCCTCGATCTTCGAGAAGTCGAGCACGTCGCTGATCAGGCTCAGCAGCGCGTCGGCCGAGGAGCGGATCAGGCCCGTGTAGTGCGCCTGCTTCGGGTCCAGGTCCGTCTGGCTGAGGAGCTCGGTCATCCCGATCACGCCGTTGAGCGGCGTGCGGATCTCGTGGCTCATGTTCGCCAGAAACTGGCCCTTGGCCACCGCGGCCGCCTCGGCCCGGCGGGTGGTCTCGGCCAGCTCGACGTTCTTGGTCTCGATCTCCGCCTGGCGCAGCGCGATCGCCCGCATCTCGCCGATGCCCTGCGCGCACGAGAGCATCAGGAACGCGTCCTCGAACGCGACCCACCCGGCGTGCTCCAGCCAGCGCCACTCCGCGCCCCCCGCCACGCCATACACGCTCTGCGGCCACAGGTACCCGCGCAGCATGTGGTCCAGCGCCACCACCACCGTCGCGGAGACCGGCACGCGCCAGTCGCGATAGAAGGCCAGGAAGGCCAGCGATCCGAAGACGTGGAAGTGCGTCTCGATCCG
>DASPKO010000124.1:0-7742 GCA_035628055.1 Phycisphaerales bacterium
TCGCCATGTCGGGGGAACCTCCCTCGTGCCCGATCCAAGACGCCGGGGCGCGGCGCCGCGGGGGCGGTCCAAGGAAGATCGGACGGTCATGCGGGCGGGTTAAGGCCGGGCGGCACGCCCGGTCGTGCCGCGCGTTCCGCGCCGGTGCCCGATGGCCTGGTGCCACCGGGTTCGGCCCGCATCCCGTGCCCCGGCACAAACTGCGCGTTGGCGCCGGCGGCGCAGGCTGGGCCGGCGTCGGTCATTCCTCCGATAAATCACAGCGATGGACGCTCTTCCCGGCCCCGACACCGAGCGCGTCATCTCCCACATCCAGGAGCTGGCCCCCTCGGCGTCACGCCGGTTCCTCGAGCATTTCGACCCCGGCGAGCTCCGCCGCTACCTCGACCATCTCACCGCCACCAGCGTGCCCCGCGGGCCGACGGCGCGCTGGGTGCGCCCGGACGCGCCCGCCATCACGGCCCGCGAAGCCCGCGAATGAGCGCGCCCGCGCGGGGTCAAGCCGGCGCGCGCGGCCGTCCGATAAGACCCGCGTCCGACCCGGAGAGCCCCATGGCGCCACACCGTCTGCTCCTGACCATCGCGGCTCTCCCGGCCGTGGCCGTGCTCCCGGCCTGCGGGGGCGGTCGCGCCCACCAGGCCCGGCCGACATCCCAGCCCGCGAAGGCCCCCGGCACGCAGGTCGCCCTGCCCGCGGTCCGAGGGCCGCTCGCGGGCGACCCGACCTCGGACGCCCCGCCCCTGACCCTCGGCCAGCTCGCCGCCATGGAGCGGGTCACCGGCGCCCCCCACCCCGCCGATCCGATCTACGGGAGCACGCCCGCCACGCACGCCCCGCGCAGCGAGCCGGCCCCGCCGCCCGCCCACGGGCTCGAGAGCCTGAGCCAGGTCACGTTCGTGACCGAGGGGGCCGCCATGGACCCCTGCGTCTCGCGCGACGGCCAATGGCTCGTCTTCGCCGGCACGCAGCATCGCCCGACCGCCGACATTTACATCAAGCCGGTCACCGGCCGGGCCGTTACGCAGCTCACGTCCGACCCGGCCCACGACGTCATGCCGGCGATCAGCCCCGACGGGACGCGCATCGCGTTTGCCAGCAATCGCGCCGGCTCCTGGGACATCTTCGTGATGCCCGTGCGCGGCGGTCAGGCCGCCCAGGTCACCAGCGACGAGGCCGACGAGCTCCACCCCTCGTGGTCTCCCGACGGCACGCGCCTGGTCTTCTGCCGGCTCGGTCAGACCAGCGGCCGGTGGGAGATGTGGGTCACGGGCGCCGGGAGCGACGCCGCGGCCAGCGAGTTCATCGGGTACGGGCTCCTCCCCCACTGGTGCCCCGCAACGGGGACCGGGAGCGACGGTCGCGATCGCATCCTGTTCCAGCGGGGACGGGAGCGCGGCGACCGGGCCTTCTCCGTCTGGACGATCGACTACAAGCCCGGAGATGCCGGGAGCCCCACCGAGCTCTTCGGACAGCGGGGCATCGCGGCGATCAACCCGGCCTGGTCGGGGGACGGGAAGCAGATTGTCTTCGCGACCGTGCCGGCGTGGCCGGGCCCCGAGGGGGAGACCGCCGCGGTCTCGTCCGAGCTCTGGATCGCCGACGCCTCGGGCTCGGGCCGCGTTGGGCTGGTCTCGGGCCCGTGCGCGAGCCTGATGCCGACCTGGGGGGGTGATGGACGGGTCTACTTCGCGTCCGACCGCGGGGGCAATCAGAATATCTGGTCGCTCGGGACCGAGAAGGCCCTGGCGGCCCTGAGCGGGGCCGGCCCGCAGCAGGCGGCGGTCCCCGAGCCGGCGCACTAGGAAGTCGTTCCCGGGCCGCCCGAAGGCGGCTCGCGGACATTCAAGCGGCGCGTCCGCGTTGGGCGCATCAGCGCGGACGCGCCGGACAAGCAACTCGAAGCCCGGACGGAACCCGGGCGATCCTCGGGCAGGACGCCATGACAACCGTACAGTCCATGCGCCGCGCGCGCGGCCCGGATTGCCGGCGTGCGCGAGCGCCCGTCGCGCTGGCCCTGGGAATTCTCGCGACCCTCCAGGCGCCGGGGTGCGCGCGCCGCGGGCCCGAGCTGGTCCGCCCGGACGTCCTGGTCTCGCCGTATCCCTCGGAGCGCGTCGTGCTCTGGGCCGTCGCCCCCCTGGCGAACGAGTCGGGAACGAGCGCCGCCGCTGAACTGGCCGTGAGCGACGCCCTGGTCGCGGCCGTCACCGAGGTCGAAGGTCTCGCCGGCGTGCCCGTCAACCGGGTGCTGGCGGCGATGCAGCGCCTGGGCCTGTCGGCGCTGAGCGGCCCCGGCGACGCGCGCCGCCTCGCCGAGGCCCTCGGCGTCGACGCCCTGGTCGTCGGTTCGATCACCGCGTACGACCCCTACGACCCGCCCAAGCTCGGGCTCGTGCTCGCGGTCTATGCGCGCGAGGGCGGAGTGATCGCCGCACCGGAGCGTTCCGTGGACCCCGGCACGCTCCGCGGCTCGCCCCGCGACACCGCCACCGCCACGACGCGCTTCCCGGACCGCCCCGCCTCGCTGGTGAGCCTCCATCACGACGGGGCCAACCACGACATCCGCGCCCGCGTGCGCGCGTACGCCCACGGCCGGCACGAGCCCGGCTCGGCTCGCGGCTGGGAACGCTATCTGGCGAGCATGGACCTGTACACACGCTTCGTGGCGCACGACGCCGTGCGCTTGCTCTTGGAGGAGGAGCGCCGCCGGCTCGGCGGCCCCGGACCCCTGGCGGCGCGCGAGCACCCAAGCCCGTGAGGGCCGGGCCGGGCGTCCCGGACCAAGAACGCGGAGACGACCAGTGACCGGCCCCGAGCACGACCAGGCCCAGCCGACCCAACCCCAGGCCCCCGCCGACGGCCCGCAGGCGGTGACGCTGGCCAAGGGGCGCCATTCCTGGACGTTCGTCTGCGCCCCCGGAGACCACGAGCGGCTCCTGGCCCGGGTGGCCGACCTGGCCCGTGACGGCACGGTCCCCCTGGATTGGTTCGACGCCGCGCTCATCCGGCATCAGCTCAGCGGGCGTCTGCGTTCCGGGATCAACCGGGTGGACAAAACGACCGAGAACAGTGGCATGCCCGAGCCCCGGCACGATGCGGGGGCGGACCAACCGCACGGAGCCGCGTGATGACCACCCTGCCGATCACCGACGCCTTCACGAGCTACTTGATCGACGAGCGGCACTTCAGCCCGTATACGGCCCGCTGCTACGGGGCCGATCTCCGCCAGTTCATCGAGCACCTGTGCGATGAGACCGGCATCGGCATCGACGAGCCGGCCGAGCAGGCCGCCCTCGCCGAGCGGGCCCGGGGGGTGGGCGGCGGCGGCGGCGGCGACGGGACGCCGGTCGCGGGCAGCGCCCCGTGCGACGGGGCCGACCCGCGAACCATCACCGCGGCGGTCTGCTTCGCCGGCCCCGAGACGATCCGCGGCTTCCTGGCCCACCTGGGCACGATGGACTACTCCGCGGCCACCATGGCGCGCAAGATCGCGACGCTGCGCTCGTTCTACAAGTGGGCGGCCCGGCGCGGGCTGGCGACCTCGAACCCGATGACCGCGATCCGCACGCCCAAGCAGGGCAAGCGCCTCCCCAAGGCGATCACCATCGAGCAGATCGAGAAGCTGCTGGCCACCCCCAGCGACCGCGACGTGCTGGGCCTGCGCGACCGGGCGATGCTCGAGACCCTCTACTCCACCGGGATCCGCGTGAGCGAGCTGGTCGGCATGAACATGGACGACCTGGACGACGCGGGCGAGGCACTGCGCATCCGCGGCAAGGGCAAGAAGGAGCGGCTCGTCCCCCTGGGCACGCACGCCCTGGCGGCCGTGCGCCGCTACACCGCCATGCTCGGCGGCGACGCCCGCCTGGGCAAGCTGGTCGCCGAGGCCGGGCCCGAGGCCCCGATGTTCGTCAACAAGCACGGCAAGCGGCTGAGCACCCGCAGCGTCCGCCGCAAGCTCGACAAGTACCTCACCCAGGCCGGGCTGGACCCGGACATCAGCCCCCACACGCTCCGGCACAGCTTCGCGACCCACCTCCTGGACAACGGGGCCGACCTGCGGAGCGTGCAGGAACTGCTCGGACACCAGAGCCTGAGCACCACGCAGGTGTACACCCACCTGACGACCCAGCGGCTCAAGGACGCGTACAACGCGGCCCATCCGCGGGCCGAAGCCTCATGACCGGCTGAGCAGGACGGCAC
This sequence comes from Phycisphaerales bacterium, assembly GCA_035628055.1. GTDB lineage: Bacteria > Planctomycetota > Phycisphaerae > Phycisphaerales > UBA1924 > DASPKO01. The sequence continues at coordinate 4,205 of DASPKO010000124.1, forward strand.
AGTCGGCAGACCGGAGCCGGCACTCGGCACACGGCTTCGATTGCCAGCCCCCGGTGCCGGACGCCTGGCACCTGACGCCCGCTGCTGCTTGCCCGCTACTGCTTGCCCTTTTTCTTCCGCTCCGACCGGAAATCGGTCTTGGCGCGCTCGCGCGACTTGGAGCGGGCCGCGCGGCGGTCCGAGCCCGTGGTCCCGTGCTTGAGCGTGTCCCAGTCCAGGTGCAGGTGCCCCCCGCCGACCGCGTCCTCGGCCTTGAGCGGGGCCTTTCCCTTCTTGTCCTTGCCGCGCTCCCGGGCCGTCGGGTCCGAGACCGCCAGGTCCATCTTGCGCATGGCCAGATCGATCGCCGCGATGGTGACCGTGAGCCGGTCGCCGATGTTGAAGCTGCGCCCGCCCCCCTGCTGCACCAGGGCCCCGCTCCGCGGGTCGATCTGCCAGCGCCCCCCGGCCTGCCCGCCCTTGCCCGGCAGGTCCGCGGCCTTGATCATCCCGTCGGCCAGGTATTTTTCGAGCTGCACGAATACCCCCGAGGGCGTCACGCCCGTGACGATGCCGGGGAAGGCCTCGCCCACGTGCTCGGAGAGGAGCTGGAGCACCAGGAAGGAGCGCAGGTTGTTCTCGGCGTCCTCGGCGTTCTTCTCCGTCGCGGTGATGTGCCTCCCGATCTCCACCAGCTCCTCGAAGGGGGGGCACATCGGGCTCTCGCGCAGGCGGGCGCCCAGCTCGCGCCTCTGCCGGTCGTCGCGCGGACGGTCGGCGCCGTTGCGCGTCAGGCGGAGGTACTCGGTCAGGGCCCGGTGCACCGTGGTGTCGGCGTAGCGGCGGATGGGGCTGGTGAAGTGCGCGTAGGCCTCGCTGGCGAGCGCGAAGTGCCCGATCAGCGCCGGCGAGTACTCGGCCTTGGTCAGCGTGCGCAGCACCGCCATGTGCACGGCCCGGGCGGCCCCCGTCCCCGCGGTCGCCTCGAGCAGCGCCTGCAACTCCTGGCGCGTGGGCCGCTTGGGGATCTTGTACCCGGCCACGCGGGCGTAGGTCTGCAGCTCCTCCACGTCGCCGGGAGTCGGCTCGGGATGGACGCGGCGGATCAAGGGGACGTTGACGCCCTCGAAGAGCCGGGCGAGGACCTCGTTGGCCTCGACCATGAACATCTCGATCAGCGTGTGGGTATAGGCGTCGTCCTCCGGCTCGGCGTCCACCACGTGCCCCGCCTCGTCGAAGACCAGCCGCACGTCGGGGAGCTCCAGGTGGATCATCCCCTGCTGGCGCCGCCGCGCCTGGATGGCCTTCGCGCACGCGTTCATGTCGCGGAGCGTGGTGATGAGCTGGTCGGTGTACTTCGGCTCGGTGCGCGCGTGCTTGACGGCCTCGCGGAGGTCCCCCTCGATCAGCGCCTGCGCCTCGAGGTAGGTCAGCCGCTTGGCGCTCTTGATGACCGTGGCGGCCACGCCCTCGCGCACCACGCCCCCGTGCCGGTCGTAGCTCATGTACGCCGACTTGGTGAACCGCACCACCCCCTCCTGGAGCGAGCAGATCCCGTTGGAGAGCACCTCCGGGAGCATCGGGATCACCAGCCGCGGCAGGTAGACCGAGTTGCCGCGCTCGCGCGCCTCGCGGTCCAGCGGCGTGCCGGGGGCGATGAAGTGGGCCACGTCGGCGATGTGCACGCCCAGCTCCCACCCCCCCTCGGGCGTGCGGCGGATGGAGATCGCGTCGTCGTAGTCCTTGGCGTCCGGCGGGTCGATGGTGATCACGAAGTCGTCGCGCAGGTCGCGCCGCTCCGGGAAGCCCTCCGCCAAGCCCCTGGCCACCTCGTCCTCGAACCGCCGCGTCGCCTCCCGGGCCTGCTCCACGCACTCCTCGGGGAACTCCTCGGGGAGGCCGTAGGCGACGATGACGGCCTGGGTCTCGACGTCCGGAAGGCCCGCCTCCCCGAGCACGCGCGTGATCACGCCCTGCGCGATCATGTCCCCCTCGGGATAGCTCGTGAGTTCGACGACGACCTTGTCCCCCGCCTTGGCGTTCTTGCTGCTCGCGTCGGGCACGACCACCGGCTGGGTCAGCTCCTTGCCGTCCGGGAAGACCAGCCACTGCCCGCCGCGCTGCACGAGCTCGCCGCTGAAGTTCTTGCGGCGGCGCTCGAGCACCTCGACGATGCGACCGGTGACGTCGAGCTCGCCGCGGCGCATCTTGCGCTCCACCTCGACACGGACCTTGTCGCCCGAGAGCGCATCGAGCCCCTCCCCGCGGGGTATGAACAGGTCCCCCTCGCGCAGCGGGCGGTCGGGGATCAGGAACCCGAAGCCGCGCGGGTTCTTCCGGTACGTGCCCACCACCTCATCGCCGAGCTTGGGCAGCCGCACCGTCCCCTTGGCGTCGATCTCGAGCAGCCCGTCCTTGGCCATGCGCCGGACCTCGGCCTGGAATCCTTCCAGGTCGTCCTGGTCGACCTTGAGGTCCCCGGCCAGGCGCTCGACCGACGTCGGCTCGTAGTTGTCGTGGGCCAGGTGCAGGAGGAGGCGGCGCTCGTACTTCAGTTCCATGATGCGTTCCGGGATCGGGGCGAGCCGTCAAGGGTGCGGAGGGGAAAACCGGCGACCGGGGTGGGCTTCAGGCGCGCGCCGCGTACGCCGCGAAGGTCTCGGCAAAGGGTCGCGGCGTCAGGCCCAGGTGGGCCCGCACCTTGCTCGTCTCCGCGGTCGAATCCTGCATGGCCATGATGGCCTGGCCGGCGTCGTAGGGCATGAGGTTCCCGAGCCCGAGCGCCGCGGCGACCTTCGCGGCCACCATCGCCAGGTCGCCCGGAACCCCCGCGATCGGCATCCCGTGGTTCGCTCCCGGCAGCCCGTCGCGCATCAGGCGCAGCAGCTCGGGCCAGGCCAGCACGTCGGGCCCGACCAGGTTGTAGATCTCGCCGCGCGCCCGGGGATTCTCCAGCGCGCGGGCGACCGCCTCGGCGACGTCCTCGACGGCGACCGGCTGCACGCGCGCCGGCTCGGGGATCGCCGCGCCCAGCGGGACGCGGTCGTCCACGCGCTTGCGCGTGAAGTACGGCATGAAGTACCAGGGCGGCTCCTGGCCCGAGGCCATCCCCTTGACCATCTGCACGAACTCTCCCTCCGGGCCGTGAATGAACGAGGGCCGGAAGATCGTCCACGCCAGCCCGCTGCGGCGGACGAGCACCTCCGCCTCCCACTTGGTCTTCTGGTACGCGCTCGCGCCCTCGGGCCCGATCCCCAAAGCCGAGACGTGGATCAGGCGGTCAGCGCCGGTGGCCTGGCAGGCCCCGATCACGTTGCGGGTGGCCTCCACGTGGAGCTTGTGGAAGGTCTGGCCCCCTTCGGGCCGGATGATCCCGACCAGGTGGACCACCGCGCCGCATCCGCGCGTCAGCTCGCGCACCGCGCCCGGGTCGAGCGCGTCGCCGGTGACCAGCGCGAGGGCCCGCCGATCCAGGGCCTCCTCGGGAAGGACTCCGCGGACCCTGGCCACGTCGCGCACGAGCGCCCGCACGGCGTGCCCGCGTGCCAGCAGCGCGCGC
>DASPKO010000125.1:0-2892 GCA_035628055.1 Phycisphaerales bacterium
AGCGCTACGCGCTAGACCACCGCGCTCGGCGCCGGCGCGGCGGCCTTCTCTCCGGGCTTGGGCGCCTTGTAGAAGGGCATCGCGGTCACCTGCCCGTCGAGGCGTGCTTCCTTGCCGGTGTCCACCTGCACGGGCGTCCCGATGGCCGCGGAGCGCCGATCCAGCAGCGCCATCGCGATCGGATAGCCCAGCGTCGGGCTCAGGCACGCGCTGGTGACGGTCCCCACCGGGCGACCGTCCGCGAGCACGCTCATGCCCTGGCGGGCGGTGCGCCGGCCCTCCAGGCGCACTCCCGCCAGCACCCGCTCGGGCCCCCCGGCGTCGCGCGTCCGCCGCAGCGCCTCCTGCCCGATGAACGGCTCGCCCCGCTCCTCCTTGTCCTTGTCCAGGGCCATCGCAAAGTCCAGCCCCGAGCTCAGGGCACTCACGTCCTCGCCCAGCTCGTGCCCGTAGAGCGGCATGCCGGCTTCCAGGCGCAGGGTGTCGCGGGCGCCCAGGCCCGCGGGCGCCAGCACGGCGCCCGCCTCGCCCACTTTCACGTCGCGCAGCAGCAGGTTCATCCCCATCGAGACCCCGCTCGCCGGCAGGATGATCTCGACGCCGTCCTCACCGGTGTACCCGGTGCGGCTGACGAAGAGCTTCATGATCAGGAGGTTCTTGACCGTGAAGCGGTAGCGCTTGAGCGTGGGGATCTCCTTGGAGAACTTCCCGATCAGGGCCATGACCTGCGGGCCCTGCAGGGCCACCATGGCGGTGCGCTGGGTCTGGTCGTCGATCCGGGCGGTGAGCTCGCCGGCGGCCCGGACCTGCTCGAAGTGCCCGAGCAGCTTCTCGCGGTTGCTGGCGTTGACGACGACCATGAACTCGTCGTCGTCGAGGCGCATGACGATCACGTCATCGCGCACGCCGCCGCGCTCGTTGCAGACCAGCGAATAGCGGCACTGCCCCGCCTCCATGTCGCCGATGCGCCGCGTGCAGAGCCGCTCGAGGAGCCGGCGCGCGTGCCGCCCCGTCACCTTCACGCGGCCCATGTGCGAGACGTCGAAGATGCCGCCGCTGGTGCGCACCTGGTGGTGCTCGGCGAGGATGCCGCCGGTCGGGCCGGCGTAGAGCAGGGGCATCTCCCACCCGGCGAAGTCGACCATCTTGGCGCCGTGCCGGACGTGGAAGTCGTAGAGCGGGGTGCGGAGCACTGGGCGGTTCCTTGTGCCGGCGCCGCGGCCTTGCGCCGGCGCGCGGCATCCTAGCCGGTGTGGCCGGGCTGGCCCGCCGGTCCCGGCCAGGGGGCGTTGTCGATCAGGCGCACGTCCCCGGCGCGGGCCGCGACGAGCGCCCGCAAGGGGCCCCGCCCCGGGGCCCGCCAGGCCGCCGGGTCGGCCACGGGCCGCAGCGTCGCCCCGTCGCGCACCACCGCGTACTCCACCGCGAGCCCCGCCGCCTCCAGGCGCTCCCGCAGGCGGTCCTGGGCAAGGTCCGGGTTGGGCGCGGCGGCGGCCTCCGCGAGCGCCTCGGGGATGGCCCGCGCCGCGGCACGCCAGCGCGGCTCGAGCAGACGATTGCGGCTGCTCATGGCCAGCCCGTCCGGCTCGCGCACGGTCGCCGCGGACACGATGCGGACCTCGGGGCGCTCGCGGCGTGTCATCGCCTCGACCACCCTGAGCTGCTGCCAGTCCTTCTCGCCGAAAATCGCCGCCCGGGGCCGGCACAGCTCGAACAGCCGCAGCACCACCTGGCAGACCCCCGCGAAGTGCCCGGGGCGGTGGGCGTCCTCGAGGCCCGGCTGCGTCGCGACCGCCGGGAGCTCGGGCACGCGGACCGTGGCGCCGGGCGGATACACCTCCGCCGCGCCGGGCAAGAAGACGGCGTCGGCGCCCGCCGCGGCGCACGCCTCCAGGTCCGCCTCCGGGGTGCGCGGGTACCTCACGAGGTCGCCCGGGTCGTTGAACTGCGTGGGATTGACGAAGATCGTCACCACGACGGGCGACCGGGCGCCGAGATCCTCCGCGGCGCCGCGTGCCCGCTCGATGAGCCGCACGTGCCCGGCGTGCAGGGCGCCCATCGTCGGCACCACCACGCCCCCGTGCACCCCCACGAGCCCCGATGCCCGGTCGATCACGCGCATGCCCAAGGCTCGTGCCCGGGGCCGCGACTGTCAAGAGCCGAGCCCGCGGCGCCGGGGCAGCGCCCCGGCTATCGTCGCGGCGATGCTCACGCCGCCGCCCGGGCCCGGCAGCTTCGCCGATCGCCTTGCCGAGGCCGTCGCCCGGGCCGGGTCGCCCGCCTGCGTGGGGCTCGACCCCGTGCTGGAGCGGCTTCCCGAAGAGGTGCGCGGCGCCTACGCGGACCCGGGCCAGGCCCTGGTGGCCTTCAGCCGCGGGGTCATCGACGCGGTCGCCGGCATCGTGCCCGCGGTGAAGTTCCAGTCCGCCTGCTACGAGCGCCATGACCTGGCCAGAGAGCTGCGCGGGCTGGTCCTCGAGGCCCGGGCGGCCGGCCTGCTGGTCGTGCTCGACGCCAAGCGCGGGGACATCGGGATCAGCGCGGAGCATTACGCCCACGCCGCCTTCTCGGGCCCGGGCGGGGCCGACGCCCTCACGGTCTCGGGCTACCTCGGCCCGGACGCCCTGGCGCCGTTCCTGGTCGACGGGCACGGCCTGTTCGTGCTCGTGCGCACGAGCAATCCCGGGTCCGATCAGGTGCAGTCGCTGCGCCTCGAGGGAGGCCGCAGCGTCGCCGAGATGATGGCCGGTCACGTCCGGCGTCTCGGGGCCGAGCGGGTGGGGTCCGCGGGACTCAGTGACGTCGGCGCGGTGGTCGGGGCCACCAAGGCGGCGGACGCCGCGGCCCTGCGCGAGCTGATGCCGGAGCAGGTATTCCTGGTCCCGGGGTATG
>DASPKO010000126.1:0-8855 GCA_035628055.1 Phycisphaerales bacterium
GGATGGGGCGGGCTCGTCCAGCACGAGGGAGGCCGGCACCGGCAAGCGCCCCACATAGAACGCCCGCGCCGGGGTCCACAGGGCCCCGTTGCGGGTCATGACAGGCCGCACGCTCGCGCTGACGTGCTGGCCGGCGGCCGGGTTGCGACCGCCAGATGACGCGAAGACCTCTGCCCCGAGGCACACCAGGCCGTCGCGGAAGTCCACCTGCACGCGCCCGAGCTGCTCGGGCCAGCGGAAGTCGCGCGACCGGCTGGCGATCCAGTCGGGCAGGCGGGCCGCGAGCCAGGCGTTGGCCTCGTCCTCGGAGAGGTGCACCGTCCACGCCCCGCTGCCGGGGGCGCCGCTCCCGGCTTCGGGGCGCACGCGCTGGAGCTGCGCGGTGGCCCCTTGCTCGAGCTCCGCGGCGATGATCTGCACGCGCGCGTCGGCGGGGTCCGGGGGCTGCCACCAGCTCGGCGTGGCGCGCACGAGCAGCACCGCGGTCATCACGCCGGCGCCGAGGACCGCCGCCGCCGCCAGCGCCGCGGCGCGGAGCGTCCGCCGGCGCCGCCGCAAAGGGCGCGCGCGGGCCGGCAGGCTGGGGGGGCCGGGCGGTCCCGGCAGGCCGTCGGGCGGTTGGTCGTCGTCGCGCGCTGGCAGGTCGGCATTCACGCCGGCACGCGTCGCCAGTGCCCGGTCTGATCCTCGAACATCCTGGCGATCCGCAGCAGGCGGGCCTCGTCCATCGCCGCACCGACGAGCTGGATGCCCACCGGGAGCGTGGCGGGGCCGACCTCCGCGAACCCGCCGGGCACGGTGATGCCCGGCAGCCCCGCCAGGTTCACCCCGACGGTGTAGACGTCCTCGAGGTAGAGGGCCAGGGGGTCGCCGACCTTGGTGCCGATCTCGAATGCCGGCTCGGGCGATGAGGGCAGGAGCAGCGCGTGGCACCCGCCGGCGAAGGCCCGCCGGTAGTCGTCGCGGATCAGGCGGCGGACCTTCATCGCCGTCGCGTAGTAGGCGTCGTAGTAGCCGCTCGAGAGCACGTGGGTGCCGAGCATGACGCGGCGCTGGACTTCCGCACCGAAGCCCTCGGCCCGCGAGCGCGAGTAGAGTTCCTCGAGGCCCTCGCCCGCCCTCGGCTCGGCGCGCCGCCCGTAGCGCACGCCGTCGTAGCGGGCCAGGTTCGACGAGGCCTCGGCCGGGGCGATGATGTAGTACGCCGCGATCCCGTGCGGGGTGTGGGGGAGGTCGACCTCGACGAGCCGCGCCCCCAGGGAGGCATAAAGAGAGATCGCCCGCTCGAGGGCGGCCGCCACGGCGGGATGGTTCGCCGGGTCGCGCGCCTGCCGGGGAACGCCCAGGGTCAATCCCCGCACCGGCTCGTCCAGGCGGGCGACAAAGTCCTCGGCGGTCGCCGTGGAGGAAGTCGAGTCCAGGGGGTCGTGCCCGCAGATGGCGTTCAGGACCAGGGCGCCGTCGCGCACCGTCCGCGTGAGCGGGCCGATCTGATCGAGCGACGAGGCGAAGGCGACCAGCCCGTACCGCGAGACGCGCCCGTAGGTCGGCTTCATGCCCACGAGGTTGCACAGCCCCGCGGGCTGGCGGATGGAGCCACCGGTGTCCGAGCCGAGCGCCGCGGTGACGATGCCCGCGGCGACCGCCGCCGCGGAGCCGGAGGACGACCCCCCGGGGACGCGCCCGGGGTCCCAGGGGTTGCGCGTGGGCCCGAAGGCCGAGTGCTCGCCCGAGGAACCCATGGCGAACTCGTCCATGTTGGTCTTGCCGATGACGATGGCGCCGGCCTCGAGGAGCCGGCGGGCGGCGGTGCCGGTGAAGGGCGAGCGGTAGTTCTCGAGGATCCGCGAGGCGCAGGTGGTGCGCCCCCCGTCGAGCCGCGGTCCGCCCAGGCACATGTTGTCCTTGAGGGCGACGGGGACGCCCGCCAGCGGGCCGACGGCCTCGCCGGCGTCGAGGCGCGCGTCGATCTGGCGGGCACGCGCCAGCGCCTGCTCGCCGAGGAGCTCCAGGAAGATATTCAGCCGGGGGTTCTCGCGCTGGGCGGACGCGAGGGCCCGCTCGGTGGCCTCGACGGCCGACAGGGTGCGAGCGGCGATCGCGTCGCGCAGCTCGGAGAGCGTCTGGGGCGGGGGAGACACGCCGGGTAGGTTAGCCGCGCCGGCCTCCGGCCCGGCCCCGGCCGGGCCGCGGGGTCGCCATCCGCGCCGGCCGGCTCCGGTATCATCCGGGCATGAACAGACTCAATCGTTGCCGGGGGCTGGGCGTGGTGTGCCTGCTGGCGGGCGCATGCGCCATGCTGGCGTGGTCTTCGGGTCGCCTGCCGGCGCCGCCCGCCACCGTGGTCGCCACCGTGGACCTGGAGCGCGTGCTCAACGGCATGAACGAGAAGACCACCAAGGAGGCCGAGCTCAAGGACAAGATCGGCGAGCTCAACCTCAAGATCGAGGACCTCAAGAAGCAGGTCGACGCCGAGAAGGCCAAGTTCGACGCCCTCCCGGAGGGCGCCGACAAGAAGGCCAAGGCCGAGACGCTGCGCCGGCTCCTCTACCAGCTCGAGTTCGAGCGCCAGTTCGGCCTCCGCGTGCTCGGCGAGCTCGAGGGGGACCTCATCCGCGAGCTGTACGCCAAGATCACGGCGGCGGTGCACGACCTGGCCCAGCGCAACGGGTACACCATCGTGCTGGCCAACGACGAGCAGGTTGAGGTACCCCAGGGCAACGCCGAGAACGTGCAGCGCACCATCTCGCTCAAGCGGATGCTCTATGTCAATACCGCCCACGACATCACCGACGAGCTCATCCTGATGATGAACGCGCAGCACGGCGCCGGCGCCGGGGCCCGTGGGGCCGCGAACAAGTGACCGCCGCGGGCGAGCGGGACGTCCCGGACGGGCTCACCGCGGGCTGGGTCGCCCAGCGCGTGCGGGGCGAGCTGGTCGGACCGGCCGGCCTTCCGCTCTCCGGCCTCGAAACCCTGGAGCGCGCGGGACCGGAGCACCTGACCTTTATCCGCTCGCACGCCTATGCGCTGCGCTGGCCCTCGGCGCGCGCAGGGGCCGCCCTGGTCTCCCGGACCCTCGAGGTCGCCGGGCACGACCCGCGCAGCCGGGCGCTCATCGTCGTCGACGACGCCGACCTGGCGCTGATCGCGCTCCTGGAAGCGTTGCAACGGCCCGACCCGGAGATCCCCTCGGGCGTGCACCCCGCCGCGACCATCGATCCCACCGCCGAGCTGGCCCCCGGCGTCGGGGTGGGGCCGGGGTGCCGCGTCGGTCCCGGGACGCGCCTCGACCGTGGCGTGATCCTCATGGCCAACTGCGTGATCGGCGCCCAGGTCACCATCGGCGCCGGCACCGTGATCCATCCCGGCGTGGTGATCTATTCGCGCTCCGTCATCGGGGCCGCCTGCGTCCTGCACGCCGGCGTCGTCATCGGCGCCGACGGCTTCGGGTACCGCCCCGCGCCCGAGGGGCGCGGGCTGGTCAAGATCCCGCACATCGGCAACGTCGAGATCGGGAGCGGCGTCGAGATCGGCGCCAACACCTGCATAGACAGGGCCAAGTTCGGCTCGACCGTCATCGGCGACGGGACCAAGATCGACAACCTCTGCCAGGTCGGGCACAACTGCCGCGTGGGGCGCTCCGTGGTCATGTGCGGCATGGCCGGGCTCGCCGGCTCGGTCACCATCGGTGATGGCGCCCTGCTCGGCGCCGGCATCGGAGTGGCCGACAACATCCGCGTCGGGGCGGGCACCCGCCTGGGGGCTCGGACCGGCGTCATCGAGGACATCGGCCCCGGCGAGACCTGGTTCGGGTATCCGGCCCGTCCGCAGAGCGCCGCGATGCGCGAGCTGGCCAGCGTCCGCCAGCTCCCCGCGTTCATGCGGGCGGTCCGTCGGGCCCTGAAACTGCCCGCCCAGGACACGCCCCGGCCCGGTCCCTGATCCGGGCGCCACACTCCGGGCACACCCTTCCCGGCACCCGCGTCAGGTCGAATCCGCAGGCGCCGCAGACCTGCCGGGCGCGCCAGCGCCGCAGGGGCCCGGGAAGACGCGGCCCCCGCGCCAGCAGTCCCCACAGCCATCCAGTCGACACCAGCAGCGTCACCACCAGGCCCAGGCTCAGCGCATTGTGTGCCCAGGCGAGGACGACCGGCCCGGTGATCTCACGCCGCGACGCCCCAACCGACGCCAGGCTCCAGCGCGGCCCCAGGCGGTGCTGGTGCAGATAACCCCGGGCGCGTGCCCGCGCCAACTCGAGCTCGCCGGGCGTGAAGCTCCCGGGCACGAGGGGCGTGAGGCTCAGCCAGTCGGCCCGCCAGCGCCGCGTCGGCGCCCACAGGCCGCCCACCTCTTCCCGGAAGAAATATTCGAGGAGTAGCACCCGCTCCGGCTCGCGGTTCATGAGCGTCACCAGCTCTCCATAGGACTCGTCCTCCGGGTCGAAGACCCGCGGCCCCTGGGCCGTGCGCACGACCGCGAGGTCGACCGTCGCCGTGTGGACGGATTGCTCGCCGAGCAATGCGGAGCGCGGGGCCGTGAGGGCCACGTCGGCCGCGACCAGCATGGCCAGCAGGATGGTGACCGCGGGCCGGCTCACGACCTCGCCGAGGCGGGCGAGCCCCGCCCGAGATGGCGGCCCAGGGTGGCCAGGGCTGGCCGCCCCTGGTGGCGCGCCGCTCTCATCGAGCCCATCCGGGGCCGCCCCACGGGGCGTGGGCGCTGGTTCCCCCCGGTTGTGATGACGGAAACTAAGCGGCAAGTCAACTTTTCCTGAAGGTCCGGACTTCACTTCTTGCCCGGCACGGGCATTGCATCCACCTGTCTACCCGCGGACGACCCGGGCCCGCCGCCGGTCTCCACGGGGAGGCGGTGGAAGGCAATCCCACGGACCGCAGGTGTACCGGAGGACGTTGCTCGCGTGCCGGCCGGCACCGGAATGCCGCGGTCGGCGGGCACGCTGGAAGGAGGCAAGGTGATGTACCGGGCGCTCGGCAGGATGATCGGCGTGGTGGTGGGCGTGGTCGCGGCCCTGGGATGGGCAGAGGCCGCCAATGCCCAGGTCCGCTTCAGTGAGAACTTCGAGAACGTCGGACCCACCAGCGGCGACGGTCCGGTGAACCTCACGAACGCCGGGTGGATCTTCCGGAATCAGTCGAGCGCTCCCGGGATCAACTACTGGCAGCAGGGGGATTACATCGAGGACGGGTACCCCGCCCAGTCGGGAATCCGCTTCCTGACCACCGCGACGAGCTGGGACGCCGGCACGCGCCGCGTCTCGACCTGGGCGATCCTGCCGCCCGTGGCCGGGCAGCAGCCGGGAGATCGCTTCTCGATCTTCGTGCGGGGCTGGACGACCCCGCAGACGCAGGTGCAGCTCCGGTATTCGCCCTCGGGAGGGACTGGGACGGGCTCGGGGTACAACGACGTCGGCGACTTCACGGTGCTGGTGGCGCAGGGGAGCATGAGCCCCCACCAGTGGACGCTGGTCGAGGGGACCATCCCCGGGGGCGGACGCCTGGCCATCCGGGCCTATGACCCGAGCCTGAGCCAGTATTACTCACCCATCGTCTCGGTGGACACAGCGACGGTGTCAGCGACCTCGCTCGACGCGCCGATCCCGGGCCCCGGCCAGACCGTCGTCTGGACGACCGCGATGTCACCGGTGCAGATCCGCGAGGTGCGGACCATCCCCGCGGGCGGGACCGTGATCGTCGAGCCCGGCGTCACCGTGAACGTCCAGCAGGAGGCGAGCCTGATCGTGGCCGGCACGCTGCGGGCCCTGGGCACGCCCTCGGCCAACATCCTGTTCAGCGCCGCCGCCAACTACCCCCCCGCGCTCGAGATCATCGGCGGGACCTTCGAGGCCCAGCACGCGCAGTTCACCGGGCAGCTCCGGCCCAGCGCGGGGGGGAACCTCACCATCACCGACTCGGCCTTCACCGGGCCCAACGGGCTGATCTTCTCGGGCCTCTACATGGGCACCGGCTTTGCGCGCATCGAGCGCACCACCTTCACCAACTCCGAGCTGACGATCTCCAACTACACCCTCGTCCTCAGCGACCTCACGCTGAACAACACCACCATGCGGATGGTCCGCGACTACGTCTTCTTCAACAACATCAGCGTCAACGGACGCACCGCCTCGTTCTCCCGGGAGAACTACGCCCAGCCGATGCTCATCGACACCCTCGCGGTGCAGAACGTGACCGACGGCGCCGGCCTGGGCCTGTCGTACGGCAACTTCTTCGTGGGCCCGAACGTGACCATCACCGGGAGCCAGTACACCGCGGCGCTCGAGAGCGCCGGCCTGGTCCCCGGCTCGCTGCTGCCCGCCGCGGGGAATGCCAACAACGTGGTCTTCCTGCCGGGCGGCGATCACGGGGGCGCGCTCATCTGGGCCGACCCCGGCATCCCCTACTACGTCAGCGCGGTGTACGCCCAGCACGGCGGATCGATCCGCATCCTCCCGGGCGTCGACGTCAAGCTCGCGCCGGGCGCCGGCATGATCGCCGACCCGGCCGACATCCGTGCCCTGGGCACCGAGAGCCAGCCCGTGACCTTCACCCAGGCGGTGCCGGGCGGGCGCTTCTATCCCCTCCAGCTCTTCCACCGCATCCGGCACGCGGTGATCGACGGCGCGCTCACCGGCGGGGCCTGGCCGGCCTGCTGCGGGTGGGGTTTCGTCGATTCGTCGATCGTGCGCAACTGCCTGGAATACGGGCTGCGCGGGCAGGTGATCGTGCGCAAGACCCTCTTTCAGAACAACGGCGTCGGGGCCTTCGTCAGCTTCACCGACGACCTGCTCGGGGAGACCAACCCCAACGCCTTCGAGGGCAACGGCATCGGCGTCTCGGACGCCAGCAACGCCACGTGGAACTGGTGGAACTCGCCCAGCGGGCCCACCACGCCGAGCAACCCGGGCGGGACCGGGGACCCCGTCTCGGCGGGCGTTCCGTACGAGCCCTTCCGGACCACGCGCCCGGACTTTGCCGACGCGCCCCCGGTGGTCGACCTCGCGGAGCATTCCTCGATCATCCGTCCGGGCCAGCAGATGATCCTGACCTGGGAGGCGGAGGACGACGGGAGCATCGTCTCCCACCGCGTCCTCATGGCGACCGACGGGGACGTCGTGCAGGGCAACCTCATCGAGCCGGTCATCGTGCTGGCGGACAACCTGCCGGGCGCGCAGCGCTCGCTCGAGTTCGTCGTGCCCGAGCCGGGCTCGCGCTTCTTCGGGCACGCCAACATCCGCGTCGAGAGCGTGGACAACGCCGGCCAGATCGGCTGGGACGACCTCCACGTCTACATCGAGCGCGACGAGCAGGGCGAGCTGGTGATCACGACCACGCCCCCGCCGACCGCGATCGCCGGCCAGGACCTGGGCCAGCTCTGCTGGTCGCCGCAGGGCATCAGCCCCTTCGGCGGCTCGGTGACCGGGTACATCTACCTCGAGAACTCCGACTACTACATCTACCTTGGCGGGGTGACGACCTACCTCAACTGCCTCGCCGGCGACCTCGAGGCGCCCTTCGTCTCGACCGATCGCGCCCGCCTGGTGGTCTCGCTCTTCACCGGTGGCGGCGTGGCCCAGCCCGAGTACTACTTCGGGGCCCCCTTTGCCATCCGCCCGGACCCGCGCGTGGGCGACGCCGCCCCCGCGGTGACCATGACCGGCCCGCCCGCCGGGGCCAGCTACCGGGGCGCGACCACCGTGCCCATCTCCTGGACGGCCTCGGACGACCAGTTCGTGCGCGCCTTCCACATCCAGGCCTCGACCGATGGGGGCCGCACCTGGAGCTTCATCGAGAGGGACCTCCCGGGCACCGCCACGAGCTATGCCTGGCGGCTCCCGCCCAGCGACGCGGGCATCCCGCAGGTGCACGTGAAGGTGGTGGCGGTCGACCGCCGGTTCCAGGACAGCTCGGCGGTTCGGCAGATCGTCGTAACCCCGGGGTCCGGAGGCCCGGCCCCCTGCCCGGCCGACTTCAACGCCGACGGCACGGTCGGGACCAGTGACATCAGCGCGTTCCTCACCGCGTGGTTCAGCGACGTCTCGGGAGGGACGCTCATTGCGGACTTCAACGCCGACGGCGTGGTGGGCACGACGGACATCACTGCCTTCTTGACGGCGTGGTTCGCGGCGGCCGGCGTCGGGTGCTAGCGGACCAGGCGCGCGAGCGGGAAATAGGCCCCGCGGATGGCACGGAGCTTGCACCAACTGACTGACGACCCGTGCTGGCCAGGATCGGCCAAGAACACAGTCCTTCTCTTCCTCCCGGTCGCTGTTCAACAGCCGGCGCCCGGGAGTTCCGGGGTGGGCGGCCCGACGGGGCCCTCACCCCTTTCCAAGCGGACCGATGAGCCCGGAGACCGCCGGGCCGGCGCGTGCCGGCCCCGGGCATCGCGCCGGACGCGAGCGAGCGGGCACGCGAGGGTTGGCTCGGGCGGGGTCTTTTTCGGGAAGGGGAGGCGCACATGGCGTACGGGTTGCGAGGCGTTCTGGCGGCGGCGGTAGGCGGGCTCATGCTCCCGGCCCTCGCCTCGGCGCAGTCGGCGTACTGGTTCCGGCACGTCGACGGGGTGCAGCACCTGGCAGACTTCGGCGACGCGGTGGCCCATGGGCCCGCGGGCACGGTCTCGCTGGCCGGAACCTCGCGCGACACCAACGACTCCTGGACGCTGGTGACGGTGCGCTACGCCGCGGACGGCACCCGCCTGTGGACGCGCACGTACCGGGGCACACCCTCGGGATTCCACAACGACTCGGCGGTGGACGTGGGCGTGGACGCGGCGGGCAACACGTACACGCTCGGGTCCTCGTGGGGCGGCCTCCGCCCGGCGGGGAGCGAGTT
>DASPKO010000127.1:0-3326 GCA_035628055.1 Phycisphaerales bacterium
GGGCGGGGCGCGCCCGGGGCCCGAGGTGGTGCGGAGCGACCTGGACCCGCGGGCGCTGCTGGTAAGGCGCTACGCGGGTTTCAGCCACAACCTGTCGTGGGCGCAGATCGGGTCGATGCTGGGGACGCCGGGGCTGGACGCGGGGCTGCGTGAGCGGCTGGACCGGGTGCGGTTCGGCCGGATCAGCGCCGGGGTGACGGTGGTGCTGGCGCTGGTGGTGTCGATGCCGTTCTTCCTGGCCCGCGAGCCCAAGAACATGCTGGCCCAGTCGCTCAAGTGCGCCCCGGTGGCGATCGGGGCGCTGGTGGGGGGCGTGATCGGGGCGGCGTGGCCGGTGCCGGGGGTGCCGGCGGCGGTGGCGGTCTTCCTGCCGGTGCTGGTGCTGCTGCCGGTGGCGATCGCGATGGTGAGCCTGGTCAGGACCTAGAGCACGGGAGCCCGGCGCGGGCGGCCGGGGTGGGGCATTCGTGTGCCGCACCTAGCGCTGCGGCGGGCCCGGGCGGGGTAGGCTCGGCGGCGGCCGTCGGGCCCGCCACGAGGCCGGGAACGCGCCACGAGGAAAGCGGCATGGCGTCGGTGGTCTTCTATTTCCAGGTGCACCAGCCGTACCGGCTGCGGAAGTACACGGTGTTCGACACCGACCACTTCTACTTCGACACGCAGAAGAACGGGGACATCTGCCGGAAGGTGGCGGCCAAGTGCTACCGCCCGGCGACGCGGCTGATCCTGGACCTGGTTCGGAAGCACAAGGGGAACTTCCGGGTGAGCTACGCGCTCACCGGGGTGGTGGTGGAGCAGATGCGCGAGTTCTGCCCCGACGTGCTCGACACGTTCAAGGAGCTGGCGGAGACGGGGTGCTGCGAGTTTCTGGGCGAGACCTACTACCACTCCCTCTCCTTCCTGTACTCGCGCGAGGAGTTCACGGCGCAGGTCAACCAGCAGACCCGGCTGATCGAGGAGCTGTTCGGGCAGACGCCCACCGTCTTCCGCGACACCGAGCTGATCTACAACAACGACGTGGCCCACTACGTGGCAGGGATGCGCGGCCCGGACGGGAAGCCGCGCTTCAAGGGGATTCTGGCCGAGGGGTGGGACCCGGTGCTGGGCGGGCGCTCGGCGAACTTCGTGTACCGACCGCCGCACACGGGGACGGGGCCGACGGGGCGCCCCTTCTGCGTGCTGACCAAGAACTACCGGCTCTCAGACGACATCGCGTTCCGGTTCTCGAACCGCGGGTGGAGCGAGTGGCCGCTGACCGCAGAGAAGTTCGCGGGCTGGGTGAACCAGATCAACGGCAACGGCAACGTGTGCAACCTGTTCATGGACTATGAGACGTTCGGGGAGCATCAGTGGGCGGAGACGGGGATCTTCGATTTCCTGGCGGCGCTCCCCGAGAAGATCTTCGACGTGAACCCGGGGCAGAACGACTTCTGCACGCCCGGCGAGGCGATCGAACGGTACGCCCCTGCTGGCGTGTACGACGTGCCGCACATGGTGTCGTGGGCGGACACGGAGCGGGACCTGTCGGCCTGGCTGGGCAACGCGATGCAGTCCGGGGCGCTCCAGGAGACCTACCGGCTCGAGCGGGCCGTCAAGGCGCGGCTGGAGGCCGCGGAGCGCGGCGGGGACGCGGCGGAGCTGGCCGAGGCGAGGTACCTGCTGGAGGACTGGCGGAAGCTGACCACGAGCGATCACTTCTACTACATGAGCACGAAGTACTGGGCGGACGGGGACGTGCACAAATACTTCAGCCCGTACGACTCGCCCTACGACGCCTACATCAACTTCATGAACGTGCTGGACAACGCGCGGGCCCGGGCGACGCGGAAGCCGGCGGTCGAGGCGGCGCGGTGAAGGAAGAGGTGTCGAGGTATCGAGGTGTCGAGGTATCGAGGTGCTGGGTCGGGTGCCACGCTTCAGTTCAACGCTCGACACCTTGACACCTTGACACCTCGACACCTTGCCACCTTGACATCTTGACACCTTCTTCTCCCTAGACTCGGCGCGTGGACGACTCGGCCCTAGTCGTGGTCGTGACCAGGCCGGTGCCCGGCGGGGTCGCGGTGCCCGGGGCGGTGGTGCGCACGGGTCCGGAGCGGCGGCAGACTCGGGATGAGCTGCTCGGGCTGGTGCGCGGGGCGCGGGTCATCGTGAGCATGTTCCACGACCGGGTGGACGGGGAGCTGCTCGACGCGGCGGGGCCCACGCTGGCGGGGGTGTGCAACTTCGCGGTCGGGCACGACAACATCGACCTGGGGGAGTGCGCCCGTCGGGGCGTGCTCGTGAGCAACACGCCCGACGCGGTGACGGAGGGGACGGCGAACCTGGCGTGGGGGCTGATCCTGGCGGCCGGGCGGCGGATCGTGGAGGGCGATCGGTTCGTGCGCGCCGGGCGGCTGGGGCGCGAGGGCCCCCTGGCGATCACGGACTTTCTCGGGGCGCACTTCACGGGGCAGAACCTGCTCATCGTGGGGGCCGGGCGGATCGGCTACGCGGTGGGGCTTCGCGGCCTGGCGTTCGGGATGCGCGTGCTGTACGTGTCGCGGCGGCGGCGGGTGGACTTCGAGATCTCGCCCCTGGGGGCGCGGCGCGTGGAGCTCGAGGCCGGCCTGGCGGGGGCCGACGTGGTGAGCATCCACACCCCGCTGACCGCCGAGACGCGCGGGCTGATCGACGCCCGCCGGCTGGGGCTGATGAAGCCCACCGCGGTGCTGGTGAACACGGCGCGCGGGCCGATCGTCGACGAGGGAGCGCTGGCCGCGGCGCTGCGCGAGGGCCGGCTCTTCGGTGCGGGTCTGGACGTGTTCGAGCGGGAGCCTGAGGTGCACCCGGGGCTGCTGGGCCTCGAGAACGTCGTGCTGACGCCGCACATCGGGAGCGCCGAGCGCCGCTGGCGCGAGGTCATGGCCGAGATGGTGAGCGAGAACGCGGCGGCGATGGTCGCGGGACGGGAACCGCCGAATCGCGTGGGGTAGCGGGCGTTCGGCACCAGGGGTTCGCATTCGGCGAGCGGCAAGCGGCACGTGCCAGGCTCAGAGACGTGGCGGGCGCGCCCGGCACTATGATGCTTGAGCCATGAACTGGGCGGTCGTGATCGGGGTGATCGCGGTGATTCTCGTGGGAGGGTCGCTGGTGGCGCTGTGGTGGTGGCGGCTGGTGGACCAGGCGGCGCCCCGCAAGGGTGAGCGAGCGGGCGTCGCAGGGGCGCGCCCCGCGCCGAGGCCGACGGTCGGCGAGCGTGACGTGGTCGTGATCAGGCGGGACCAGGGGGCGGGGGGATAGGAGTTGGCCCGCGGGGCGCCGCGCGGCGGAGGGCGCCGGCGCCA
>DASPKO010000128.1:0-3436 GCA_035628055.1 Phycisphaerales bacterium
CCGCCGGCAGCTTCTCGCGATAGTCGATGGTGAGCGGGAAGAAGTCGATGCCCTCGCGCGGCTTGGCCCGGACCACCGTCGCCAGCACCGTCGATTCGCCGTAGGTCGCCATCACCGCGCCGTCGCAGAGCTTGGCCACCCGCCCGGTCTCGAGCATCAGAGTCCGACCGCCAATTTCGCGCTCAACCCGTGTGTATGTCATGTGAAGCTTCTGCCTTGCGGCGGCGCCCGCGGGGATTCCCGCCGGCCTCCGCCTGGATGCATGCGGTGTGCACGCGCCTCGGATCGTGGGCCGGAGGGACCCTGGTCAGGGCCGTCCCGCCACTGGTGTCGCCGGTCGGCCGGGCACTTCGAGGCAGAAGGCACGCTCCAGTCCCGCGGCGCTCGCTCGCCGGCGCCTCCCCGCGGACTGACGCGTGCCCACTGCCTCCCAAGGGCCGGCCGCGGCACGAAAAGAAAACGGCCCGCCTCCGTCTCCGGGGGCGGGCCGGGATGATTACTTCCGGAGGCCCAGCCGGCCGATCAGCTCCACGTAACGGTCGCGCCGGGTGCGAGCCAGGTACCGGAGCAGCCGGTTGCGCTTCCCCACCATGAGGATCAGCCCGCGGCGGTTGTGAGTGTCCTTCTTGTGCTCGCCGAGGTGCTCGTTGAGCTCGTTGATCCGCTGGGTCAGCACCGCGACCTGCACCTCCGGGGAGCCGGAGTCGGTCTCGTGGCGCCGATAGTCAGCGACGATCTTGGTCTTGCGGGCGGGCGACAGGGGCATGGTCCGACGGATTCCTCAATGTACAGGCGGATTGACGAGAGGGCCGAGTTTAGCACCGCCGCCCGGGGCTATCAACCGCTCCGGGCGGCGGTGCGGCGCCCCCACTCCCTATCCTTTCACGGGGCGAGCGCGGCGGCGCCGACGTCCCGGTAGCTCAGGCGGATAGAGCGGCCGCCTTCTAAGCGGCAGGTCGCAGGTTCGAATCCTGCCCGGGACGCTTCGCGATTCCACATGCCCCCAGACCACCGCATCGCCTACTCCGTCACCGCGACCCTGCCGGACCAGGCCAGCGCCGACCGCTATGTCGCCTGGCTCGGATCGGGACACGTGGCCGCCGTGATCGCCGCCGGGGCCCGCTCGGGATTGATCGTCCGGCTCGACCCGGAGCCGCGAGACCCGCGGCGGCGGGTCCGAACCTGGTACCTGTTCGCCTCCCGGGCCGCCCTGGAGGCGTACCTCCGCGACCACGCGCCGCGCCTGCGAGCCGAGGGCCTGGCCCAGTTCGGACCCGAGACCGGGGTCGCCTTCGCCCGGGAGATCGGCGCCGTGGTGGGAGGGCACGAGGCCGCCCCGTCCTAGAGCAGCGGGCCGAGCAACTGGGCCGCGTTGTCGACGGCCACGCGGTACCAGCGCCGGGCCCGCCAGGTCGCCAGGTCCAGCTCGACGGACTTGCCGAGGTAGTCCGTCTGCAGGAAGCGAACGACGCTCGAGAAGTCGTCGTCATAGATGAACATGGTCACCTCGAAGTTCAGCGCGAAGCTGCGCATGTCGAGGTTCGCCGAGCCCACCACCGCGATCCGCCGGTCCGCGGTGATCGTCTTGGCGTGCAGCAGCCCGCCCTGGAAGAGCGCGATCCTGACCCCGGCCTCCATGAGCTCCAGAAAGTGCGACCGGCTCGCCGCCGCCGTGAGCCGGCTGTCCAGCACTTCCGGAACGACCACCGTCACCTGCACGCCGCGCATCGCCGCCGAGCGCAGCGCCGACTTGGTGGCGTCGTCGGGCACGAAATACGGGGTCGTGATGAGCAGTTCCTCGCGCGCCGAATAGATCGTGGTCAGGATCGCCTGCTGGATCGCCTGCGGCATCGTGCCCGGGCCCGAGGGGACCACCTGCACGATGCAGGCGTCGTCCTTGGGCCGGCCCAGCTCCGGCAGATAGCGCACCACCTGGCGCATGTCCTGCCCGGAGTCGAGCTGCCAGTCGATCAGGAAGACCACCGCCAGCGCCTGCGCGGCCGGCCCCTCGATGCGGAGGGTGGCGTCGATCCACGATCCGAGGCCGGCCCGGCGCTTGGACCGGAAGGTGCGATCGCTGATGTTCTGGCTGCCCGAGAAGGCCACGCGCCCGTCGATCACCGCGATCTTGCGGTGGTTCCGCAGGTCCAGGCGCGAGAAGACCGCCCGCAGGGCGCTCACCGGGAGCGCCGCGTTGACCTCGACTCCCGCCGCCACCATCCGCTTGCGGAGCTGGCTCCGCAGGAACTTCTTGCTCCCTACCGCGTCGACCAGCACCCGGCACTCGACGCCCCGCGCGACCGCCCGGATCAGCGCCTCGCCCACCAGCACGCCCCCCCCGCTCGCCTGCCAGATGTAGACCAGGATGTGCACGTGCTCCCGCGCCGAATCGATGTCCGCGATCAGCGCGTCGAGCATCTGCTCGCTGTCGGCCAGCAGCCGCAGCTTGTTCCCGCGCAGGGGCGGGAGCCCCCCCACCGCCGTCCCCAGGGCGGCGATCTGCGCGTTCACCGGGTTGGCCGCGTCACCCTCCTCACTCCGGTGCGCCCACAGCCGGGCCGCCCGCTGGTCCATCTCCTCGGCCAGCCTCCCGAAGCGCTTGGCCCGCCACAGGCCCAGCCGCGGCTCGCCGAACATCAGGTACGCGATCCAGCCGGCGAAGGGGAGGCTCAGCAGCACCACCAGCCACGCCAGGGCCACCGGCACCGGCACCGGCGCCCGCCGCAGCAGCACGCGCGCCGCGAACACCAGCCGCAGACCCCAGTCGGCGTAGAGGATCGTCGAGCTATACCACGGGTCGATCATCGGCCAGGGAGCGGGCCCGCACGCCCTGAGCCCGGGCCCGGCCGCCGCGCCAGAGCCTATCCGCCGCCGGCGGCGCGCCGCGAGGCCTTCGGGCTCACTTCTCGAGGTCGTCCGGCACGCCGCCCGGGTACCGCTCGGCGATCAACCGCTCGATCTCGCCGATCCGGTTGGTCGGGTTCGGATGGCTCGCGAAGAAGTCCGGCCCCGCGCCCCCGGAAGCCTCCGAGAGCACCCGCATCACCGCGATCAGCGCCCGCGGGTCGTACCCCGCGTCGGCCAGGAGCCGGACCCCCCAGCGGTCGGACTCGAGCTCGTCGTCGCGCCCGTATTTCAGGTTCACCAGTTGCCCCACCATGGAGGCCACCTGGGCCGCGCTCAGGTCGCCCGTCCCCGCGACCACCGACCCGATCAGCCCCTGCGTGAGCTGGGCCGTCGCCATGTGCTCGGCCCCGTGGCGCTCGATGACGTGCCCGATCTCGTGCCCGAGCACGCCGGCGAGCTGCGCCTCGTTCTCCAGCCGGTTGAACAGCCCCTTCGTGATCGAGATCTGCCCGCCGGGCAGCGCGAACGCGTTGATCGTGTTCGCGTCGTCGATGAGGTAGAAGTTGTAGTTGTCGGCGTACGCGCCTTT
>DASPKO010000129.1:0-5275 GCA_035628055.1 Phycisphaerales bacterium
TCGTACTCGTCGCGGATCTCGCCGACGATCTCCTCGACGATGTCCTCGATGGTGACTAGGCCGCTGGTGCCGCCGTACTCGTCGGCGACCATGGCGATGTGGACCTTCTTCTCGAGCAGCTCGCGGAGGAGCTCGCGGACGGTCTTGGTCTCGGGGACGAAGAAGGCGGGGCGGAGGATGGAGCGGAGGTCGAAGGGGGTGCCCGAGGGCCCGGCGCGGGACCCGTCGCCGGCGAGCCAGAGCATGAGGTCCTTGGCGTAGAAGATGCCGACGATGTTGTCGAGCGAGCCCTCGTAGACGGGGATGCGCGAGTGCCCGATGGTGCGGATGGCGCGGATGATGGCGCCGAGCTCGTTGGTGAGCTCGAAGGCCTGGACCTCCGTGCGGGGCGTCATGACCTGCTCGACGGTGAGGTTGCGGAACTCGACGACGGCCTCGATCATGTCGGCCTCGGACTCGTCGAGCTGGCCCTCGCGCTCCCCCTCCTCGACGACGGAGAGGAGCTCGGCCTCGAGCACCTCGGACTGGTTCGAGGACTGCACGCCCGCGAGCCGCTTGACGACCTCGTCGACGAAGCGGGCGACGGCGCGCAGCGGCGTGAGCATGAGGTAGAGGGCGCGGATGAGGTGGGAGTGGGAGTAGACCGCGCGCTCCCCGACGTGCCAGGCCAGGCTGGAGGCGAGGGCCACGTTTACCAGCCAGAGAAGGGGTACCGCGATGGCCAGGCCGAGCGCCAGGTCGCGTGCCTGCGGGGCGGCGGCGGCGCGGGCGAGGGCGAGCTGCGCGACGAGGGCGAGGACGACGACGGCCTCGCAGAGGACGCGGACCAGGCCCAGGGGCCGCGCGTGCGCGGGAACGTCGGCGAGGATGGCCTGGACGCGCCGGGAGGCCCGGGGGCGGCTGCGGAGCGAGGCGATCTCTTCAAGGGCGGCGCGCGCGAGATCGACCAGGGCCAGGTGGAGCGTGGCGAAGAGGGCCCCGGCGAGCAGGGCGGCGAGGGCGATCCAGACGGGGGAGGGTGTCAAGGTGGGGTGCGGGTGAAGAGGTGTCGAGGTGTCGGGGTGTCGGGGTGTCGGGAACGTCAGGGTGTCAGGCGTACGTCGGGCCGACGCCGATGGCGATGAGGATGTCGTCCTCGCACCGGTGCATGCGCGCGGCGGCGGCCTCGTCGTGGTCGTCGTGCCCGAGACAGTGGAGGACGCCGTGGAGCGCGTAGAGCAGGAGCTCGCGTTCGAGGGGGTGGGCGCGTCGGTCGGCCTGGCGGCGGGCCTCGTCGACGCAGAGCAGGAGGTCGGCGTCGAGGCGGCCCCCGGAGTCCGCGGGTGGTGAGAGGTCGAAGGTCAGAACGTCGGTGGTGCCGGCGTGGCCGGCGTAGTCCCGGTTGGCGCGGGACATCTCGGCATCGGCCACGAGGCGGAGGCGCACCTCGCCGGGCGTGCCCAGGTGAGCGAGCGCGGCCTCGAGGCGGGCGGAAAGCCAGCGGAGCTGGGGCGGGCCGAGGAGCCGGTCCGGGTCGGCGATCTCGGCCCGGGCGTGCGCGGGTGGGGCGACCGCGGGCCCGGGGCGCTCAAGCGCTTCCCGGCCCGCGCGAGGCTGTGGGGGTTCTGTGGCGGCGGCGTCGTCCATCGGCGTCGGGGGTGTGAACCGCCCGATCAGCAAGTGTACGGCGCGCGCCGGGCGCGTGCTAGGACCGATAGGGAGTTGTTGGGGACGGCGGGGGGGAAGGCACGGAGGCACGGAGGCACGGAGGCGGGCGGCGGGACCGGGGGCGATCAGGGGCGGCGGGCAAGGACGGCCAGGACGGGGCGATGGTCGGAGCCGGTGTCGGGCCCCGCGCGCGCGAGGGTGCAGGTGAGCTCGGGCGAGAAATAGACGTGATCGATGCGGATGCCGGGCAGGTGCCGGAGGCGTGTGACGCGGCACCAGGTGTGCCCCAGCCCACGCCCCGCGGCGGCGTGGGCCTCGCGCAAGCCGGTGGCGCGAAGCCAGGCGTGCTGGGGCGTGCGGGTGGTGGAGTTGAAGTCGCCGGCGAGGACGAGGGGGGCGGCGCGACGGGGAACGTGGCGGGCGAGGGCAGCTATCTGGCGGCGCTGCGCGGCGAGGTCGGCGGGGCGGTCGGGCGTGGAGAGGTGGAGGCAGCGGATGGCGATCGGACGGCCATCGAGCAGGAGATGGGCGGTGAGCTGGGGCATGGGGCCGAGCTCGGGCTCCGGGTCGAGGGCGGGCGCGCCCCCGGACGGTCCGGTGAGGAGAGCGCGCTTGGAGAAGATGGCCTGGCCCATGGGGTCGGTGCGGGGGGCTTCGAGGCGGTAGGGGTATTCGGCGGAGAGTTCCTCGAGCAGTGCCCGGGACCAGGCGGGCGTGTATTCCTGGAACGCGATGACATCGGGGTCGGCGGCGCGGAGGTGGGCGAGGGCCGCGGCGGGGTCCGGGTTGAGATAGAGCAGGTTGATGCTGAGGAGGCGGAGGGACTCGCCCGCCGGCGCCGGCGGGCGCTTGGGGAGGTAAGCGGCCGCGGCGGGCGCGAGCGTGAAAACCAGCGCTGGCAGCGTGAAGAGAAGGAGGCGGCGGGCGCGCAGGAGAATGGCCAGGAGTGCGAGGGCGAGGAGGCCCAGGCCCGCCTGGAAGAGAAAAGTGCGGATCATGAACGCGACCCAGATGGCGGGGTCGAGGGAGGGCGGGGCGCCGGGCCCGGCCGGGATGAGATACGCGAAGAGGAGCGCGAGGTAGCCGAGCGCCAGGGCGGTGGTGGAGGGGCGGAGGAGCGTGCGCGGGAGGATCGGGCGCCGGGAGGGACGGGGTGGCGGAGTGGGCGTGGAGACGAGGGCGGGGACGGACACGGGCGCTGGGATGGAGTGGAGCGCGGGGCCCGGTGGGGGCCGGTGGGGAGTTGTCATGGGTCAGGGGGCCGTCACGGGCGGGGTTGAGCGATTCGGTGTGGGACCCGGGCGGAAGTACAGGGAGCGGGCGCGCGGAGTTCGGGGGGAACCGGAGGGACGGGGCGGGGGCACGGGGCGCGGGGGCACGAAGGCACGAAGGCGCGAGGACAGAGCGAGAGGGACGGATAGGACGCCGCTGGCCGGCGCTCGCGGCTCGAGCGCTCGGGCTGGTGCGACGCGGTCCCGTGCGCTCGCGGCCCGGGCGCACGCGGCTCGGGCGGCGCTCCCGCTGGTGGCCTCATCCCACGGCGCGGGTGACGCTGGTGGCGGCGTAGAGGCCGGCGATGGACTCGCGCGGGAGGAGCTGGGGGGGGTAGCTGGAGTTGAGGGGCTGGAGGCGGATGAGCTGCGAGCCGTCGGGCGCGGACTCGAAGTAGATGCGCTTGAACGTGGTCTGGTGGTCGGGCTCGAGGCGGACGAAGCAGTCGCACCCGGTCTTGACGGGTCGGGCCGGCGAGAAGATGACAATGTCGCCCTCGCGATAGTCCGGGGCCATCGAGTCGCCCACGACCCGGGCGGCGAACGCGTCGGGGTCGGAGGTGTCGGGAGCGGGGACGTACTGGTCGGCGACTCGGGCGGGGTAGCCGAGGTCGGTGAAGTCGGCGGGGTAGCCGGCGGCGACGGAGTTGATGAGGGGGACGGCGACGGGGAGGTGGGGCGCCAGGGCGCGCGGGGGGCGGAACGCGGAAGCGGGCGCGTGGTCGCGGGCACCGGCGCCCCCCTGGTCCATGAGCGCGGCCTGGGGGTCGGTGCGCGCGGCGTCGGGGATGGAGGATGGCTCATCGGGGTCCAGGGGGGCGATGGCGTCGATGAGGCGCTTGAGCTCGCCGGAGCGGTAGAGGTCATCGAGCGAGGGGGGGCCGGGGAGCGCGGGGGGGCGCGGGGCGCGCGACGGCTGCGGTGCCGACGGAGATGAAGAGGCGGACGAAGAAGACAGAGATGTACTCGCCAGCGGGGCTCTCGGGGCGGGGGCGCGGAGGAGGTCGGAGGGGCGGGGTTGAGGGGGTGAGACGGGGGAAGGCGCGGGTGCGCGGGGCGCAAGTTGGGCGAGTCCCGGGAGGGGAGTGGGCTGGGCCGGGACATCGGTGGCGGTGGCGCCGGGAGCGGCGGTCGGCTCACCGGCGCGAAGGAGCTGGGCGAGGCGGCGTGCGGCGGCGTCGCGGGTGGCCAGCTCGGCCAGGCGGGCGCGGACCTCGGCCGGCGTGGAGTCCCAGCGCGCCGCGGTGACGAGCTCGGACTGGCGCAGCCCCAGCGCGGCCTCGAGACGGAGGAGGAGCTCGTGCCCGGGGGGCGCGAGCCGGCGGCCCGTCTCGATGAAGGAGAGGTAGGACTTGGTGCAGCCGGCGAGCTCGGCGAGGCGCGCGAGGGTGAGGCCGAGGCGGGCGCGGCGGGCGCGCAGCACTTGACCGACGTGGCTGATGGGAGGTGCTGGGGGCGGACCAGCCGGTGGGGCGGCGCCGGGGTGGGGATGGTCGCCGCGTGCGCGGCGTGGCGTTCGGTCGGGATGGCGGGAGCGCATCGCCTGCTCCTGTGCGCTGTTTGGTGGAGATACCTGACAGACCCCTTGCGGAGTGTATTCCATCTGGTATAACTCCGCCAGCAGAGTGTTTACAAAAATGTGAACAGCGGCTTGGACTGCCGGCGGCACGCCGGGACGAGGAGCGGGTCATGGCACAGATGGGTGCGCGGGCGAACGGCATGGAGCTGGGGCAGGTGGGGCTGCGGCTGGTGGGGGTGGAGAGCCACCGGTCTGGAGACCGGTGCCACCAGGAGCCGCCGGTGCGCCGGCTCGCGATGAAGAAGGTGGTGGCGGCGGAGCGGGGAGAGACTCGGCCGATGGTCGCGTCGGGGCCGGCGGGAGCAGCGCGGGACCGGGAGCGGGCCGGGTGCGACGAGGGCGGGTTCGATCTACGGCGGCGCCGGTCGCCGGAGGTGGCGGAGCGCATGGCCTCGCGGGCGGAGTATCTGCCGGCGGGTGAGAGCTCGCTGGTGCGCGCGGTGTTCGGGGACGGGCGGGCGGTGGGGGAGCTGGCGTCGCTGCTGGGTGAGCGGCCGGCGGTGCTGCGCCGGCGGGTGCGGCGGATCAGCAAGCGGGTGCTGGGGCCGGTCTTCGCGTTCGTGGCGGTGCGGCGTGACGAGTGGCCCGCGACCATGCGGAAGGTGGGGACGGCGTGCTTTCTGCACGGCATCTCGATCCGCCGGGTGGCGGTGCAGCAGCGGCTGAGCCTGCACGTGGTGCGGCAGCATCGGGACGCGGTGCTGGCGCTGTACCGGGCGGAGGCCGGGGCCGGCAGGCGCGACGCGGGGGGCGGGGGACGTGGGGCGGCGCGGTGAGG
>DASPKO010000130.1:0-6494 GCA_035628055.1 Phycisphaerales bacterium
CCTCGTCCGTGTGGCGCATCGCACCGAGTCTACGCGCGGAGAGCGCACGTTCCTGCCGGTGCCGGTCCTCGCGGCCGCGGGCCCACCGCCGGGCGCTACGTCGGGGGCGGCTGGTCGAGACCCTGAAGCTCTGCCGACGCCGGGCGCGCCGAACGGTCCATCCCCTCCGTGCCGGCCAGCCCGTTGCGAGCACCGTCCGCGGCGCGCGGTCCCCCCGCTCCCTCGGCCGGTGGGCCCCCTGTCTCCGGCGGTGGCGGCATGGGGTGCGGCGTCGCGTCGCGGGTGATCAGGGCCACCTCGCTCGGCAGGTTCGCCGCGATCCGCTTGACGACGTCCCCCTCCACCGCGCGGGCGAACCACCGCCGGCGTGTCTTGCCCAGGATCAGGGTGTCGCACCCGAACGTCACCGTGTAGTCGAGGATCTCCTCGGCGATCTCCGGGCTTGTCACGTAGATGGGGACAAATGGCACGCCGTACCGCCGCGCCAGCACCGCCACCGTGCCGAGCGACTCCTGCGCCTCCGGGTCGTCCTCCACGCGGGGGACCGCCCCGGGCACGACGTCCATGACGCGCAGCGTGCGCACGTAGATGGCGAACAGGATGGCCCCGCGCCGCCGGGCCAGGTCGACCGCGAACTCCGCCTGGTACCGCCCCCGGGCCGCGAGCATGATCTTGGGACGGCTGGGGTCCAGCTCCACCGGCTGGGCGCGGACCTCTTCGAGCCACCCTCGCGCCGGCACGGGGATCGGCGCCGGCAGCCGTGCCCGCCGCCAGGCGACGCCCTGGCGCGTCGCCAGCACCAGGCCGACCAGCCCGCCGGCGAACAGCGCCGCCTGCGGCTCCGTCGCCACGATCGTCAGGGCCACGCCCCCAAGGAACGCACCCAGCGCAAGGAGAACGCCCCGCTGCCACCGCCCGATCGGCAGCGCCGAGTTGAGCGCGCACGAGAGCACGTTCACCGTGATGGCGCCGCACACGCCCACCGCGTAGAGCTTGGCGAGAGCCTCCACGTCCTGCTCGACCGCCAGCACCGCCAGCGGGGCCAGGCAGGCGACCACCACGCCCACGTAGGGCACGCCGGGATAGTTCAGCTTCGTCAGCGGGCGCGGGAGCTCGTGGTCCAGCCCCATCGAGTACAGCACCGAGACCATCGCCATGATCGCGGTGTTCGCCGCCGAGATCAGCAGCAGCCCGAAGACCCACGCGGCGGCCTTGCCGAAGTACCACCCCGCGGTCGCCCCCAGGGCGTTGCGGCCGGTCTCATGCGCCAGCACGCTCATCGCGGTGTCGCGGATGGCGCGGGTCGCCTCGTCGATGCCCTCGCCCCCCGCGAGCTGCTGCGCCGGCGGCGCGTGGACCGCCAAGAGGGCGGGCAGGCCCGTCAGCGCCACCCCGAAGACCAGGTTCAGGACCACCACCTCCGCCAGCACCGGCCAGATCGTCCGCCGGGCCGTGCGGTGAACGGGGGATCGCATCAGCCCCGTCATGTTCGCGACCGCCTCCACCCCCGCCAGCGCCAGCACGATCCCCACGAAGGCGTTCCACCGATTCCACGGGCCCCCGACGCCGGCGTTGGTGGTCGTGTTCCTCAGCCCCGCCGGCAGGTACGGCAGGCAGAGCGCCGCGATCACCAGGGAGATCACCATCGCCAGGAAGGCGATCACCAGCGCGAACCGCCCGGCGTTGCGTGCCCCCAGCCAGTTCACCGCCCCCAGCCCGCCGATCGCCAGCAGCGAGAGCACGAAGATCAGCCCGCTGGTCCCGTCATGGTCGGCGGGGACGCCGAAGTAGTGAAAGGCCTCGACGATCGAGATCGCCGCGGTGATGACATACCCGCAGAGCAGCAGCGTCGCCCCGACCACCGAGAGGGTCGGGCTGAGCGCCCGCGCCGCCGAGTAGACCCCACCCCCCTCGGGGAAGGTCCGGCAGATGACCGTGTAGGCCCAGGCGACCACCCCCATGAGCACGCTGATCGCCAGCAGATAAAAGGGGGCGGCGTGGGCGGTATAGAAGAAGGCCAGCCCCAGCACGTAGAGCCGGCTGGTCCCCCAGTCGCCGTAGAGCAGCGGCCCGGCGTGGTACCACCGGAGCACGCGCGGGCGTTTCTGGGAGACGAGCATCGCGGTGCGGCCCCGGGTTTCACCGCGTTGGGGCGGCCGAACGGGCCCCGCGCGCGGACTGGCCGATGGTAGCCGGAACCTGCCGCTCTCCGGCCCCGCGGTCTCCCGTGGGCCTCACAACCTCCGAACCCCGGCTTCGACTACGATTGCTCGGGGGAGTGCAGGAGCCCCGCGCGTGTCGAAGCCGACCGCAACGACGACCCCGACCACAACCCGAGCGGGGGCCCCCATCGAGGCCGCGCCCGTCGCGGCGCCCGCCCCGGGCCTGTCGCCCGCCCCTCCCGCGGGCATGCCCGACGTCCAGGCGACCCAGGACGTTCGGCGCGTGGCGATCGACAAGGTCGGCGTCAAGGACGTGACCTACCCCATGCGCCTGGCCCTGCCGGGGGGGGGGAGCACCCGACCGTCGCCTCCATCAATATGTATGTGTCGCTCCCCCACTACCAGAAGGGGACGCACATGAGCCGCTTCCTGGAAGTGCTCAACGAATACTCCCATGCCCTCACTCCCGAATGCATCCCGGTCATCACCCGGGCGATCCGCCAGCGGCTCGACGCCGCGGACGCCCACTTCTCCGCCGCCTTCACCTACTTCATCCAGAAGCAGGCGCCGGTCACGGGCATGCCGGGGCTGATGGACTACCGCGTGGTCTTCGAGTGCGCCAGCGGGGTCGCCGGGGAGGATTTCATCATGGCGGTGCGCGCCCCCGCCACGAGCCTCTGCCCCTGCTCGAAGGAGATCTCGCGGTTCGGAGCGCACAACCAGCGCTGCCACATCGAGGCCCGGGTTCGTCCCCGACCGGGGGCGGCGACCCTCTGGATCGAGGACCTGGCCGGGCTCATCGAGTCGGCGGCCTCGACGCAGGTCTACGCGGTCCTCAAGCGCCCGGACGAGAAGTGGGTGACCGAGGCGGCGTACGAGAACCCCAAGTTCGTCGAGGACATCGTGCGCGACCTGGCCTTGATCCTCGAGGACGAGCCCCGCGTCGCGTGGTACTCGGTGTCGAGCGAGAACTTCGAGTCGATCCACAACCACAACGCCTACGCCCAGATCACGCGCTCCAAAGCCAAGCCTTGAACCGGGGTCCCCCGCCGGGCCGCCGCCCGCCCCAGCCGGCTGACGAAGTCCGCGCGTTCGCGTCGATGGAACAGCACCCCTCCGTGCGGCGCACGGCCCGTGGCGCGCGGACGCGGCATCCGCCGGCACGCGCGACGCCCGCCAGGGGGGAACCGAGCGACCATGCCCAGCATGTTCAGACGCCGGCTGTCGATCCTCGGGGCCCTCGTGGGCGCCGCCACGGTCCTGCCCGTCGCGCAGATCTATCGCCTCACGATCGTGCAGGGGGAGGAGCACCTGGCCAGGGCGGAGCGCCACCTGGTGGTGGAGCGCTGGATTCCCACGCGCCGCGGGCAGATCCTGGATCGCAAAGGCCGGGTGCTGGCGCTCAACCGCCCCAGCTACGACATCGCGGTCGATTACGACGTCATCACGGGGCAGTGGGCCTTTGACCGGGCCCGCGAGCGCGCCCGCCGCGAGCACGCCCAGCGCTGGGCCACCCTCAGCCGGGAGGAGCGTGAGGGACTGACCCAGGCCTTTCTCCCCGTCTACACGGGGCGCCTCGAGGCCATGTGGGCCAGGTTCGCGGCCACCGGGGGCGTGAGTCTCGACACCGTCGAGCGCCGCAAGGACGAGATCCGGCGCCTGGTGGAGTTCCGGGCCTCGCGCCTGGCCGGCCTGCGTGAGGAGGCGGCGCTGGCCAAATACCTCGGGGAGCAGGCCCGCCTGGCCCGGGGGCGGCAGATCGCCCTCGACGAGGAGGCGCCGGAGCTCCGCGAGATCCGCCAGCGCGCCCGCAAGCCCATCGCCGAGCAGGAGCAGCCCCATGTGATCCTGCGCGGCGTGGACGACCGCACCGCCTTCGAGTTCCTCCGCCTGGTCGGGAACGGCGAGCGGGCCGACCCGCTCGACACCGAGGCCCTGCCCGGGCTCAGGGTCATCGATTCGAGCGCGCGCGACTACCCCTTCGAATCGGCCGAGGTGACCATCGAGCGCGCGACCTTCCCCGGGCCGCTGCGCTCCGACGAGCCGGCGGTGGTGCGCGTGGACGGCGTCGCGGCCCACGTGCTGGGCTCCATGCGCGACCGCGTCTTCCGGGAGGACCTGGAAGACCGCGCGCGGCTCCTGGCCGCCGACCCGGACCTGGCCCGCGCCGCCGTGCGCGACGGCGTCGACCTGGGCCAGTACCTGCCCGGCGACCTGATCGGGCACCTGGGTCTCGAGGCGGGCGAGGAGCCGCGCCTCCGCGGGCTGCGCGGGCGCGAGCTGCGGCACCTGGACACGGGCGAGATCGATCACGTCCCGCCCACGCCCGGGACGGATCTCCGCCTGACCCTCGACGCCGCCCTGCAGGCCCGGGTCCAGGCGCTCTTCGATCCCTCGCTGGGCCTGGCGGTGATGCAGCCCTGGCACACCAAGCCCAAGGGACCCGATGGGCAGGTCCTGCCGGGCGTGCCCCCGGACGGGTCGCGGCTCAACGGGGCCGCGGTGGTGATGGAGGTGGACACCTCGGACGTGCTGGCGATGGTGTCGATCCCGAGCTACTCGCGGCGCGACGTCCGCCTGGAGCCCGACGCGGTCTACCGCGACCAGGTGAACCAGCCCATCCTCAACCGGGCCATCGGCAAGCTCTACCAGCCGGGATCGATCGTCAAGCCGCTGGTGCTGTGCGCCGCGGCCACGAACGGGAACTTCTCGCCCGGGCAGACCATCCCCTGCACCGGCCACTTCCTGCCCGACACTCCCAACATCCTCCAGTGCTGGATCTGGAAGCAGTTCAGCCAGACGCACACCCAGCAGCTCGGCGGGGCGCTCAGGGGCGCCCAGGCCATCATGGGCTCGTGCAACATCTTCTTCTTCGAGCTGGCCAAGCGGCTGGGGCCCGCGCATCTCGTGGAGTGGTACGGGCGCTTCGGGGTCGGGCCGCGCTCGCCCCAGCGCGACCTGGGCGTGGGCGGGCAGTTCCCGGGCCTGCTGGCGCCGCAGGGTCAGGAGCTGCCCAGCATGGGCGAGGCGATCCAGATGGGGATCGGGCAGGGGCCGATCTCCTGGACCCCCCTGCACGCGGCGAGCGCGTACGCCACGCTGGCACGCGGCGGGGTGCGGATCGACCCGCGGGTGCGGGCCGACGATCCCTCCGAGCCCGCGGTGCTGGGGGTGACGCCGTGGGCGATCGAGGAGTGCCTCCGCGGCCTGCGGATGGGCGTCGAGCAGGAGCAGGGAACCAGCCATCACTTCCGCGTGCCGGGCCCGGACGGCGCCGAGGTGCGCGAGCCCGTCTTCAACGCGCCCGGGGTGACCGTCTACGCCAAGACCGGCACCGCGGACGCCTCGGCCCTGGTGATCACCGACGCCCAGGGCCATCGGCGCCTGGCCGCGGACGGGGATCACTCGTGGACCGTGCTGCTGGTCGGGCCCGCGGGCGACCGTCCGCGGTACGCCGTCGCGGTCGTGGTCGACTACGGGGGCTCCGGGGCGCGGGTCTCGGGTCCCATCGCCAACCAGGTGGTGCACGCGCTGATCACCGAGGGCTATCTCCCGTGATCGACCGCGAGGGCCTGCGCAACCTGGTGGGGCGCGAGCTCACCTTCACGCACGCGGCCTGGCTGAGCCTGCTCGCGGCCCTGGGCCTCTCGGCCCTGAGCGTCTACGCGATCGACGTGGCCACGGTGCTCGAGACCGGCGCCGAGCGCGAGCGGCTGCTTTCCGGCCTGGCCCTCCGCCAGGCGATCTTCGTGGCGGTGGGGCTCGTCGCGGCGGTGCTGGTCGCGCTCCCCCACTACCGCTTCGTGCGCCACCTGGCGTGGCCCGGCATGTGGGTGGTGCTGGCCCTGCTCGTCTTCCTGCTCATCCCCGGGGTGCCCTCGAGCATCGTGCGCCCCAGGAACGGGGCGCGGGCCTGGATCAACCTGGGCCCGGCCAGCTTCCAGCCCGCCGAGATCGCCAAGATCGCCTTCATCCTGGTGCTCGCCGACTACCTGCGCTACCGCAAGAACCACCGCACCCTGCGGGGGCTCATCCCGCCCGGGCTGATCGCCTTTGTGCCCGTGGGCCTCATCCTGCTCCAGCCGGACCTCGGCTCGGCGCTCCTGTTCATTCCCACGCTCTTCGCGATGCTCCTGGCGGCGGGCGCCCGGATGAAGCACCTGGCGGCGGCGGTCCTGATCGCCTGCCTGGCCGTGCCCGCGGCCTTCCCGATCCTCAAGCCCCACCAGCAGAAGCGCATCCTGGGCATGGTGGCCCTGGCCCGCGGCTCGGACGCGGGGGCCGACGGGATCAACTACCAGTCCATCACGGCCCGGACGCTCGCCGGCGCCG
>DASPKO010000131.1:0-3175 GCA_035628055.1 Phycisphaerales bacterium
CGGCGATCGACGCCATCAGCACCGCGTCCTGAGGCGGCCCGCGCATCTGGCAGGCTGGACATCGCGGGGCGGTAGCTCAGCCGGTCAGAGCATGGGACTCATAATCCCTGGGTCGTGGGTTCGAGCCCCACCCGCCCCACCACCAGGCAATACACGGGTACTGAATCCCGCACAGCGCTTCAACAGACGGGGACTGTGCCATCATCTGAACCATGACGCATGCCCCGATCCGGCGTGCCGCAGCTGCTCCGAAGGGTGCAACTGTGACCGCGACTACACCCGGGATCGACGATCTGGCTGTTCTGTTGCCCGATTGGCGCACCCACCTGCGTGCCCGCAACGTCGCGCCCTCGACGATCGCCAGCTACCTGAAGGTCGGGGACAACCTGTTGGTCTGGCTGCGAGAGGCGGGGATGCCGACGGGGGCCGCCGGCATCGCCCGGGAGCACCTCGAGGCCTTCCTAGCGGCACTCGCGGACCGGGTCTCCCCCGCCACCGTCGCCAAGCACTACCGCTCGCTGCAGCAGCTCTTCCGGTGGCTGGTCGAGGACGGCGAGATCGGTCACTCCCCCATGGAACGGATGCGCCCGCCGGCCGTGCCCGAGCAGCCGGTCGATATCCTTACCGACGACGAACTGCGCGCTCTGCTGGACACGGCGCGCGGCAACACCTTCGAGAACCGCCGGGATACCGCGATGCTGCGGATGCTGATCGACACGGGCATGCGCGCCGGGGAGCTGGCCGGGCTCAACGTCGATGATCTGGACGTCGAGCAGAGCGTGGCTGTGGTGATGGGTAAGGGCAGACGCGGCCGTGCGGTCCCCTATGGCTCCAAGACCGCCGACGCGCTGCGTCGCTACCTCCGCGCCCGGGCCGCGCACCCCCAGGCCGCCACGGAGGCGCTATGGCTGGGCAAGAAGGGCCGGGTCACGGACTCCGGCGTCCGGCAGATGCTCGAACGCCGCGCCCTTGAGGCCGGGGTGCGGAACGTCCACCCACACCGGTTCCGGCACACCTACGCCCACACCTGGCTCGCCTCCGGCGGCCAGGAGCAGGACCTGATGCGGCTCGCCGGCTGGCGGTCCCGGGAGATGGTCGGCCGATACGCCGCCAGCGCCGCCGACGAACGCGCCCGCGCCGCATTCCACCGCGCCGCCCTCGGGGACCGGCTGTGAGGCCCCGTTCCCGCAGGGCGTTGACCGCGGGCGGCCCCAAGCGTCGCTGACCTCGCGTCACCGGAACGTCCCGCATCTGGTCGGCAAACGGGCGCCGTGCCGTCGCTGTCGAAGGTCGAGATCCTCGGTTCACGGGAGGGCGCTCCCCCGGGTCGCCTAGCGTTCCGCCGTGGGGCCCGGTCTTCCGTTGGCACGGCGGGCTCCCCGGGCGTGGGCCGAGGCCAGCGCGAGCCGGAGGAAGTAGGCCTTGCGTGCGTGCTCGGCGCGACGGGCTCGCTCGCGAGGATCAAGAACGCCGTCCGGGTCCACCTCGCGCTCGAACCGGGCCAGGAACGCGGCTCGGGCAGGTGCCGTGTGGGCGGCGGCGTGGGGGATGCCGGCGTGCAGGTGGTGGGCTGCCATGCGGGCCCGCCGGGCCGCAGGGCTCGCCGGCGGCACGGCACGTTCTACCTCCCCCGCCGCACCGCGGCTGCCGGAGCGGCCTCGGCGCGGTCTGCGTGGAGGGACTTCGTCAGTGCTCACTGACCTGGCCTGCTTTCGCGTCGATCCAGGTTCGGAGGTCGTCGCGGCGGTAGAGGACGCGGCGGCCGACCCGGAAGCTGTGGGGGCCGATGTTGCGGTGCCGCCAGTAGCGGAGGGTGGCGACGGGGGCGCGGAGGAGGTCGGCGGCTTCGACGATGGTGAGCAACTCGGTCTCATGGGCGGCGATCGGGTCGGGCATGGCTGGCTCCGGGTCTCGTCGGGGATGGGGCGCTGTCGTCGTAGAAGGCGCCATTTCGGGCCGATTGGTGACACCCCGCGGCCAGCTTTTCCGGGCTTCCTCCAGTTTTTCTCCCGTAGGCCTCCTGAGCTCACGCTCTGTGCTGCACGAGGACGTCGCGGTCATCTGCCGATGCCGTGGCCGGGACGGCCGGCGGACCGGACGTGGTGCTCCTCCTGCCTGTGTCGGCGGTAGACCGAGGCGTCGGGCGGTGCAGTGCGGTCCCGCTGCTGCTGTTGGCGTGCGGTGTCGCGCCGGGCCTGCCAGGTGTCGCGTTCCCGGGTGAGCCGGTCGGGCGGCTGGCCGAGGAGGGCCGGCTCGGCCGTCAGCTGGGCGATCCGGGCCTGGGCGGCAGCGAGTTCGGCGTGGTCTGCGGCGGCCTGCCGCTCGAGTTCGGCCAGCTGTCCGGCCGGGTCGTGGGTCAGGGCGATCCCGCCGAAGCGGCCGACCATCGCGGTCTGCTCGCGCCGGGCGTCGTCCACGGCGCGGGCGGCCTGCTGGTGGGCGTGCCGGGCGGCGGCCGCCACGGCCTGCAGCGCCGCGTACTCGGGATGGGATTGCTCGGCGGCCTGGCGGGCGGCAGCGTCGAACGCTGTCCACAGGGCGGGGCGGTCATCGAACGAGTTGGCGTGCTCGGCGAGCGCGCGGGCGTCGGTCGGCAGGGTGGGCAGGTAGGGGCGCCACGCGTCGCCCCACGCGGTGAGCTCCGCGGCGGCCTCGGTGACCGTCCCGCGCCGCTGCCGGAAACGACCGGCTCCTTGCAGGACCACCCCCGCGGCCTGGCGGGCCGGCTCCCGTTGACTGTTCCAGGCGTCGAGCAGTTGGTCCCGGATCCGGTCGCTGTCGCCGACGACGGTGATCTCGGCAGCCCGCAGCCGCCGCTCGGCGCGGTCGGCCTCGTGCCAGATCTCCTGGTGCCGCTCCGTGGCCGCCTGCATGCGTTCGTGGGGGTCCCAGCCGAGCTCCACGAGCTGCCGCAACCGGTTCCGCACCGGCTCCTCGACAGCGAGCCGCAGCCGCCAGCGCTCCTCGACACTCCACGCCTCGTGCAGGTCCGCGAGCACGTGTTCCAGCGGGCGGGGCTGCGCGTAGCGGGCGGCCTCCGCGGCAGCGAGCTGGGCGGCGTGCGCGGGGCCGAGGTCGGCGCGGTCGCGGGCGAACACGGCGATCCACTGCTCCCGCGCCTCGGGTAGGTCGGCGGCTACGAGGTGGGCGGTGTTGGCGGTGCGGCCGCGGGTCA
>DASPKO010000132.1:0-4842 GCA_035628055.1 Phycisphaerales bacterium
CCGCGCAGCGCATCACCCGCTCGACGAGCACCCCCACGCGCTGCCCGTCGAAGCACGACGACATGAGACACGGCACCCCGGGCAGCAGCCGCAGGGCGCTCGACACCGCCGGGTCGGGCGGGGGCACGGCGACGGCCTGCCTCGGTGCGTTCACGGCCTGCTCCGTCCCCCCGGCTCCGAAGATCGCGGCCCAGCCTACCAACTCGGGCTGCAAACCGAACAGCACCCGTACAAGCTTCGGACGCTCAACATGGAGAAAGTTTCCCACAAAGGCCCGGATGGTGTTGTAATGTGGGGCAAAGTGGGGCATAATCCGCCGCCACAGGAATCCCATGGGTGCTCTTCACCGGCCACTCGCAGCACACGATCGATCCCAAGCTCCGCCTCGCGGTGCCGGCGAAGTACCGCAACCAGTGGGACCCGGCCCGGGACGGGGCGGCCTGGTTCTGCATCCCCTGGCCGACGGGGCACCTGCGGCTCTACACCGAGGGCCGATTCGCCCACATGGCCGAGCAGGGCGAGAGCTCGCTGGCGATCAGCAACGAGCAGGCGGAGCTGGAGAGCCGGCTCTACGGCTTCGCGGAGCGGCTGGAGATGGACACCGCGGGACGGATCACGCTGCCCCGGTCGCACCTGCAGCTCGCCGGGCTGGGGACCGAGGTCGTGGTGGTGGGCGCGCGGACACGGCTGGAGGTGCACGACCGGGCCGCGTTCGAGGCGAGCCTCGACGAGCGGTTCAGGCAGTTGCCGGCGCTGGTCGAGGCGATCGGTAGGCGGGGGCGCGAGCGCCCGGGAGCGGACTAAGAGAGCGCGACGTTCACAGTCATGACGAACCACTTGCCGGGAGGACGGCCGACAGCGAACGGACTCAAGGGCCCTTGAACTCTCACGGAACGACCTCGGCCGGGACGCACGGATGCGGACGCCGGCCGACAGGCTCACGGACGCGCCTGGTTCCCGCGGCGCTCAAGACCCACGACCGGCACTCCCACGCAAGAGTTTGAACCACGCCCGGACGACGGCGGCCTCCTTCGTCCGGGCGTTTTCTTCTTTGTGCCGGCGCGATCCCGCTCAAGCGGTCAGCGTGCGGAATGGCCTCGGCGTCGTCCGGGCCGCGTCGCTGGCGGCCGCCGGACCGCGGAGCCTGCTAGGGCATTTCCCCCGTCAGCCGCACCGTCACGCTCGTGCCCACGCGGGGCACCGCCTCCGCCCGGGCGATCCATTCCTCTTCCTGCACGTTCGAGTCATGGCTGATCACCTCGTGCCACCCCAGGCACTCGTCCCCGAACGTCGCCAGCCCGATCAGCGCGCCCGAGTGCTGGGCGGCGTACGACCCCGCGAAGGGGCCCCCGGGCACGATCTTCGAACCGGCAAAGACCCACGCGCCGGTGCGGGCGGCGTCGAAGACCCGGCCCGTGCGGATGCTCACGATCCAGTCGCGCGGGTCGTGCTCGGTGAGGACCCCGCCCTGGCCCGTGGTGAGGAACGTGATCCGCACGCGCGGCCCGCGCGGGTCGGTGGTGCGCAGCGTGCCCGCCTCGTCGAGCCACCACTCCCCGGGCGCGCCGGGTTCCAGGCCGACCAGCAGGAGGGCCGCGTGCACATGCTCGGCCCGCGCCGAGGTCATGACCAGCGCCTCGTGCTCGCGTGTGTCGGGCGTGCAGGCGATGAGCTCGAGGGGCACCCACGGGGCGCTGGGGTCGTGCGCGTCGATGGGCACGACGCCTTCGAACTCGACGATCCGTTCGGCCCGGTCGACGCGCACGCCCGGGAAGACCTCGACGGGGCCGGCCGGGGCGCGCGTCTCGCGGCGCGGCGCATCCGCGACGCCGGCCGGGGCGTCCAAGGGCGGAACTGACGCGGGCGGCTGCGAGCCCGGCGCTGGCGCCTCGGCGGGGTCGTGTGGCACGGCGTCCCCCGCGGCGGGCGGCTCGTCGTGCGGGGGCCGCGCCGGGCACGGGCGTTCAGCCGCAACGGACGGGCCGGGCCCGGCGTGGTCGCGTGCGGCGGGCGCGCGGCACCCCGCCACGCCGCTCACCCAGGGCACGACGCCAGCGG
This sequence comes from Phycisphaerales bacterium, assembly GCA_035628055.1. Lineage (GTDB taxonomy): Bacteria > Planctomycetota > Phycisphaerae > Phycisphaerales > UBA1924 > DASPKO01. The sequence goes on from DASPKO010000132.1 coordinate 2,059, forward strand.
CGGCGATGAGGAGGACCCCCCGGCGGGGTCGCGGGACCGGCTCGGGCATGGCCAAACATACCCGCGGACCAGGCGGACGAACAACGTCCCCCGGGCCTCGAAGTTGGTGAACTGGTCCCACGAGGCGCAGCCGGGGCTGAGCAGGAGCACGTCGCCAGGACGCAGGCGCGGCATTGCGGCGGCGACGGAGGCCTCGAGCGTCGCGTGGTAGGCGGCCGGCTGCTCGGCCCCGCGCGCCAGTGCCTCTCCAACTTCTCCGAGGGTGTACAGGCCCCCGAGGCCCCGGGCCGCCCGCGCCAGCGGGGACAGATCGATCTTCTTGTCATACCCCCCGGCGATGAGGTGGACGTTGTGCCTGGCGACGCCCGGGAGATCGCAGACGGCCTCGATGGCCCGGAGCGCCGACTCCGGGGTCGTCGACTTCGAGTCGTTGTAGAACCGGACCCCGTCGGCCTCGGCCACGAGTTCCAGACGATGGGGGAGTCCCGGGAAGGCCGCGATCGCGGCGGCCAGACCGGCGGGGCTGGCCTGGGGCGCGGCGAGGCGGCAGGCGGCCAGGGCGGCCGCCGCGTTCAGCCGGTTGTGCGCCCCGGGCACCGCGAGGCGCGGGGGCACCAGCCGTGTGTCCGGCACTGCCGGGGTGGCGGGCATGAGCGCCGCCCAGTCCCCGAGGCCCGGCCCGAGCACGGCCGCGTCGCCCGGCTTCTGAAAGCGCAGCAGGTTCTGCTTGCTGGCCGCGTAGTGCTCGGCGCTCTGGTGCCAGTCGAGATGGTTGGGCGAGAGGTTGGTCACGACGGCGATGTGCGGAGACCAGCCCCCGCCCCGGCCCAGCCAGTAGAGCATGGCGCTCGAGAGTTCGAGCACGACCCAGGCGTCGTCCGCGATCCCGTGCCCGAGGAGCGACCCACCGAGGTTTCCTCCCGCGGCGACCCTGTGTCCCGTCTGCTCGAGCGCCCAGGCGATCATCGCGGTGGTGGTGCTCTTGCCCACCGAGCCGGTGACCCCGATGGTGCGGCGTCTTTCCCCGAGCTGCGCGACCGTCAGGCCGATCTCGGTCGTGAGGGGCACGCCGGCCCGCCTGGCGGCCTCGAGGAACCGGTTCTCCCACGGCCTGGGGACGGCCGGGTTGGCCACGACAAGGTCGGCGGAGGCGAAGTCACTCTCCTCATGCCCGCCGAGACGGAGGCGGACACGCCCGGCGCGAACCAGCGGATCGAGCTCGGCGAGCGGCTCGGCCAGGCGGTCGGCCGGCTCGAGGTCGGTGACCAGCACGCGGGCCCCCTGGCCCGCGAGCCACCGGGTGACGCCCAGGCCGCCCCCGAAGCGGCCCAACCCCATCACGACGACGTTTCGTCCGTCCAGCGAGATGTCCGGCATGGGCGACTGTATCGGCCGGCGTGGCGGCCCGGGCGCAAACACGCCGCGCGCCCGTGATCAGCGAGCGCGCGGCGGTTCGAAGCGGTCCGTGCTTCACTCAACACTCGCCGAGCGCCCCGACTCGGCGGAACCCCGCAACATCCCCCGTTTCCCCCACGAGCCCGTCGGATCAGCGCCGTTCGCGGGCGCGGTCGTCATCATCCCGGTCATCGCTCCCGCCCCCGCCGTTGCGCGAGGTGCCGGTCCCGTCGTCGTCGGGGCGCGCCCGCCTGTCGGCGGGGTCGGCGCGGCGGTCGTCGGGCCGCACCGCGTCGCGGCGCTCGTCGGGCAGGCCGGCGCCATCGCGGCGCGTGCCCGGCGTGGTCTGCGGAGATTGTGTTCCCGGACGGAGGTTCGCGTCGCGCGGGCCCTGCCCGCGGAGCTCGTTCACGCGGTTGCGGAACTCGTCGTCGATCCCGAAGAAATCGTCATTGAACGTGCGCATCAGGCGCATCTGCTCGAGGAGCATCTCCTGCTGCTGGAGCACCCCGGCGAGCACCTCCGAGAGGCGGTCGGCGCGCTCCTCGACCGGGGCACGCCGGGCCTCGGAGAGCTGGGCCGTCAGGCGGTTGTGGGTCTCCAGGAGGCGCTCCTGGGCGGTGTCGAGCTGCACCGCGAGGCGCTCGCGCGAGTTCAGGGCGCCGGTGTCCGCCAGGCCCTGGCGGTCGGTGACGCGCCGCTGCCCGTCCAGGCCGCCGCGGTTGAGCGGGGTGTTGGTGCCGGGGCGGTCAAGGGGCCGGTTGGTGGGGCGCCGGTCCGCGGGCGTGGCGCGGTCGTGCGTGTTCCCGTCCCGGTCGGCGTCGCGGTTGTCCCGGTTCCGGTCTCGGTCGCGGTTGGCGTCGCGATCGTTGTCGCCCGGGCGGTCGCTGTCGGCGTCGTCGTTGTCCTGGTCCTGCCGGTCGCGATCGCGCTGCGAGTCGTTGTCCTGGCGGCCGGGGCGGTTGGTATCGGGCTGCTGGCTGCGGCCCGGCTGGGCGTTATTGCCCGGTCCGGTTCCCGGCTGGCCCTGCTGGGCGAACGCCGGGAAGGTGAGCAGGCCCGCGCCCGCGATCGCCGCGATCCTCGCGGCCCGTGTCAGAGTCATGGTTGTCATCGCGCGGCCCTTTCAAGCGTGGTGTGGATGCGCTGTTCGGGTTGGCTGTCTTCACCGTAACCGCGGCATGGCCACACGCCGCGTCTCGCGCGGCAGGCGGGGCGAGTTTTCCAAAGGGGGCCCTAGGCCTCCGGGCCGACTCGTGCGGAGCGAGGCACCGGTTCGTGGGAACCAACCGAGCACGTGCTAGCACGTGCAGCGGCAGCGCCGGCGCGCCTGCGCCGGGGCGCCCGCGTGAGCGCCGGGGCCCGCGCCCCGCCACAACGTGACGCGAC
>DASPKO010000133.1:0-15572 GCA_035628055.1 Phycisphaerales bacterium
ACCTGATTGAGCGCCTCGGTCCCCACGACGGTCACCTGCCCGTCGGGGCGCACGCCCAGGGCCATGTTCAGGTTCATGAGCCCCGTCGCGTACGTGACCCCCAGGGTCGCCGCGTCGATGATCGCCACGTCGTGGTCGTGCAGGGACCAGCCGACCGAGGAGGACCAGTTGCCGCCGTTGTCGTCGCGCCAGGTTCCGTCCGGAGCCCGTTTGACGATCAGCCCCACGTCCGGGGCCGGCGGGAGGCCCGGCGCCAGGGGGGGGTCGAAGCCCGCGCCGGCGTTGGGGGGCGGGTTCTGATCGCCCGGATACGGGTTCGCCGCCGAGGAGACCACCGGCTGGCCCAGGATCGTCGTCTGGTTGCCCGACTCGAAGATCGCGGCGTAGACGCGCGTGCCGTCGGTCGCCAGGGCCCGGGGGTCCTCACCCTCGATCGGGACCACCAGGGGCGGCGCGGCGAGATTCGCCAGGTCGAAGACCTTCACGTGGTTGAGCTGCGAGACGCTCACGAAGGCCTTGCCGGCGGCGAAGACGACGTCGGCCGGCTCGTCCCCCGTGCGGAGCGTCATGGTCACGTTCATCGTGTTCAGGTCCACGACGCTGACCGTGTCCGAGACGTGGTTCACGACCCACGCCTCGGTGTTCGTCCGGGCGCGCACCGAGACCGGGTCCAGGCCCACGGGCACCGCGCCCACCGGCGCGGGCAGGCCCGTCGCCACGTCGTAGACCTCGAGACGGTTGTCGGCGGTGTTCACCGCCAGCAGGCGGGTGCGGTCGGGCGTCAGGTCCAGCGGGTGGACGTGCGGCGTCTCCCAGTTGACAAAGCCGAGCCCGGGCTGTGCCGCGGCCGCCGCGCTCCAACCCAGGACCCCCAGCATGCCCGTGATGCCCGCCCCGGCCCGCCGTGCCCGTGTGCGCATCGACCCGCTCCTGCTCGCCCCGCCCGCGGTGGTGATTGGGAAACCAACGAGCTTAACTCCGTCTGGGCAAAATTCATGCGAGATTCGAGCAGACAGAGTACGAGACTTGACCAAATCGTACGTCGAGCACCACTTTGAGGAGGGGGCCAGCATTTGCCGGTGTTGGGAGTTGGTAGACCAGCCCATCGCGGTACGCTCGGCGCGGCCAGTGGCCGCTCCCGGGGGGCTCGGCTGGATTGAGAGAGAGTCGTTCATACCGCTGCACTGGTTCCTTCGCGCCGGAGAAGTCTGTCCGGGCCAGCAGCCCGGGTCTACCGGCCATGACCGCGCGCGGCGCCGCGACCAACCGGCCAATCCCCGGGCGTTCCTGGGGCGGCGTGCTGTGTGTGTAAGAGAGAGAGACGAAGATCGCGATCGACGGTGTCGTCCCGCTGTTCGGCCTCGCGGGCCTGCTGGCCGCGCGGCGCCGGCGCTGATCGAGCACCGAGTTCGTAAACACTCCTCACCCCGGGGCGCGGCCGCGCTCCGGGGTTTTTATTCGGCAGGATGGCGGGGGCATCACCCGCCGTGAGCGTGCCCGGCACGGTAGTCTACCGACCGCCGCGGCGCGGAGGCGATGGAGCTCGCGGGGTCCAAGCAAGAGCGACATTCGATAGCCGTGGCACGGGGCGCGTTGACCATGTGGCCATGGCGCGTGCGATCCGCGCGTATTGTCAGAAACTGCAAGCCGGCCACCACGAGGAAGATATTGATGCCTCGCCACACCGTCGGACGGTAAACAGGCGGACGCGTGTCGGTCGAGCATCGTAAGCGCTGTCGACCGAGCCGACCTCAGCAACCGGATAGGGTCCGCACTCCCGTGGTATTCTCGCTCACCCTGGCGATCGCCATCCTGATCGCATCGGCAGCAACGCTGATTCTGCGAAAGTCACGGGCCACGATTGTTCGTCTGTTGGCGGAACGAAGGCTTTTCGTGCGGCTGCGTGCGAGCGGAGCGCGATCAGGGACGCACCCCCGGCCAGTTGAGCGGATATTCGCCGACGTCGGTCACTACCACAAGATCGACATCGCCCTCAGCAAGACCATCCGCATCATGGGCGAGATCGACAAGGTCATCGAGGAATACGGCGGCGTGCCGGGCGCATTTGTAACAGATGTGAGGGCGGCACCAAGCACCTAGTCGGGGAGTAGGACCTGATGGCTCCTGTTCGCTATCACGAGGAGCGTTTCCCACCCAAGGCCCTCGACTGGCCGCGGCTAGCTCGCCTGATCGGCCCTGCGAGCGCGGCCGTCGCGCGGTTCGAGGGGATTCTGCACGCCATCCCCAACGCGGATGTGCTGCTGTCGCCCCTCACCACTCAGGAGGCGGTGCTATCCAGCAGGATCGAGGGCACTCAGGCCACCTTCGGGGAGGTCCTTGAGTACGAGGCAGGCGCTACGGATGCGAAGAGCCCGGAGAAGACCGCTGACATTCAAGAGGTGCTCAACTACCGCAGGGCGATGACGCATGCCGTCAAGATGCGGGAGAAGGTTCCGCTCTCGCAGCGCATGGTCAAGGAAGCGCACAAGGTGCTCATGACTGGAGTGCGCGGCGAGAACAAGACGCCCGGCGAGTACCGGCGTGTGGCAAACTGGATCGGCCCGCCAGGCTCAAAGGTCGAAGAGGCACGGTTTATCCCGCCGGACGCCCACAAAGTGGCTGAAGCGATGTCATCTTGGGAGAAGTACATCCACGCGCCAGCCATTGATCCGCTGGTTCAACTAGCGATCCTGCACGCGGAATTCGAGTCGGTGCATCCATTCCTGGACGGGAACGGCCGGTTGGGCCGCCTGATCGTTCCGCTCTTCCTGGTTGAGAAAAAGCTCCTGTCCAGCCCGAACTTCTACATCAGCGATTTTCTCGAACGCCATCGGGATGAGTACTACGACCGGTTGCTCGCCGTCTCGCGGGACGATGATTGGAGCGGGTGGTGCGAGTTCTTCCTGACGGCGGTCCTCAAACAGGGGGAGGCAAACGACGCCAGGGCCAAGGCGATCCTGTCACTGTACAAGGAACGGAAGGACTGGATCACCGAGGTCACGCGCTCGCAGCACGCGATCCGCGCGCTCGACTGGTTCTTCAGTCGTCCGGTGTTTCGCACCACGGACTTCGTAGAGGCGGCCGGCATTCCGCGACCGACCGCCAACCGAATCCTCGTGCTGGTAAAGGAACGGAAACTGTTGCGGGAACTGCGACCAGGCAGCGGCCGCCGGGCGGCGGTGCTGGCGTTTCCAGAGCTGGTGAACATCGCGGAGGGGAGGTCCGTTCTGTAACGCTCATCGGGTGGGAGCTCCCGAATTTGTGGATCAAATTTATTGACAAGTGAGACACAAACGCCTTTGCTCCGCATGGATGAGCCGAGAGGGATCCAACCCGTGACACCGCAGATCTTGCCCAGCGTGGCGGAGCTGCCCGAACCGACCGGGCGGCGGCCTCTGCGCGGCCCGTGACCCGACATGAATACTTCTTGTGCTCGCCCTATAGCGCCGGAGTGGCAGCGCAGCTGGCGACTCCGGGACGCCGCGATCTGTCGGGCATCTCCGCTGAATGGCGGCAGCCAGCGATGAACTCAATGGACGCCTACAAGCAGGGTCTGGACTCGCTCTGCGGGTACCTCCCTATAGAAGGGGGTTGTGTGCGCCGCTGGGGTTCGTGTGTGATCGGGTGGAAACCAGGGGAATGGGCGCGGGTGGATTCGAACCACCGAAGGCATAAGCCACCAGATTTACAGTCTGGCCCGATTGGCCACTCCGGCACACGCCCGGGGAGCGCCGCGGTCGATTGGCCGCGACGGGTCCAACTCTATTCAGCCCCCGGGCCCGCCGTCCAACCGATCCGCCCGGCGCCGCCCGGCCGTCGGATCGGTCCGCGCTGCCAGCTCACGAGCCCTCGGGTCGACCCCAGCCCGTCGCCGGCGCTCCCGTCGCGGCGGGCGGGCAACGCAGCCGCATCGGGAGCCGAGCCGGACTCGCCCTCGCCCAATCGCCGGCACGACGATGACCCACCCCGCCCTCATACGATCCCGGCGGCCACGCGCGCACGCCGTCCCCGCACACCCGTCCCAGAGCGGCCGCGGGCGCGGGGCCCCGGCGCTCCGGCGGCCCGAGGGAGGTCTCCACGATGCAGAGCAAGACGAGCTGGACCCGCAAGGAACTCCTCTCGACCACCATCGAGCACGTCGACATCACCAGCTTCGACGCCCGGCCCATCCTCGACGCCTACGCGCGCATGGCCTTCCAGAGCCGCAACCTGGCCTCGGCCGCGCGCATCTACGACATGATGCTCGCGGATACCTCGTGCGGCGTCATCCTCACGCTCGCCGGCTCGCTGATCTCGGCCGGGCTCAAGAAGGCCCTGATCACGCTCGTCGAGCACAACATGGTCGACGCCATCGTCTCCACCGGCGCGAACATCGTCGACCAGGACTTCTTCGAGGGCCTGGGGTTCCGGCACTACATCGCCCCCGGCTCGGTCGAGGCCCCGCCCGTCGACGACGTGACGCTCCGCGAGCTGATGATCGACCGCATCACCGACACCTACATCAGCGAGGAGGAGCTCCGCGCCTGCGACGACGCCACCAAGGAGGTCTTCGACTCCATGCCCCCGGGCTCGCACTCCAGCCGCGAGTGCGTCGAGGCCCTAGGGGCCTACCTCGCCGAGCGGCACCCGCGGGCCGAGTCGCTGGTGGCCACATGCTACCGCAAGCGCGTGCCGATCTACGTGCCCGCCTTCAGCGACTGCTCGGCGGGCTTCGGGATCGTGCTCCACCAGCAGGAGCGGCTCGCCTCAGGAAAGCCCTTTGTCGCCTTCGATTCGGGCAAGGACTTCCGCGAGCTCACGCAGATCAAGCTCTCGCTCAAGGACACCGGGCTGCTGATGCTCGGCGGGGGCGTGCCCAAAAACTTCGCGCAGGACATCGTCGTCGCCGCCGAGCTGCTCGCCGAGAAGAGCCTCACCGGCGACATCGGCGCCATGGAGCACGGCGCCGGCGGGATCTCCATGCACAAATACGCGGTGCAGCTCACCGTGGCCGACCCGCGCGACGGGGCCCTCTCGGGGTCGACGCTCCGCGAGGCCTCGAGCTGGGGGAAGGTCGACGTGGTGCACGAGCAGATGGTCTTCGGCGAGCTCACGACCACCTTCCCGCTCCTGGCCAGCGACGCCTACCACCGCGGGAGCTGGCGGAAGCGCCAGGCCCTGCGCCTCGCCGACGTGGTGACCAGCGAGCCGCTGAAGGTGTGACGGGAAGGCACGGAAGCACGCAGGCACAGAGGCACGAAGCAAGATGCCGATGAGCCCGAGTGTCCTCCGTGCGGGGGCGACGCGGGCTTGAAACTGCGCTCCGACATGCTCGGACCGCTCACCCGCACGCCCACGCCGGCGCTTCGATGGATGTTGGTGGTCGGGGTGGCCCCGCTTGCTGTCGCCGGGCTCTTCCTGGCTCCCAGCGTCCTGCTCCTCCCGCTCATGCTGGCACGTGAAACGGGATCTCCGCTGCGGCTTGCGGCGGGCACGACCGCCGCGCTCGTTCTCCTGGGAGGGCTGGCAGCGCGGTCTCTACGGGCTCTGACCCTCCGCCGCGGGCTCACCGGCGAGCTTGGAGCCGACCGAGCGATCGTGACCGCGGGGGCCGCGGTCTGGTCGGCAGCGGGACTCGTTCTCCTCTGGATTCGTGGCGCGATCTCTAGGACGCAGCTCGGCCGGCCCTGCGCGAACGAAGCGTCGCGGGCTTGCCCCCTCCTCCCTCCATTCTCATCGTTCCCCCTGTCGCGCTATGCCCCGTTCGCCCTGTCCCCTGTCATTCTGTCGCTCCGTGCCTCCGTGCCTCCGTGCCTCCGTGCTTCCGTGCCTTCTTCTACATGCCCCCGACTCCTCACCTACCCCCCATATTGCCGCTTGTAGTACTCCCGGTACTCCCCGCTCTTGACCCGCTTCCACCATCCCGGGTTGTCCCGGTACCAGGCCACCGTCTCCGCCAGGGCGCCGGGCCAGGCCGAGCGCGTCGGACGCCACCCCAGCTCGCGCGCGATCTTGCCCGCGTCGATGGCGTAGCGGCGGTCGTGCCCGGGTCGGTCGGGCACGCGCCGGATCATCTCCGGGCCCTGCCCCATCAGCTCCAGGATCGTCCGCGTGAGCTCCAGATTCGAGCGCTCGTTGTTCCCCCCGATGTTGTACACCTCGCCCGCGCGCCCCCGCTCGGCCACGGCCAGCACCGCCTCGCAATGGTCCAGCACGTGCAGCCAGTCGCGCACGTTGAGCCCATCTCCATACAGCGGCACCTGGGCGCCCTCCACCAGGTTGGTCACGAAGAGCGGGATCACCTTCTCTGGGAACTGATAGGGACCGAAGTTGTTCGAGCAGCGGGTGATCATGGCCTCGAGGCCGAAGGTGTGGTGGTACGCCCGCACCAGCAGGTCGGCGGCGGCCTTGCTCGCGGCGTACGGGCTGTTCGGGGCCAGCGGCGTCTCCTCGGTGAACCGCTCCTCGGGGTCGTCCAGGGGGAGCGAGCCGTACACCTCGTCGGTCGAGACGTGCACGAACCGAACAGGCGCGCCCTCCCGCTGCCGGCGCCGCACCGCGTCGAGCAGCGTCTGCGTGCCGAGCACGTTGGTGACGATGAAGGGGCGCGAGTCGAGGATCGACCGGTCCACGTGGCTCTCGGCGGCCATGTGAACGACCACGTCCGCCTCCGCGACCAGCCGGCCGACCAGCTCGGCGTCGGTCACGTCCCCCCTCACGAAGCGATAGCCCGCGTGCGCCTCGGCCACCCCCGCGAGGTTCTCGAGGTTGCCCGAGTAGGTCAGGGCGTCGAGGTTCGTCAGGCGCACGCCGGGGCGCTCCGCCAGCACGTACCGCACGAAGTTGGCGCCGATGAACCCGGCGCCGCCGGTGAGAAGGATGTGTCCAGGTTCGGGCACGGAACGATCCTCGAGTGCTGGGTCTGGGTCTGGGTTTGGGTGCGGGGTGCTGGGTTGCGAGCGCTGAGTGCTCAGTGCTGAGCGTTGAAGTTCCCTACGCCGGCGCCGCGTCCTCCAGGCGTTCCATCACGTCGGCCAGGTTGGTCCGCCAGTCGGGCATCGGCCCGAGCAGCGCCTCCGTCCCCGAGATGTCCAGCACGCTGTACGCCGGTCGCCGCGCCGGGCGAGGGTACTCCGAGCTCGTGCAGGGCTCGACGCGGCACCCCCGCCCGCGCCCGGCCAGCCGCACGATCTCGCTGGCGAACTCGAACCAGGAACATTCACCCCCGTCGGTCACGTGCCAGGCTCCCCGCGCCCCGCGCTCGATCATCCTCGCGGTGGCCCGGGCGAGGTGCTCGGCCGAGGTCGGCCGCCCGCGCTGATCGTCCACCACGCGCAGCACGTCCTTCTCCCCGCTCAGCCTCGCGATCGTGCGCACGAAGTTCTTCCCCCACGGGGCGTAGAGCCAGCTCGTTCGCACCAGCAGGTATGGGGCCCCGGAGCGCTCCAGGGCCTCCTCCCCCGCCGCCTTGGTCCGGCCGTACGCGTTCACGGGCCGGCGCGGCTCGTCGGTCCGGTAGGGCCGGGTCGCGCCGCCATCGAAGACATAATCGGTGCTGTAGTGAACCAGCAGCGTGCCGCGCAGGGCGCACGCCCGCGCCAAGTCCCTCACTCCCTCGGCGTTCACCCGTCGCGCCTCGTCCTCGCGGGCCTCGGCCGCGTCCACGTCGGTCCACGCGGCGCAGTTGATGATCGTCCCGACCGGCCCACGGAACAGCCCCGCGACATGATCGCCCCGCGTGATGTCCAGCTCGGCGCCGCCCCGGCCGTGCCACCTCGCGGCCCGGGCCTCGAGCACCCTCCCCCACGCACGGCCGAGCATCCCGCACGCCCCCAGGAGGACGACCGGCTCGGGGAGCGTACCCCCGCCGTCCGGGCGCGCCGGCGTCAGCACGTCCGGCTCGGCGCCCCCTAGCGGTGCTGCGTCTGCCATGGGAACCCCCGCACGCTGTCGTAGGCCCGGCGCTCCTCGTCGGGGTTCGCCGCGTCGTAGGCCCGCGTGACGTAATAGAGCAGCCCGGCCGGCTCGGCACCCACCGTCGCGGCCCCGTGCCACAGCGGCGGCGGGATGATGAGCACGCCCGGGCGCTTCTCCCCGATCACCAGCGACCAGCTCTCGCCGTCCTGCTCGCGGTGCACGCCGACCTTGATGTGCCCGGAGAGGCAGACCCAGAAGTCCGTCTGCAGCGCGTGCCGGTGCCAGGCCTTGATGACCCCGGGGTTCTGACACGAGTAGTTGATCTGGCCCTCGGACCCCAGCACCCCGTGCAACTGGTTCATGAGCGACCAGCCCCGGTCGTCCACGAACAACTGCTGGGGAACGAAGACCGGCTCGTGCTGCGCGCGGGCGCTCTGGAACGCCGCCGCCAGGTCCCCCTGGAGGACCCGCGGAGGCCTCGGAGTTGCCGGCGTCGGCGTGCTCATCGTGCGCTCCCAACCGGTTGGCCCCGTGCCGGTCCCACCCGGCCCAGCACGGGGAGCGTAGTGCCTCCCCTGAACCCGCGCCCAGTCCCCGAGCACGCGCTCTAGACGAACCCGCGCCGGTCCTCCGCACCGCCTCCATCACCCACTGGCAGCTCTTGCCCGGCACTGAGGCCGCGCCCGCCTGCTCCCGGAGCCGGGGGAGGAAGAGCGCCGCGTAGTTCTCGAGCGCTGAAAGCGCCGCGCGCGCTCGTCCTGGGAGAGGTCGCCCGCGCTCGCCGGGGCGGTCTCCAGCGCGCCGGTGAAGGCCGGCACGTCCAGCACGGCGCACGCCCACCCGATCCCCAGCCGCCCCACCATCGCCCGGCACCATCCATAGTCGTTGACGATCACGGGCTTGCCCGCCTCGACCGCCAGCAGCACGATCGAGGAGAGCCCGTCGAAGAACGGGTACGGCGCCGCCACCACGTCCGCGGCGTCGAAGACCGCCTGAACGTCGTGCCGCGGGATGTACCGCGCCGGGCACAGCACCCGGCCCTGGCCGACCAGGTCCGCGTACTGGCGCTGGGCTAGAAGTGCCCGGAATGCTGCTGCTCGTAGACCGCGACCCGCACGATTGAGAAGCCCTCCCGACCGCGCCAGCGCCGGCACGACGCCGCCGCCGGGCCAGCCCGACAGTCCGGAACAACTCGCGTTCGTGCGGTCGAGCCCTCTCCCCCCGATCACCGCGTCGCGAACAGCGTCGTCTGCGGGAGGTTCGGCAGGTTCGCCCCGCCCTCGGCCACGTAGCTCGCGGCCCGGTGCAGGCTCTCGAACGTCCCGGCGTCGGTCCACCACCCGTCGAGGACGTCGTAGGTCAGGTCGCCCCGGCGCAGGTAGTGGTTGTTGACGTCGGTGATCTCCAGCTCGCCGCGCCCGCTGGGCTGCAGCCCCTTGCAGACCTCGAAGACGTCCGAGTCGTAGAAGTAGAACCCCGTCACCGCGAAGCTGCTCGGCGGGTTCTGGGGCTTCTCGAGAATCTCCACGATCTTCCCGCCCGGCACGCCGTGCTCGAAGCGCGCCACCCCGAAGCGGTTCGCGTCGGGCACTTCCTTGAGCAGGATCTTGGCGCCGGTGGGCTGCGTGAAGAAATCCCCGGCCGCCTTGCGGATGTTCCCCTCGATGATGTTGTCCCCCAGCACCACCACGAGCTTCTCGCCGTCGACGAAGTCCTCCGCGAGCTTGAGCGCGTCGGCGATGCCCCCCTCCCCCTCCTGGTAGGCGTACTCGAGGTGCCGCACGCCCAGGTGCTTCCCGTTCTTGAGGAGCTTGAGGAAGTCCCCGGCGTGCTCTCCCCCCGTGACGATCAGGATGTCGCGCACGCCCGCGTTGAGCAGGCAGGCGATCGGGTAATAGATCATGGGCCGGTCGTAGACGGGCAGCAGGTGCTTGTTCGTGACCAGCGTGAGAGGCCGGAGCCTGGTGCCCAGTCCACCGGCGAGGATGACGCCCTTCATGAAGCGGTCTCTCCTGTGCCAAGCCGCCACGTCCCGGGGCGGCGCCGCCCGAGGTCGGCGAGAAGTACGCCCCGTCCCCCGCGCGGTTCGCCCCCACCTGGGGGGAGTGCTAAGAGCCTAACCCCTGCGTCCCGCGGCACCGGTCGGGCCGAGTGCCGATTCCCTAGGGAGATGGCGCGGGTGTCGTCTCAATAGACCGGCCCGGGGTTATGAACCCCGGGCCGGGGATGAGGCCATGTCAGTCGTCCCGCGGGGCTCAGCCGTCGAGGTTGTCCAGCCGCACCACGGTGCCGAAGGGCGTGCCGAGCGTCCCGAACCCGCCGCTGGGCTGGAGCCCGCCGAGGGTCAGGTCGTAGTGCCACATCTGGGCGACGACCGGGATCTGCGAGATCACTTCGAGGCTGTAGAAGAACCGCCCGTTGAGGCTGCCCTGGTTGAGGATCTCGGTGTTGGCGTGCAGGTCGATATCGCGGCGCTGCCCGGCCGCCAGGGTGAAGTGGATGTCCATGACGAACCCGTCGGTGTAGAAGACGCGCAGAGTCGAGGGGGCCGTCTGGGACGGGACGCCGAAGGCCGAGAAGTGCGGGTTGAAGACGCTCACCGTCTCGCGCACGTCCACGCCGGCCCGGGCCGGGTCCATGAAGCCCTCGGCGAAGTCCCAGAGCGTCGCCGCCTGCGTGCCGACGGGATTGGAGACGTCGTCGCCGAACTGGCTGTGGGTGGCGTGGGCGAAGACCGGCGTCGAGCCCGAGGAGTACCGGGCGCTGAAGCGCCGGCCGTCCTGCACGCTCGCGACCGTGTCGAAGTCGAAGGTGCCCCGCGAGTTGGGCGGAATGATCAGGGCCGCCGGGATGAGCTGGTCGGCGCCGGTGTTGAACGTGAGCGTGATGCTCACCACCGCCGCGACGTTGTTGGGATTCAGGAACGAGATGGTCTGCGCGGAGTCGCCCCCGTCGCTCGCCAGCGGCAGCACGCCCAGGGTCGAGGGCGAGCCCGCCACGCCCAGCTCCGTGGCCCCGGCCTGGTCGCCCGAGGCGTTGAAGTGCGTGAGCGCGGCGATGATCGGCACGTCCGAGGTCACCTGCACCCCGAAGAAGCCGTTGGGCAGGATCCCCACCTCGTTGATGTTCAGCCCGCCGCGCCGGAACATCTCGGTCGTGACGTTGATCGTCTGCGGCGTCTGGTTCTCGAAGAAGAAGGTGATGCCGATGTTGGCCGTCGTCGGGTTGGGGTTCTCCCACACCAGGAAGTCGAAGATGGTGCCCAGCGAGGAGTTCTTCTGCCCCTCGCCGAAGGACCACGTGGTGGCCCCGGTCCGCGTGAAGCTCTCGCCCGTCGAGGTCCCGAAGTCGTAGTGGCTCAGGTTGACCGAGAGCGGGTGGGTGGCGTGCACCTCGATCGCGTAGGGCACGCCCTGGGGGAGCAGGTCCTCGAGCGAGGGCTGGCCGTTGGCGCCGAACTGCGAGATGGTGATCCCGCCCCGCGAGCTCGCCCCGATCAGACCCGTGAAGATCACCCGGTCGCGGAACCACTGGAAGATCTGCGGCGTGCCCGTCCCGCCCGTGAGGTTGGTCGGGTCGAGCCCGAACGTCGGGGTGCGCCCGGCGAGGGCGCCGATGTGCCGGATGCGGAAGTTGCCCACCGGGCCCGTGACCTCGACGTTCCCCGCGCCCACCGAGGAGAGCTGCTCGAGCGAGTTCTGGAGCTGCGCGGCGTCGCTGAGGGCGTTGACCGTGATCGCCGAGCCTTCCGGGGTGGTGATCCGCAGCAGCCCGGTGGCCCCGCGCAGCACCAGGAACTGCGAGTCCTGCGGCACCTCCGAGCGCACCACGACCTGGAAGTTCGCCGGCGTCGAGTTCGGGTTGCCGATGGGCAGGAACTCGTTGATCGTGCTCCCCGCGAACCCCTCGGGATAGAAGAACCGCTCCGTGTAGAAGATCTCGGTGTTGGCGGGCTTGATGACCTCCATGTCCCAGATGTTGATCAGCTCGGAGCGCTGCACACCGTCGCCGGGCACGAACCCGTTCACCGGCACCGACTGGAAGTTCCCCGCGAACTGGTTGTTGAAGCCGGCGGTGCTCGCCAGGTTCACCGAGGGCATGTTGGCGATGTCGAGCACGACGTTCCAGGAGCGGTCGTCCACCACCCGGGCAAAGACCGTGAACCCGCCGTTCTGGAAGTCAAGTCCGTTGGGGGGCGTCCCCCCGTTGTCCGCCAGGTTGAAGAAGAACTGGCTCGTGGCGGAGTTGGGGTTCCCTCCCAGCTTGGCCATCGCCACGGTGCGCGCCACGTTGCTGCGCACGGGCTCGTTGATGATCGGCGGGTCCTGGGGGAGCTGCGCCACCGGCCCCGGCTCGCGGAAGCGGAACCCGCCCCCCTGGAGCACGAACCCCTGCACCAGGCGATGGAAGAACGATTCCTCGAAGTCCCCGTCCCGGACGTACCGGAGGAAGTTCGCCACCGTGCTCGGCGCCACGTCGTCGAGCAGCTCGATGTCGATCGCGCCCCGCGTCGTCTCCAGGCGCACGACCGTGTGCGCCGGGTTCTCGAGCGCGGCCAGCGCCGGGAACGGATCGCCCCCAAGCAGCACGCGCGACTCGAGGTGCTCAAGCGCCATCCCCTCGGGGGTGGCTCGGGCGGTCCGGCTCGTCCAGATCATGAGGTGCTCCTCTTGCTTCCGTGGGGCAATGGATTTGGGTCCCGGGAGCCCGAGTCGGGCAATCGAGCCCACCAGGTCCGGTGTTATAGCATGTGCCCCGGAAGGGGCGGGCTTGATCGGCACCTGGCCCGATAACGCACTAGACTGCTGCGCCGCGTGTTCTCCGCCACTTCCGCACCTCATCCCGTGCCCCGGCCCGCCGCTGGCCTCCCCGGGCGGCCATCGCCTGACGAGCCGAGCGGGGCCCGGGCCCCGGCTTCATCTTCTGCCATCGCCCTCCCCGCCCCGTCGGTGCTCGTGGTCGTCGTGATCCCCTGCTTCGACCGCCAGCACGACCTGACCACCGTCCTTCACGACCTGGCCGCTTTGGACCTTGGCCCCGCCCAAGCGCGCCTCGGCGTCCGAGTGGTGGTGGTCGACAACGCCTCGGCCCGCCCGCTGGAGGCCCCGGCGGCGCACCCGTTTGCGCTCGAGGTGATCCGCCTCCCCACCAACACCGGGGGGAGCGGCGGGTTCAACGCCGGCATCGCGCGGGCCCTGTCACTCTTCGACGCCCAGCCCGATCACCCGGCCCACGAGCTGATCTGGCTCCTGGACTCGGACGCCCGTCCGTGCCCCGACGCGTTGGGCCGCCTAGTCGCCGCCCTGCTGGGCGATCCCACGCTGGCCGCGATCGGTTCGGCCATCGCCGCCGACCTGGACTCGGCACCCTTCGAGGTCGGGGGCCGGGTGAACCCGCGCGACGGGACCTTCGAGCCGGTGGCCCGGGGTGCCGCGGGGCTGCGCGTCCCGGTCCAGTGCCAGTACGTCGCGGCCTGCAGCGCCCTGGTGCGGGCCTCGGCCGTGCGCGCCACCGGCCTCCTGCCCGACGTCTTCCTCAACGCCGACGACGTGGAATGGTTCATACGCCTGCGCCAGGCGACCGGTGGGCGCGTGGCCGCCCACCCCCTGGCGGTGACGGCGCACCCCCGGTTCGACCGCTTCCAGACCTGGGCCCGCTATTACATCGCGCGCAACTCGTTCGGGCCCATCGAGGCGCTGGGCCTGGGCCCGCGCGTCCGCTTCGGGCGCGCGCTCCGCGAGGTCGCTCGCGCACTCGGGCAGGTCATGCTGGGCCGGGACGACCTGGCGGCGCTCCACCTCCGCGGACTGGCCGATGCCCGTGCGGGCCGGAGGCTGGGGCCCGGCCCCGCGGCGGTCCTGGCGGTCGAGGCCTTCCGCCCGTGGGGCACGCTCGCCGACGCGGTCGAGCGCGAGCTGGGCGTGCGCACGCGGCGCGTGCCGGTGTTCGTGGCGCGGGAGCTCGGGCTGCCCCCGCCCGTCGAGCAGCTCGTGCGCGCCCAGTTGCGCCGCGCCGGTCTCGAGGTTCCCAACCCGCCCAGCGACGGAACTCGCCCTCCCATCAGCCGCATCTGGCCCCGCCGCCCCGGCCTGGCCGTGGTCGCGGCACGAGGTCGACCGGCGTCGTGGCTGCGCGGGCGCCTCTGCGTCCTGGCGACCCCGCAGGGCTTCGTCATCCGCCGCCCGCGCCCGATCCCGGCGCTCGCGCGCGCCGCGGCCACGCTGGCGCGCGGCCTGTGGCTTGCGCTCCGGCTCGCGGCCCGGCCCCTGGGCCCGACCCCGCTCCCCGCGGCCCCCCTCGCCGAGCGCCCGGACACTCCGGCGCTGGCCCGCGTGGGCGTCGTGGTGCTCAGCTACAACCGTTGGCCCGCGCTCGAGCGCACCCTGGAGCATCTGCTGGACCCGGCCGGGCTCGCTCTGGGTCCGGGCCAGGTGCTCGTGGTGGACAATGGCTCCAAGGACGGCACCCCCGCCCGCGTGCGCGAGCGCTTCCCCGGGTGCGGGTTGGCCGCCGAGGAGAAGAATCTCGGCGTCGAGGCCTTCAATCGCGGCGCGACCCGGTCAGCCGGCGATCTGCTCCTCATCCTCGACGACGACGCCCGCCCCGACCCGGACTCGCTCCGGGCCGCCGCCCGTCTGCTCCTGTCGCGACCGGACCTGGCGGCGGTCACGCTCAACCCGGTGCACCCGCGGAGCGGGCGCAGCGAGTGGCGCTTCGCGCGCGCCGCCGGACCGGGGGGCGATGACTCCTGGCCCGTGATGGGGTGCTGCAACCTGGTGCGCCGGGACGCCTGGCAGGCCGCCGGGGGGTACGAGCGGGACTATTTCCTCTACCGGAACGACACCGACCTGGCGCTGAAGCTCCTGGCGATGGGGCGCGGGGTCCACTTCAACCCCTCGTGGACGTGCGCGCACGACTCGCCCGCGGCGAGCGCCAAGTCCCCCCGCTGGCACCGCCTGGCCACGCGCAACTGGGTCTGGACGTGCCGGCGGCACGCCCCCGGGCCCATCGGCCTGGCCGGCTCGGTGCTGGGCTGGGCGTGGGCGCACCGCCTCGCGGGGTTCAGCCCGCGCCGGCACCTCGAGACGGCGCGCGGCGCGCTGGGCGGGCTGGCTGGCCCACCGCCCCGACGCCCCGCGGCGGTTCCCGCGCGACCCGGGAACCTGGGCCGGCTGCTCCGCCTCCAGCTCGGCGGCCGGGCCTAGGCCAGGTCCCAGAACACCGGCACGGCTCCGGCACGTACCGTTCGTGCCTTGTGTCGGCTCGGCGCCCTGCCCCCGCGCCCGCGCCGCCCCCCAAGGCCGCAAGCCCGACGCCGGTGCGGACCGATCATCCTGCCGTGATTCCCCACACCACATCCAAGACGGCGCGCCCGTGCTGGCACGGCCTCGACCCGCTCGAGCCGCGCACGCTGATGACCTTCTCGTGGAGCGCCGACGAGGTCTACCTCGCCGAGCTGGTGAACCGGGCGCGGGCCAATCCCGCCGCCGAGGCCGCCCGGCTGGGGCTCGACCTGACCCTGGACCTCACCCCGGCGGAGCTGGCCCGCCTGGTGCCGCAGGAGCCGCTGGCCCTCAACCAGTACCTGACGCTCGCGGCCCGGGCCCACAGCCTGGACATGGCCCAGCGGGACTTCTTCGACCACATCAACCCCGACGGGCTCGACCCCACCGACC
>DASPKO010000134.1:0-5696 GCA_035628055.1 Phycisphaerales bacterium
CGTCCGGGTCACGCCGCTGAACGCCTCGACGTCGTCGTCGGACGGCCCCTCCCAGTCTTCGTCCAGGGGGCCCAGGTCGCGCGCTCCGCAGCAACGGTTCGTCACCTCGCCGGCCGCGGGGGCCTTCTTGATGGCGCTCCCCGGCCTGCCGGACCCGCCGCAGCACTCGTGTCCCATGAGCAATCCTAGGAAACCTCGCGCCCGCTGGTGCCGGCGGCGGCGACCGGCGCCCCGGCCCCGCCAACCGCAGGCCCGGGCGAGCCTATCGTGCCCGGTTGTCAACCGGCCTGGCCTTGCCGCCCGGACCGGTGGTTGCGGTTTGGCATGAGACAGCGGCCCAGGGCCGCAGGAAGGGATCGCCGGCCATGTCATTCGAAGCCGCTGTGCACGCCCAGGCCATCGAGCTGGACCGCCTCGCGCTGGAGGCGACCGCCGCCGCGGGGAGCGGGCATCCCTCGACAGCCATGTCGCTTGGCCACCTGGTGACCGTGCTCATGTTCAGTGCCATGCGCTGGAGCCCCGACTATCCCGACTACCCGACCTCGGACCGCCTGGTGCTCTCCGAGGGTCATGCCGTCCCCATCGTCTACGCCGCCGCGGCCAAGCTGGGGGTCACGATCGGCAAGGGGGAGGACCGGCGGAAGATGACGGTCGCGGACCTGATGAAGATGCGCTCGGCCGACTCGGAGCTGGACGGGCACCCCAATCCCATGGAGGGCTTCGCCTTCTTCGACGCCGCCACCGGCTCGCTCGGGCAGGGGCTGAGCGTGTCGGCCGGCCTGGCCGAGGCGGCCCGTCTGGACGGGATCGACCGGCGCATCTACTGCATCATCGGCGACGGCGAGAGCCGCGAGGGCCAGGTCGCCGAGGCGCTCGACTACATCGTGGACCGGCGGCTGACCGCGGTGCTCCCGATCTTCAACTGCAACGAGTACGGGCAGGCCGACCGCGTCTCGCCGCAGCAGTCCGCGGACCGGCTCCGCGACAAGCTGGGGGCCTGCGGGTACGACGTGCGGACGGTGGACGGGCACAACCCCGCGCAGATCAAGGCCGCGCTCGAGGAGTTCGCGGGCCGGACCGGCAACGCGGACGCCAAGCCCATGGCCCTGGTCGCGCGGACCGTCAAGGGGTGGGGCTCGCCGACGATGGCGGGGGCCGCCTGGCACGGCAAGGCCGCGACCGGCGAGCAGCTCAAGCGGGCCCTGGCCGAGCTGGACGAGCGGCGCGTGGAGCTGACCAGCTCGCTGGTGAGCTCGGATCAGTTCATGATCCAGCCGCCCGGCGAGCCTCCCGAGCGCGACTACACGGTGGGGGACGTTCCGAGCTTCAGCCAGATGATGCGCCGCCTCGACGCCGAGAGCGCCCTGCACGCCGGCAAGCTGGCCACGCGCCGGGCCTACGGGATCGCGCTGCGGTCGCTCGGGCAGGCCAACCGCGACGTGGTGGTGCTCGACGCGGACGTCTCCAACTCGACGATGAGCGAGATGTTCCGCAAGGACGCCGCCCTGGCGCCCCGCTTCCTCGAGTGCAAGATCGCCGAGCAGAACATGATGTCGGTGGGCGTCGGCCTCTCGGCGGGGGGCAAGATCCCCTTCTGCTCCACCTTCGCCAAGTTCGTCACCCGCGCGTACGACCAGATCGAGATGGCGATCAACTCCGGGGCCAACCTCAAGATCGTCGGCTCGCACGCGGGGATCACGCTCGCCGCGGACGGCCCGAGCCAGATGGCCCTGCCCGACGTCGCCTGGTTCCGCTCCTGGACCACCATGCGCGACCACCGCGGCAACCCCGGGTGCTACGTGCTCCAGCCCGCCGACGCCTTCGCCGCCTACGCGCTCACCCAGGCGATGGCCGAGTACGAGGGCCCCTGCTACCTCCGCACCCTGCGCGCCGACACCGAGTTCATCTACAGCGACGAGACGGTCTTCAACCTGGGCGGGTTCGAGGTCCTCAGCGAGGGACGCGACGTGCTCCTGTGCGCCGCGGGATACATGGTCCACGAGGCCAACAAGGCCCTCGACCAGCTCGACAAGGCCGGCGTCTCCGCCACGCTCGTCGACCTGTATTCCCTCCCCTTCGACAACGAGGCCCTGCTCGACGTCGCCCAGCGCAACAACGGGTACGTGGTCACGATCGAGGACAACTACGGGGGCGGGATCGGCTCGGCGGTCGCCGACGCCCTGGCCGAGGCCGGCGACGCCTTCACCCTCACCCAGCTCCACGTGCGCCGCATCCCCAAGAGCGCCAAGACCGAGCAGGAGATGCTCCAGATGTGCGGGCTGACCGCGAGCGACATCGTGCAGGCGACCATGAAGCTCCTGCAGGTGGCGTGAGCCGGGTCGGCACCAGCAACCCACGGCCGGATCACGACCGAACACGCCCCGGGCCCCCGCCGGGGCGTTGTGCTCGGCGACCGACCCGTCCCACCTCATCCCCGGGGGGGGGGCCCGGTCCCTCCCGGCAATCGGGTCAATCTCGGGAGCGTTCTGCCGAAGAAAGGGTCGCCCGGAGGTTCCTCATGCGCCACACGACCGTCGTCCTTCTCTCCGCCCTCCCGATGCTCGGCGGAGCCCCGATCGCCGGGCGACAGAAAACGCCGCCCGCCGGCACGCCGCCCGCCCCGGACGTGCTCCGCGGGCCGGTCGTCGCCGAGCGCGGGCGTGACTCGGGGCCGGCGAGCCTGGTCCGCCGGGACTTTGCGGGGCGCCTCGAGCGCCCCGAGGGTCCGGCTCCCGAGGCCGCGCTCGCGCTGCTGGTCCTGACCCCGGGCGAAGAGGCTCGGGCCCGCGCGGTGCTGCTCGAGCGCGCCGCGGTCGTCGACCGCCTGGTGCTGGACAACCTCGAGCTGCTGCTGCGCGCCCAGGGGCTCGCGGAGGCCGAGCCGGCGGCGCGGGCCCGGCTCGTGGTCGACCTCGCCGAGGCGGCGCGCCCGCTCACCGAACGCGGCACCATGGCCCAGGAACTCGAGCGGGTGTTGTCGGCGGAGAACGGGCGCCGACTCCGCGCGCTCGTGAGCGAATATGTGAGGGAGGCGGCGCGTGAGCGCGCCACGGGCGCGGCATCGGGCTCGGCCCGGCCCACCCGGGCGGAGCTTCGCAGGGCCCTGGCGGCCGAGGCCGCCGAGGCGGTCGGCCTCGAGTTCCGCCTGGGCGTTGAGCGGACGATCGGGGCCGCGGGCCGCCAGTTCGAGGAGCTGCTCCAGGACCTCGCGCTCTCGCCGGAGCAGGAGGGCCGCGTGCGGCAGATCGTGGGCGCGGCCTTCGAGCAGTCCTATGGCAAGCTGGGCCGCGCCGAGCGGGCCGCGGTCTTCGTCCGCGTCTGGAGCGTGCTCGAGCCCGATCAGCAGCGCCGGCTGGCGCAGCTCGTGATCGACGAGCGCCGCCGCGGCGGCCCGGGCACCGCCGACCGGGGCGGACGCGACGCCGCGACCCCCAGGCCGGAGACGCCCCCGGCCGGACCCACCACGCGGGCGACCGAGCCGGGCCCCCGTCACGGGCGCAAGCGCGTCTACCCTCGGGCATGACCCCTCGCCCTCTCGGCCGCCCGGCCGCCCTGCTGGTGCTGCTGGGCCTGATGCTGGTCCCGACCGCGGCGGTCTCGGCCCAGATGATCGGGCCCATCCCGCCCGCGACGCCGCCCACGCCCGCGTATCAGCCGCCCGCGCCGCCGACGCCGATGGCCCCGCCGCCGCGGCCCGCGCCCGAGCCCGAGGGCCCGCTGCCGAGCATCGTCTCTCGCGACCAGGCGGGGGCGCTCATCCCGATCTCGACGAGCCCCGAGGAGGCGGCCGTATTGGCCCTGGACCTGCCGGAGGAGGCCAGGCCCAAGGTGCGATCCGGCATCGAGGCGCACCATCGCGAGATGGAACGTCGCGTGATCGAGAACCTGGCGCTCGCGCTGGAAACGCGCCGGCAACTGGCGACGCTCGCCGAGATCAGCGACTTCAACCGCTTCGAGCAGATCACCCGCTCGCTGGCGCCGATTCGCGCGGCCGGCCTGCTCGACCGCCTCGTGCGCGAGCAGGCGATCAGCCCACGCCAGCGCCGGCGCGTCGAGGCCGTGGTCGATGAGTACCGCCAGGCCGTGAACGACGACATCACGCGCGAGGTGGGAGAGGGGAACGTGCAGGAGCTCCTCCCCGTGGCGGGGCGGCGGATGGTCCAGGAGCTGGCCGCCGAGGGGATGCGGGCCCTCGATCGCGTGCTCGGGCGCGCGGCGGAGCGGGGCCCGGCCCTGCTCGACGGACTGGACCTCAGCGACGAGCAGCGGACCCGCGCCCGTGGGCTGCTGGGCGGCGCGGCCCGCGGGGCAGAACGCGCATCGGAGCGGCCCTCCCGCGAGGTGATCGAACTGTTCATGGATGTATTGACCCCGGAGCAGGGGCAGCGCGCCCTGCGGGCGGCGAACCCGGACCTCTTCCGGGAGGAGCCCGCGCCCGCGCCCCAGCCCGACCCGCGTTCGGACGAGCAGCGCTGAGGCGCCTCTCGGATCGCCGAGGACTCGCCGCGTCGGCGCCGGCGCGAGCGCTCGTCACATTAAAGCCCCACAACACCAGGAGAAGAACATGCCCACGCGCACCGCGTCCGCCGTCTGGGAGGGAGGACTGAAGGATGGCTCCGGTCGGGTCAAGCTGGGCCGGGGCGGGTGGGAGGGACCGTACTCGTTCGCCGCCCGGTTCGAGGAGGGCGCGGGCACAAACCCCGAAGAGCTGATCGGGGCGGCGCACGCCGGCTGCTTCTCGATGGCCCTGGCCGCGGGCCTGCAGAAGGCCGGGCACGCGCCGCGTCAGATCCACACGACGGCGGAGGTCCGTCTCGAGAAGGCCGGCGAGGGGTTCAAGATCGCGGGCATCACGCTGCGCACGCGCGGACGTGTTCCCGGGCTCGACGCGGGCGGCTTCCGCGCGCAGGCGGAGGCCGCCAAGGCGGGCTGCCCGGTCTCGCAGGCCCTGGCCGCCACGCCGATCCAGCTCGAGGCCACCCTCGATGCCTGACGGGGACTCGGTTTACGAGCCGCCCGGGTCTCGATCATCCGCGGGGTCCGCGGTGGTGGCGCCCGGGTCGGCCGCGGGCGGCGCCGTGGCGGGCGCGGCGGGCGGAATGAGCCAGTGCTGCGTGCCGGTCGGGCCGATCACCACGATGTTGGTCAAGGGAGGGAGCGCCACGTTCGGGCCCCCGGGGGTGCCCGGGGCCGCGGTGATCAGCAGCACGAGCCCGTCGCCGCGCGCGAAGTTGGCGATCAGGGGGGGCGAGCTGGAGGGGGGCTGCCCTTGCAGGGTCTGGAGCTGCGTCTGCATGCCGCTCATCAGCTTGAGGTAAGCGATGAGGCCCTCGGGCACGCCCTGGTAGGCGCCCAGGTCGGCCTGGTAGGCGGCCTTGAAGTCCGCCAGGTGGGCGCTGGTGATCTGGGAGGCCACGTCGGCGCTGAAGCTGGCCTGGACGGCCTTGACGTCGCCGGCCTCGACGGCGCCCATCGTCCGGGCCATGGGCGCCACGAAGAGCGCCTGGAACTGGCCCGCCACCGCCATCGCGCCGAAGATCAGCGCGACCTGGATGAGTGTCAGGATGAGCCCCACCACCACGCCCGCAACGGCCAGGCCGCGCCCGCCCAGCCGCCCCGCGGCGGCGCCGATCACGAACAGCGCGATGACGCCGAGGATGGCTCCGATCGTCGGGAGCCCCGGGACGAAACAGATC
>DASPKO010000135.1:0-2168 GCA_035628055.1 Phycisphaerales bacterium
GAATTCAGCGGCCGGCTCATCCCGCACCCGCGCCACCAGCGGCCCCGGCGCCGTGCCGAAGTCGAGCCAGTGGCCGGGGCCAATGCCGAAAGCCACATTCCACAGCAGCAGCGCTGCCCCCGCGGGCCACAGCGCACCGGCGCGCCACCGGCCCCGGGCAGCAGCCAGCACGGCCACCAGCGGGGGCACCATCACCATAAACTCGGCATTGCCCTCGTTGATGGCCGCGAAAAGCACGTGCAGCCCCAGCGCCCAGGCGTGGCCCCGGGCCACCAGGCGCTCACGCTCACTGCCGGCCCGCCGGCCCGCCCACGCGCCCCGGGCCCGCCAGAGCAGGCCCAGTCCGGCCAGCGGCACCAGCGCCAGCGCCGGGTGCCGCTTCACCAGCGCCAGCCCCGAGCCGTGGACCTGCACAAACGAGCGCACCAGGTTGATGGCCGTCAGCAGCACGTTCTTCGGCCCGGTGGTGGGCGTCGCCCCGTTCACCACGTAGTCGTGCAGAATAAACTCGACCAGGCCCGTAGGCGTGAGCGGGTACCCTTCGTGCGCGGCTGCTACCAGGTAGGCGGCCGGCACCAGCAGCGCGGGCAGCGCATACGCCACGGCCTCCCGCCACCGCAGGGGCTTTCCCCACCAGGTGACCAGCCCCAGCGCCAGCCACCACCAGAAATGAATCTGGTGGAGCAGGCAGGCCCCGGCGGTCAGCGTGCCGGCCAGCAACAGCCACCCCACCCGCCGGCTCTGCACCCACTGCACCCAGGCGGCGCTGCCCAGCAGCGAAACCAGCAGAGGAGCCAGATACACTTCGTTCTCGGTGCCAAAGCGGAGCAGCGCGAAGCTCGCTCCCACGAGCAGCAGCAGCGGAGCCAGCAGCCTCTCTTCCGCCCCCGCCCCCCGCAGCACGGGCCGCCCTCTACCGCGTCGTCTTCGAGCACGACACCCGCGCCGGCAAGGCCTTCGACATCGCCCTCCTCGCCGCCATCGCCCTCAGCATCACCGCCGTCTGCCTCGAAAGCGTCCCTAGCATCGGCCAGCAGTACGGCCCCGCCCTCAGCGCGATCGAGTGGGGCTTCACGATCCTCTTCACCGTCGAGTACGTCCTCCGCCTGATCGCCGTCCGCCAGCCCGGCCACTACGCGCTCAGCTTCTTCGGCCTGGTCGACCTGCTCGCCGTCCTGCCCACCTACGCCGCTCTCTTCTTCCCCGGCGCCCAGGAGCTGCTGGTCATCCGCGCCCTCCGCGTCCTCCGCGTCTTCCGCGTCCTGAAGATGGGCGAGTATTTGTCCGAGGCCGGCCTCCTGACCCACGCGCTCTCGCGCTCGCGCCGCAAGATCATCGTCTTCCTCGCCACCGTCCTCACCCTCGTCCTGATCGTCGGCGCGCTCATGCACCTGATCGAGGGCCCGGCCGGCGGGTTCACCAGCATCCCGATGAGCGTCTACTGGGCGATCGTCACGCTCACGACCGTCGGGTACGGCGACATCGCCCCCCAGACCCCGCTCGGCCGCCTCCTCGCCTCCGCCGTCATGATCATCGGCTACGGCATCATCGCCGTCCCCACCGGCATCGTCACCGCCGAGCTCGTCCGCGGCGGTTCGACCGCCAAGGACACCCGCAAGTGCCCCGCCTGCGACGCCGACGACCACGACGTCGACGCCTCCCACTGCAAGTACTGCGGGGGACTTTTGTAACCCCGAAACGCACGCGAGGTGATCACCGCCGGTGACCACCTCGCGCTTCAATCCGATTCGAATCGACCGACCTTACGCCCCCACCCCCAGCGCCCGCGCCATCGCCTCCCCGATCGTCGCCGGCGATTCCGCCACCGCGATCCCCGCCGCCTTCAAATTCGCGATCTTCGACTCGGCCGTGTCCTCCCCGCCGCTGATGATCGCCCCGGCGTGCCCCATCCGCCGCCCCGGCGGCGCCGTCCGCCCCGCGATGAACGCCGCGATCGGCTTCTTGACGTTCTTCTTCGCGAACGCCGCCGCCTCGCTCTCGTCGCTCCCGCCGATCTCGCCGATCAGGATGATCCCGTCGGTCTCCGGGTCATTGTTGAACATCGTCAGCAGCTCGATGTAGTTCAGGCCCTTGACCGGGTCGCCGCCGATCCCGACGCACGTCGTCTGCCCGATCCCGCGCGTCGAGCACTGCCACACCGCCTCGTA
>DASPKO010000136.1:0-5793 GCA_035628055.1 Phycisphaerales bacterium
TCCGGGTAGGTCCCGCGGATGTCGTAGGCCTTGAAAACGCGTCCAAGCATGGAGAGGAGGCCTCCCGGAGATGGGGGCAAAGGTTAGCAGGTGCTTGGTGAAAAGGCGCGGATCGCCGCCTATCGTCCATGCTCCAATCACCGGGGTGTAGCGCAGCTTGGTTAGCGCGTTTGACTGGGGGTCAAAAGGTCGGCGGTTCGAATCCGCCCACCCCGATTGTGTCGAGGCACGGGGCCGTCCGGCAGCGGGCGGCCCCGTCCGCGCGCACCCGGACCGATCTCCGCCCGTGCCCCCCGCTTTCTTGGACCCTCCCGCGGGCCCGCGTCGATGATTCAGCCCAGGGCCCGCACGGGCCCGGCGGAGCACTTCATGATCGAGGACGTGATCGAGCCGGCAAGCGGCGGGTGTGATGACGGATCCGGCGTCGAGGTGGCCGTGGCCGCCGCGGTCGTCGAGGCCAAGCCGCGCGCCCCGCGCCGGCGCGGGCTCGCACCCCAGGCTCCGGCGGGTCCCGGCCTCCAGCTTCCCGACCTTGGCTTGGTGGCCCCTGCCGCCGAGGCCGCGCTCCTGACCGCCGAGCGACCCCTTTCCGCGGCTCGGCTCGCCGGCATCGTGCTCGCGGGCCCGCCCGGAGACGACCAGGCCCCAGCGCCCGAGGCCGTCCGGCTCGTCCAGGCGGCGGTCACCCATCTGAACGCGCAGTACGAGGCGACGGGCCGCTCGTTCCGCATTGAGGAAGTCGCGGGCGGGTACCGGGTGATGACCCTCCCCCGCTTCGCTCCGGTTGTCGGCCGCCTGCGGGCCCAGCACGCCAAGGCGGGCCTGAGCCCGGCCGCGATCGAGACCCTGGCGATCATCGCCTACAAGCAGCCCCTGACGCGCGCCCACCTCGAGGCGATCCGCGGGGTTGCCTGCGGCGAGGTGCTCCGGACCCTGATCGACCGGCGGCTGGTGACGATCTGCGGGCGCGCCCCCGAGCTGGGCCGTCCGATGCTCTACGCCACGACCCGTCAGTTCCTCGAAACGTTCGGGCTCGCCTCCCTGCGCGACCTCCCCACCGCCGAGGACCTGCGCCAGCGCGACGAGGTCACCCCGGCGACGCCGGTGGCACCCGCTGACGTGCGCGAGGCCGGCGAGTAAGCTGCCCGCACGCCGCCGGCTTGGGCGCCGCACGAACCGCCGACCCCGGCGGCACGAACCACTGGCGGGCCCACCGGAAACGTGGAGAAGCAACATGGACCCTCGGCTCAGCCGGCGCGAAGCGGGCAGGCGCATCGTCCTCACCTCGGCGGCGGGCCTGGCGTTGCCCGGCCTGGCGGCCTCGGCCTGGGGGGCGGTGGCCCAGCCGGCGCGGCCCGGAGCGCCCGGCACGACCCCGAACGCTCCTCCTTCCGCGCCCCCCCCGCCCTCGAAGCCCTCGGTGCTGGACAAGCTCCTCCGCAAGGGCCGCGACCGCGACTGGACGCTCGAGTGCCACGTGCACGTGGACGCCTATCAGCAGGTGCGCGAGGAGCAGGCCCCGGTGCTCACCCAGATCCGCTTTGCCAAGGCGGTCCTGGTCTTCCCGGCGATCCTGGGGTGCGCTTCGAGCGAGACGCTCACCGAGCACTGGACGGGCGAGGTCCGGTTCGACGACCTGCCGGCGACCGACGCGCCGGTCTTCTCCGAGAACTTCCCCTGCGGCACGCGCCTGGCGCGGTGGGAGCTGCGTGACCGGGTCGGGCGCGAGGTGGACATCTCCGTGCGCATCCCCATGCGCTGCTGGGAGACCATCTTCGACGAGCGCGCCGCGGGCACGGTGAAGTGGCCCGGAGCGTGGGGCACGGTCTCGGCCTCGGCCCTCCGCCCCGACTCGCTCTCCGACTCGGCCAGCCCGGTGATCCGCGAGCTGGTCAAGTCATGGAGCGAGGGGAAGGACCCCAAGACGCTCCCCCCCGTGCGGCTGGCCAAGTACCTCGCCGGACGCGTGCTCGAGCACGTCCAGCCCTCGGGGAGCGCGCTCCGGTTCGACAGGCATCAGCAGCTCGTGGGGCTCGAGCTGCTGCCGGCCTCGATCACCGCCCAGAGGCCCGAGGGCCGCCCGCCCGCCCCGCACGACGTCGTCTCCTTCCTGGTCGCGGTCTACCGGGCCGCCGGCCTGCCCGCGCGCACGGTGATCGGGTACGACATCCGCGAGAGCAAGGGGGAGGACGCCGGCTTCCTGGGGCGCAACCGCAGCACCCGCATCCCGAACCTCAAGGCCTGGGCCGAGTTCGCGCTCTACGACGAGACCGCCCAGAAGGAGCTCTGGGTGCCCGTGGACATCCTGCGGCTGCGCTCGCAGAGCAGCAAGGCCCCGCGCCTGGAGGCGGCCTGGAAGTTCTTCGGCACCCACGACGAGCTCGACGACGTGATGCCCTTCGCCTTTCACTATCACCCCCCCACCACCGTCTTCGCGTACCGGTTCCCGGCCTTCTGGGGGTGGCTCCCGACGCCCGAGCTTCCCGCGGCGGAGCAGAGCATCCGCTTCAGCTCGACGTCGACGCCCATGCAGGGCGGGAAGCCGGCACGGCGCTGAGCGGGCCCGGCGCCGCGGGACCGGTGGCGGCCTCCGACCAGAGCGCCGCGAGCGTGCCCGTGAACTCCCGGCCCCGCGCCGCATCGCGGGCGCGGGCGTGCCCGCGCAAGGCCGCGGAGAGCTCGCGCCGGCGGGCGCCGTCGCAGAGCAGCCTCATCATGGGGCCGCCCACCGCTTTCACGGTCGCGCGCTCGTACACGAGCTCGCCCTCGATCGGTCCGAGCACCTCGGTGGAGAGCTCCGAGCGGGGCATCACGACGGGCACGCCTGCGGCCCCCAGCCACGAGGCGAGAATCCCGCCGCGTCCCGGGGTCCCGGTCAGGCATCCCAGGTCGCAGGCGCCCAGGACGTCTCGGGCCGGCGCCGCCGGGCTGACGATGCGCCAGCGGCGGTCGTGCGCGCGCAGGTAGCGCGCCGCGCGCCGCATCCCCCCCACGCCGCGCGGGAGCACGCCCACGACCGGCGCCCCGGCGGTGAAGAGCAGCCCGCACAGGAAGGCGAAGTGGCGCGCGTCGGCCCGGGCGGGCGGGTCGGCGGCGAGGCCCACCAGCACGTCGTCCGCCCCGGCTCCCAGCTCCGCGCGCCAGCGCGCCCGCATCGGTGTCACGTCCGGGCACCCGACCGACGGGAGCGGAAGGACGCGGACGTCGCGCGCGCCCGCGGCCAGCCATCCGGCCCGGGCCTGCTCCTGACCCACCTCCGGGGCCACCGACACCACGAGGGAAGCGCGCTCCAAGGCTCGCCGGCGCAGCGCGCCGCGCACCGGTGGCTCGCCGCGTGCCGGCGCGCCGAGCACGCCGACGACGCACGGCACACCCGGCGCCGCCAGCATGGCCAGGGCCGCCATCGCATGCGACCAGGCCTGGATCAGCGCCGGCCGCCAGGCGCGGGCGAGAGCCCGCAGCGGCCGCCACGCCAGCTCGGGGCAGCCGGCCGGGGCGCCGAGGACGGGTCCGTCCGGGCGGTCGAGGCCGCGGGACGGGATGCCCACGGTGACCACCAGATGCTCTCCCGGAACCCGGAGGGCGGCGGCGCAGACCACGCCGGGCTCAAGGCCGTCGGCGGCCTCCATGAGGTGGAGCACGCGCGGCCCCAGGCCGCCGGCACGGGCGTGATGGGTCCGGAGCATGCTTAGTCCGAGAGCCGGTCCTTTGTGGGCCGCTGCTCGTGCTCGTAAAAGAGTTGCCCGATCGCGGTCCCCAGCCGCTGCGCCAGCACGCGCTGCGCCTCGATGAGCTCGGCGGTGGTGCGCGGCGCGGTGCCCTGGCGCGGCGGGAGCTCGACGACGAGCTGGTGGTATCCCGGATCCCCGTCGGGCCACAGCCGCGTCCCCGTCTCCACGTCGACGACCTTCACGTCCGCGACGGCGCGCGGGGCGAAGGCGGTGCCGTCGGCCGAGAGCGTGAACTCCTCGATGCGCACGTACACGACCTGCCCCGCCGAGACGGCCCGCCCCACGTCGGCGATGCCCATGGGCCTGCCGAACTTCTCGCGCGCCACCACCGCCGCCACCGAGTCGGCCGCGATGACGTCCTTCGCGAGCTTGCGCGCCACCAAGTGCTCGTCGGCGGCCTGACCGATGCGCCGGCGCACCACGCGGTCGGGAACCCGGCTCGCGCGATCGTCCACGAACACCACCACGGGCTTGTGCTCGTCGAGCTGGTACTGTGCCGGCACCTTCTCCGGCCCCATCGCGAAGTATGCCGCCGGGCCGATGATGTTGCACCCCGCGGCCCCCGACAGGAGGACCGCGCCCAGCAGGCCGGCCAGCACGGCGCGGGGGCCGGACGGGAGCGGGAGGTCGACGTCGGCCGGTCGGTGTGCCATGAGCGTCCTGTCGGTGGGTCCGGGCCCGCGCCACGAGGCCGTGCCGGCTGTCGTTCGCGCGGGCGAGCTCAATACTCGGGGTAGTACGGCTCCTGGTGCTCGTAGAAGAGCCAGGAGGCCCGGTCGATGAAGCGCCGCGCCAGCGCGGTCTTGACGACCTGCGCGGACATTTCCGCCGGGCCGTACCCCGTCTGATCGGGGAAGTCCACGCTGATCGCCTCTTGGAAGCCAAACACCTCGGGAGCGGGGCCGTCGGCCTCGACGACGCTGATGGTGCCGGCGGCGACTCCCGCCCAGAGATACTGATTGCCCGGGTCGTTGAGGCGGAACTCCTGGAGCTCGACGTGCACCAGCCTCTCGACGCCGAGCCTGTCGGCCAGCTCCTCGGGCGCCATGGCGACCCAGCGCGGGTTGGCCGACAGGAAGCCCATCACCCGGTCGGGCGGCACGAAGCCCGCGGCGCCCGCGTGGTTCCGGAGCTGCTCGGAGATCCGGTAGGTGAGGAGCGGGACGACGTCGGGATGATCGGCCTGGATGATCCGGTCGGCCGCGACCACCACCGCGAAGCTCTTGCCCGCCAGGCCGTCGTAGCTCGCGGCGACGGCCCGGGTGGAGCTGCGGCGGCGGGACTCCTCCATGCCGCCGACCAGGGCGCCGAGCATGCACCCCGACGCGCACAAGGTGCACAGAGCCAGCGCCGCGGCGCCGAGGACGGTGGCGGTGCGACGCGTGGGGGCGGTGACGGGCATCGAGTCTCCGGGTTCTAGAGGCCGGGCCAGGTGACGAGTTTATACGCCCAGGAGACCCCCCAAGCTCCGGCGATCACCCACAGCGCCCGCGGGCGGAGCAGCGGCACGAACGCGCGCGCGAGGCGCGACCCCGTCAGGGCGACATAGGCCCCGATCCAGAACGCGGCCGCCGTGGCCAGCGCGAGGAGCGCCGCGAAGGGCTGGGCGATGAAGGCCGTGATCAGGTCGCCGTCGGCGGCGGCGGCAAACGCGGTGGTCATCCCGCAGGTCGGGCACGGGCGCCCGTAGGCCAGGGCCCACCCGCACGGGGGCAGTCCCAGTTGCTCGTGCGTGCCGTGCCCCGCCGGGGAGGGATCGAGCGCGCCGGCCATGACCAGCAGCCCCAGGCAGGCCAGCGCGACGGCCCCGGCATAGACCCGCACCACCCGGTCGGCGCGGCGCGGGAGGGCCGGCATTGCGGTCACCACCGGCGCGGGGCCGGGGCCCGCCGGCTCAGTCAAAGCGGAAGACACCCTTGCGGTACCCGTAGACGTACGCGACGACGGTGGTGAGGAGGAAGAACAGGATGCGTCCGAGCCACACCAGCGACTGCTCGGTCCCCGGCGCCAGGTTGGGGAACGTGGCCGCCCAGGGGTAGAGGAAGATGATCTCGATGTCGAA
>DASPKO010000137.1:0-2867 GCA_035628055.1 Phycisphaerales bacterium
ACCTGAGCGCCGTGGCCCTCGCGGCCCTCGTCGGACAGGTGGCGGCCCGGACCGAGCAGATGGCCGGAGTGAAGGTGCCCGGCGAGGTCCTCGCCAGCCCGGGGGGAGCGACGGTGCTGGTGGTGGCGCCGGGCGAGCGCCAAGCCTACTGGCGCGAGCTGATCGCGCGGCTCGACCAGCAGGAGAGCGTCGAGACGCGGACGTACGCGCCCGCGCACTTTGCGATCAGCGACGTCGCCCAGCTCGTGCGCCAGACCATCGGGGACGGCCCGCGCCTCGTCGAGGACCAGCTCACCGGCAGCCTGGTCATCACGGCGACGCCCACGCAGCACAGCGCCATCGACGACATCATGACCAGGCTCGCGGCGGTCCCCGAGGCGGTGCGCCGTCCCGTCCGTGCCTTCAAGGTCCGAAACCGCTCGGCGCGCGACATGCTCACCGTACTCGAATCGTTGCTCGCGGCGGGGGCGCTGGGGGCGGCGGCCGAAGAGGCGCCCGAAGGGACGGCGCGCCTCGAGGACCTGCGCCGGACCGACGCGCCCGCCACCCTTTTGCCCGGGCCACCGGGCACGGCGCCGGCGCCGCACGCCCCGATCGTCGCGCCGGCGTCCGGCGTGGAGCCGCCCGCGGAAGGGCCGCGCCCGGCACCCGCGGCGATCGCTGACGCCCCCGCGTCGATCCGTTCCCGGGACCAGCGGGGCCGGGCGAGCCCCGCCCGCGCTGGGCCCGCACCGGACAGTGCTCCGCCCCTCTCCCTCGCCGCCGACGAGTCGACCAGCACGATCATCGCGGTGGGCGAGCCCCGCCTGCTCGATCAGCTCGGCAGGCTCATCCGCACGCTGGACGTGCGCCAGCCCCAGGTGATGCTCGAGGTCCTAATGGTCAGCCTGAGCGACTCGGACGCGCTCAGCCTGGGCGTGGAGATCCAGAAGGAGCTCGACCTCGAAGCAGACGCGCGGGGCAGCCTCGCCTCGCTCTTCGGGCTGGGGCTCAGCTCCCCCGGCGCGCCGGCCACTCCCGGGTCCGGGTTCACGGGCCTCGTGCTGAGCCCGGGCAACTTCTCCGTGCTCCTGCGCGCGCTCGAGACGCTCAACCGGGGCCGGACCGTGAGCATGCCGCGCCTGCTGGTCAACAACAACGAGGCGGGGACCTTCAACTCGATCCTGCAGCAGCCCTACGCCAACACCATCCTCTCGAACACCAGCACGGCGACCACGTTCGGGGGCACCTCGAACGCCGGGACGCAGGCCTCGATCCGCCCGCAGATCGCCGAGGGCGATCACCTCGTGCTCGAATATTCCATCTCCATCAGTTCGTTCGTCGGCTCCGCGGGCGGGTCGAATCTCCCGCCCCCGCGCCAGGAGAACTCGCTCGAGAGCGTGGTCACCATCCCCGACGGCTTCACGGTCGTGCTCGGAGGGCTGGAGCTGACGA
The DNA here is from genome assembly GCA_035628055.1 of Phycisphaerales bacterium. GTDB lineage: Bacteria > Planctomycetota > Phycisphaerae > Phycisphaerales > UBA1924 > DASPKO01. The sequence continues at coordinate 1,435 of DASPKO010000137.1, forward strand.
GCGACACGTCCTCGGTCAGCCAGGTCCCGCTGCTGGGGAGCATTCCCATCCTCGGCGAGGCGTTCAAGAGTCGGGATCTCTCCACCAGCCGCAGCCGGTTCTTCGTCTTCATCCGCGCCAACGTGCTGCGGAACACGGGCTTCGAGGACCTCAAGCATCTCGGCACGGTCGCCGCGCAGGACGCCGGAGTCGGCGACGGATGGCCCGAGGTGGGGGCGCGGGTCATCCGGTGATCTCCAACACCACCCCGCTCGGCGACGTGCACGGCGCCCCCCGCGTCAGCGGCCCGGCGGGGGGCCTCGACGCGCCCAGCCCGGACTTTCTCGGCCTGATACCGCAGGAGTTTGCCCGCCGGCACCTGGTGCTCAGCGCCGGCACGCCCGACGGGGAGGAAGCGCTGGTCGTCGCCCCGACCACCCCCCCGCTGGTGGCCTTCAACGTGGGCGTGCGGCTCGGGCGCCGCGTGCGGGTGCGCGTGGGCGCGCCGGAAGACATCGCCGCCGCGATCGACCAGGCTTATCTGGCCGCTCATGTCGGGCCGCACGGCCGGGTGGACCCGGACGTGCCCGCGGTGGTGGTGCGCGGGGCGGAGGACGTCGCGGGCGCCCTGGAGGTCGCGCTGCGCGAGGCCGAGAGCGACCTGCTGAGTGTGCACGGCAAGGAGCCGGCGGTCCGGCTGGTCGACCTGGTGCTCTTCGAGGCGCTGCTGCGGGGCGCCAGTGACATCCACGTGCAGCCGACCCGCGAGCACGCCCTGGTGCGCTACCGCCTCGACGGGGCCCTGCACACGGTCCGCCGGCTGCCGGTCTCCGTGGCCGCCGCCGCCGTCAGCCGCATCAAGGTCATGGCCAGGCTCGACGTCGCCGAGCATCGGGCCGCCCAGGACGGACGGGCGTCCGTCACCGTGGGCGGGTCCGCGGGCGCCCAGGCGGGGCGCCGGGTCGACCTGCGCATCAGCGTGCTGCCGAGCACCTACGGCGAGCGCGTGGTGATCCGCCTCCTGGACCCCTCCAAGTCGCCTCACCTCATGAGCTTCTCGGCCCTGGGGATGCCCCCGGAGATGGAGCGGCGCTACCTCGCCCAGGTGAGCCGCACCAGCGGGATCGTCCTCTCGACCGGTCCGACGGGCAGCGGCAAGACCACCACGCTGTACACCACGCTCGCGTGGATCAGCGCCACCAACGCGGGCGGGCACGCCCGCGGGTGCGAGCTGAACATGATGACCGTCGAGGATCCCGTGGAGTACGACCTCTCGAGCTCGGGCCTGGCGATCAGCCAGACGCAGGTCGATCCCAAGAAGAACGTGACCTTCGTGACGGGCCTCCGGCACATCCTCCGCCAGGACCCGGACGTGATCATGGTGGGCGAGATCCGCGACCAGGAGACCGCGCGCATCGCCATTCAGGCCTCGCTCACGGGGCACCTGGTGCTCT
>DASPKO010000138.1:0-5973 GCA_035628055.1 Phycisphaerales bacterium
GCGCGGCTGGTGGAGCTCGCGGACATCAGGGCCGAGCTGCACGCCCACACCCGCGAGTCCGACGGCTCGATGGTGATCGAGGAGCTGGTGGCCCGGGCCAAGGAGCGCGGTTTTCACACCGTGGCCGTGACCGATCACTCCAAGAGCTCGGCCTTCGCGGGCGGGCTCACGGTGGAGCGGCTGGAGCGCCACGTCGACAACGTGCGCCGGGTGGCGGAGTCGACCACGGGGGTCCGCGTCCTGGCCGGGTCGGAGGTGGACATCCTGCCCGATGGGAGCCTGGACTACGACGACCGGACGCTGGCGCTGCTCGACATCGTGGTGGCCTCGCCGCACGCGCAGCTCGGCATGGAGGGGGAGAAGGCCACGACCCGCCTGGTGCGCGCCGTGAGCCACCCGCGCGTGGCGGTGCTGGGGCACCCGACGGGGCGGCTGATCGATCGGCGCGTCGGCCTGGGGGCCGACCTCGGGCCCGTCTTCGCCGCGGCTCGGGCCAACCGGGTGGCGCTGGAGATCAACGCGCACTGGCTGCGCCTCGACCTGCGCGACGTGCACGTGCGGGCCGCGGTCGAGGCCGGCTGCCTGATCGCCATCGATTGCGACGTGCACGCTGCCGGCGAGTTTGCGAACCTGCGGTACGGCGTGGCGACGGCCCGCCGGGGTTGGGTGACGGCGGCGGGTTGCGTCAACGCGTGGGACGCGGACAAACTGTGGGAGTGGCTCCGGAGTAAGAAGGGGTAGCGGTGCGGCGCCGGGCGCGCTCACGGGGCGGGCGCGGGGCAGCGGTCGGAGAGGAGCGGGCGATGGCCAGACGCGGAACCGGATGCGGAACGAGGCTCGGAATGGCGGTCCGGGCATGCCTGGGCGCCGCGACCCTGCTGGCGGTGCTGGCGGCAGGGCCGGCGCTGGGCGCGGGCCCCGGCCGCACCGACGACGAGCACAAGAAGAAGGCCGAGGCGATGGCGGCCAAGGCCATCGCATTCCTGCGCGCGCGGCAGGACCCTGCCACGGGCGGGTGGGGCGTGCCCCCGCCGGACTCGGGGCGGCCCGCGTTCCCGGCGGTCACGGCCCTCGTGCTGGCGGGGATGGTGCATGACCGGGTGACCGCGCCCGTGGTGCCGCCGACCGACCCCGCGGCGCGGCGCGGGCTCGACTACCTGCTGGGCCACGCGGGCCCGGACGGGGGGATTTACGACCGCCTGCTGCCCAGCTACAACACCGCGATCTCCCTCTCGGCGCTCGTGAAGTTCGCGGATGACGACCGAGCGGCCGCGGCGGCCCGGCTGGCCCGCGCGTTCCTCTACGGCCTGCAATGGGGCGAGACCGCCGATGAGAGACCCGAAGGGGCCGAGAGCGCCAAGGCGGTCGGGAAGGATCACCCGTTCTACGGCGGCGTCGGGTACGGGCAGCACGGGCGCCCGGACCTCTCGAACCTGGCCTTCTTCCTGCAGGCGATGCACGACGCGGGCGTGCCGAGCGACGACCCGGCCTTCGCCCGGGCCCTGGTCTTTCTCGCGCGCGTGCAGATGGACGACGCGGTGAACGACCTGGCGTACGCGGACGGCTCGCGCCAGGGCGGGTTTATCTACGCGACCAGCGCCGGGCGCGAGGCGGCCGGCGAGGGGCAGTCGTTCGCGGGCATGACCGAGGAGACGCTCGACGACGGGACCCGGGTGTCGCGACTGCGGGCGTACGGGTCCATGACGTACGCGGGGTTCAAGAGCCTGGCGTACGCGGGGCTCGGACCCGATGACCCGCGTGTCCGGGCCGCCGAGCGCTGGATCGCCCGGAACTACTCGGTCACCGAGAATCCGGGCCTGGGGACCGACGGGCTCTATTATTACTACCTGGTCTTCGCCCGGGCCCTGGACGCGCGCGGGAACGCCTGGGTGGTCCCGGCGCCGGCGGCCGAGCGCGTGGTGGTGGTGGGCGGTCTCGACGAGGCCGACCGCGGCGTGGTGGAAACGATCGCCGAGCGCGACGGGCGCGTGCTGGTGTGGAGCGGGGGTCAGGATGAGCGGGCGGAGGGCGGGAGGGAAACCTCCGTCCGGCCGACGGATGGCGCGAACGTTCCAGCGGCCAGTTCGAAGGCCCCCGGCGTCTTTCTGGAGATGCGCAGCGGAGAAGAGGCCAGGGCGGCCGCGGGAGCGATCGCCATCTGGGCCGGCGAGCGGCGCGGGTCGGCCGTGGCGGCCGTGGTGTGGGACGGGACGGGGGCCGCGCCCGAGGCGCTGCGGGGCCGGCTGGGGCGCGACTGGGGGAACGACCTGATCGACCGGCTCGCGGAGCTTCAGAAGGAGGACGGCTCATTCACCGTGGTGGACGAGCGGTGGATGGAGAACGACCCCGTGCTGATCACGGCGTACGCGCTCATCGCGCTGCGTGAGGCAATGGACTAGGAAGGCAGCGGCGGGCGGCCGGACCGGGGCGGGCGCGAATCAGGTGAGGTACGCCCTGAGCCCCTGCATCCCTCCCTCGCGGCCGAACCCGCTCTCCTTGAAGCCGCCGAAGGGTGAGGCGGGGTCGAAGCGGTTGTAGGTGTTGAGCCAGACGACCCCGGCCTTGAGGCGGCGCGCGACCTCGAGCGCCTTGGACCCCTTGTCGGTCCAGACGCCCGCCGCCAGGCCGTAGGGCGTGTTGTTCGCCCGGGCCACGGCCTCGTCGGGTGTCCGGAAGCTCATCACCGCCAGCACCGGGCCGAAGATCTCCTCGCGCGCGACGCGGTGGCTGGGCTGCACGTCGGTGAAGAAGCAGGGGCGGCACCAGTACCCGCGCCGCGGGAGGGCGCTGCCATTGCATTCCCAGAAGCGCGCCCCCTCCGAGCGTCCGGCCTCGAGATAGGCGGTGATGCGCTCGAGCTGGGCGCGCGAGTTGATGGCCCCGACGTCGGTGTTCTTGTCCAGCGGATCGCCGACGCGCAGGGACCGCATGCGCCCGCGCAGCCGCGAGATGGTCGGCTCGAGGATGCTCTCCTGCACGAACAGGCGCGACCCGGCGCAGCAGACGTGGCCCTGGTTGAAGTAGATTCCCTGGATGATCCCCTCGACGGCCTGGTCGAGGCTGGCGTCCTCGAAGACGATGTTCGCGGACTTGCCGCCCAGCTCGAGAGTCAGCCTCTTTGGGGCACCGGTGGCGGACGGGTGATCGGCCACGGACCTGGCGATGAGCTTGCCCACCTCGGTCGAGCCCGTGAAGGCGATCTTGTCGACGCCCGGATGGCTGACGAGCGCGGCCCCCGTGCGGCCGTCCCCCGTGACGATGTTCAGCACCCCGGGTGGGAGCCCGACTTCCTGGGCGATCTCGCCCAGGCGGAGGGCGGTGAGCGGCGTCGTCTCCGCCGGCTTGAGCACCACCGTGTTGCCGCAGGCCAGGGCGGGGGCCACCTTCCAGGCGGCCATGAGCAGCGGGAAGTTCCAGGGAACGATCTGGGCGCAGACGCCGAGCGGCCCGCGCCCCGGATAGGCATGGTGGAGCTTGTCGGCCCACCCGGCGTAGTAGAAGAAGTGCGCCGCCGCCAGCGGGATGTCGACGTCGCGCGACTCCCGGATGGGCTTGCCGCCATCGATGGTTTCAAGCACGGCCAGTTCGCGGGCGCGGTCCTGGAGCCGGCGCGCCAGGCGGAACAGGTGCTTGGCGCGCTCGGAGGGCCGGAGGCCCGCCCAGCCCGGGAAGGCCGCGCGGGCCGCGGTCACGGCCCGGTCGACGTCGCCCGCGGAGCCGTGGGCGACTTCGCAGAGCGGCTCCTCGGTGGCCGGGTTGACGCTCGGGAAATAGGCGGGAGTTTCGGCGTCCCCGGCCGGGTCGGTGAAGGCGCCCGCGATGAAATGCCCGTATCGCGGCGCGAGGCGCACGGGAGCGCGCTCGGGCGCGGGGGCGTAGTCCCAAGAGCCAAGTGCGCCACCCGGCGCGGCGGGCGATGCCGGGTCCGGCGCGGGCGCCGCGCGAGAGCCGTTGCTCTTGGCTCTGGGAGAGGGAGCCCGGGCGCGCGGCTCGGCACCGGGTGGCGGAGCCGGTTTGGAGGGGCGGCTGCGGGGCATGGCGCATGATAGGGATTGGCACCGAGCGCCCACGGCCCCACGGAACCGGGCGGGCTTCCCGTGGCGGCGTGCGCGCGCCGGGGCGAGACTCGGGCTGAAGATCCCTGGCGGACCCGGTGCGGCGCGCGCCCGCTCCGCCGGGACAGGAAGGAGGCGGTGCGATGCGACTGGTGCCAACGTGCGAGCCCAACATGGGCTGGGGGGAACGGCTGCTCAACGGGCTGGCCGGCGGGGCCGCCGCCGGGTGGGCCGCGCGCAGCCGGTCCGTGAGCGGCGTCGGGCTTGCCCTGCTGGCGGGCCTGCTGGCCCAGCGGGCCATGACGGGGCACTGCCCGGCGCGCGAGGCGGCCCGGTGGGCCCGGGGCCGCAAGTGGCGTGACCTGGACCCCGCCGCCGCGGGCCGGGAGAGCGTGGACGTCCTGGAGCGCGGCACCCACCGGGAGCGCAAACTGGGACGGCCCGGATTCTGCGACCGCGTCAGCACGGGCAAGGACGTGGTGCAGGAGGCCTCCGAGGAGAGCTTCCCGGCGAGCGATCCGCCGGGGTGGACGAGCGCCAGGACGTAGCTGACGCATGCGAGCCCTTGCGGGACCGCGCGACGTGTCGGAGGGTCTGGGGGATAGAGGGGTGGAGTAGAAAGAGCCCGGGCGCCAGCCCGGGGTTTTTTCTTCACCGGCGCGAGAGTCGCGGCCGCCGCCCAGGCCGGCGCCGGGGCGCACCGGCACTACCATCGAGGATGCCCCTGGCGCCGATCGAGGAGGTCCTGGACGAGCTGCGCCGCGGGCGGATGATCGTCCTGCGCGACGACGAGGACCGTGAGAACGAGGGCGACCTCGTCCTGCCCGCCGAGCACGTGAGCCCCGAGGCGATCACGTTCATGCTCACCGAGGCCCGGGGGTATCTGTGCCTCTCGCTCACCGAGGCCGACTGCGACCGGCTGGAGCTGGGCCCGCAGGGTGGTGTGAACACGACCGCGCGTGGGACCGCCTTCACGGTTTCGATCGACGGACATCCCCGGCACGGGTTCACCACCGGCGTCTCGGCGCGCGAGCGGGCGCGGTGCATCCGCATGGCCATCGACCCGGCCTCGCGGGCCAGCGACTTTGTGCGTCCCGGGCACATCAACCCGCTCCGGGCCCGCGAGGGCGGGGTGCTGGTGCGCACCGGGCAGACCGAGGGATCGATCGACCTGTGCCGGCTCGCGGGGCTCAGGCCCGCGGCCCTGATCATCGAGATCATGCGCGACGACGGCGAGATGGCTCGGGGCAGCGATCTCGAGTCCCTGTGCGCGCGCCACGGGCTGAAGATGTGCTCGGTGGCGCAGGTCATCGCCCACCGGCTGGCGCGCGAGTCGCTCGTGCGCCGCGCCGACCCCGCCTCGGGGACGATCGTCCGCACGCGCGCGGGCGCCATGCGGCTGTTCGCCTACCACAGCGTGGTGGACTCGCTCCCGCAGCTCGCCCTGACGGTCGGCGGCGTGGGGGACCTGGGGGCCGACGGGGCCGCCGTCCCGGCCCATGATCCCACGCTCGTGCGCGTGCACCGCCGGCACCTTCTGGGAGACGTCTTCCTCGACACGGACTCCGCTCCCGAGGGCCCGACCGGGGAGGCGCTCCATGCGTCGATGCGGATGATCGCGGAGGCGGGCCGCGGGGCGATCGTGTACCTGCGTCCGGACGCGGGGGGCGAGTTGGACGGGCCCGGCGGGTCGCTCGAACGCGCGATCCAGCAGGGCCGGGCCGGCGCTGACGCGGACGGCGCGCGGGTCCGCACCGCGGCGCCCCGCGCGGTTCGAGAGATCGGCATCGGCAGCCAGATCCTGCGCGACCTGGGGCTGGGCGACCTGCGGCTGCTCACCGACCACGAGACCGAGTGGCCGGGGCTGGAGGGGTTCGGTCTGCGGGTGGTCGAGCGCGTCGCGATCCGCCGTGCGGGC
>DASPKO010000139.1:0-3372 GCA_035628055.1 Phycisphaerales bacterium
CCGCGCGCGTCTCGGCCGCCGCCCGCCGCGCCGGCCTCCGCGTTCACCTCGACGGGGCCCGCATCTGGAACGCCGTCGCCGCCACCGGCCACTCCGAGGCCGACTACGCCCAGCACGCCGACACCGTCTCCTGCTGCTTCTCCAAGGGGCTCGGGGCTCCCTGCGGTTCCGCGGTCGCGGGCGACCGCGCGACCATCGCCCGGGTCTTCCGGTTCCGCAAGATGTTCGGCGGGGCCATGCGCCAGGCGGGGCTCCTCGCCGCCGCCGCCCTGCACGCTCTCGACCACCATCGCGAGCGCCTCGCCGACGACCACGCCAACGCCCGCGCCCTGGCGGACGGCCTCGCCGCCATTCCCGGCCTGCAACTCGCCATGCCCGTCCCGACCAACATGGTCTTCTTCGACCTCGATGCGGGCCTCGGGCCGGCGGCGGCCTTCTGCGCCCGGCTCAAGGAGCTTGGCGTGCTCGTGCTCGCCACCACGCCCCGGCGCGTCCGGGCCGTCTGCCACCTCGACGTCTCCGCCGCGCACGTCCGCGACGCCCTCACGATCATCGCGCGCGCCGCCTCCGAGGCCCATCGCCCCGCGGAGCGGCGGTCGCCGGGCCGCGGCCTGGCGGCGCACGCGGGCTGAGCGACGGCGCCGCGAGCGCCCTCGACCTTGCGCCTCAAACCTTCGCGCCTCGGCCCGTGCCGCCGGCGATAACCTCACGCATCCCTCCCGGAGCGCTCCAGTCCCGCCCGCGACCCCACCGCCCACCCGGTGAGTTGGGCGGTCTCGGCGTTGCCGCAGGGCTCCTCATTGTTCTCCTGCTCGCGCTCGGCCCGCCCCTGGCCCTCTCGGCGCTCGCCGTGCTGCGATACCTCGCGGCGCCCGCGTCCAGACCCCTCACCGCGCCACTGGCTCCGGCCGTCCTGGGCGCCACCCTCGGGTACCCGGCGCTCATCGCCGCGCTCGCCACGGTGCTGGCCTGTCCGGCCGCGTGGTTCCTCCGCGCCCCGGCGCGGTCGCTCGCCTTCCGGATCGCCCTCGTCGCCACGCCGCTGCTCCTGCCGGCCTACCTCGCGTACGCCGCGCTCGGGCTCCTGCGGGCGCCCGGGACCCGGCTCGCCGATCTGCTCTCCCGCCAGGAGCCCTGGATTGGGTTGGCCGTCTCGAAGCTCCTGGCGGTGACCGGGCTGACGCTCTGGTGCTGGCCCCTGGCGGCTCTGATCCTCGCGCCCGCCGTCCGCGCGCTCCGCCAGGACACGCTCGATGCGCTGCGCCTGCACGCGCCCTCCCACCGCCAGCGCCTCGCCTTCCTGACCCGGCTGCTCGCCCCCAGCCTCGCCGGCGCCTTCGCCTGTCTCTTCCTGGTCATGCTCGGCAGCGCCGTCCCTCTCCACCTGGCACAGATCGACACCGCCGCCACGCGCCTCTGGCGCCTCCTCTCGCTCTGGCCCGACCCCGCGCCGGCATGGGTTGCGGCGTCGCCGGTCGCGGTCGTCGCGCTCGTCGCGGCCCTCGCCCTGGCGCGCCGGCTCGGCCGGGCCCCGTTCCCCGAGGCCGGCATGGGAGTCGCCCCCGGCGACACTCGCCCCGGCCGCACCGCCACCGCCTGCACCCTGGCCATCCTCTCGGCCAGTCTTCTCCTTCCCATGCTCCTGTTCGTGCGCGCTCTCGCCCCGGACGGCGGTTGGCCGACAGCCGCCGAGATCGCCTCCGCCTCGGCCCGCTTCTGGCGCGACTCGGGCCCGGCGGTCCTCGAGTCCGCCCGGGTCGCCCTCGCGGTCGCGGCCGCCGCCGGACTGATCTGCGCCTCCACCTGGATCGGCTTCTCCCGCCCCGGCGATTCGCCGGCCTCGTCCTGGGCGCGCCGGCTCGCGGCGGGTGCCTGCGGGCTCCTGCTCCTGGGCGCGCTGCTTCCCGGCGTGCTGGTCGGGTCCGCCCTGGCGCACGCGGTCGCCCGCCCGGGCGCGCCCCTCTGGCTCGCCGACTCCCAGGTCCCGCTGGTCGTGGCCCACATCGCCCGCTTCGGTTTCCTTCCGGCGCTGCTGGGCGCCTGGGCGGCGGCCTCGGGCCCCGCCGCGCTCCGTGACCTTCGCCGCCTCGACGGCGCCACCGGCCTGCGCTTCTTCCCGCCCCTGGAACTCCAGCGCGCCTGGACCCTGCCCGTCGGCGCCGCCATCGCCGCCTTCGTCCTCTCGTTCCACGAGATCGAGGCGACCGTCATGCTCCAGCCCCCGGGCCACCACGCCCTGGCCCAGCAGCTCCTCGAGCAGCTCCACTACGCCCGCGACCGCCGCCTCGCCGCCGCCGCCCTCAACCTCCTGGGGTCGGGCACGCTCCTGGCGCTCCTCGCCGCCTACTCCATGGCGCGCCCCGCGGTCCGCGCCGCGCGGGGCTCGAACGCCCAAACCACCACAGTGCTGTAAACTGCCCCCGCGCATGAGACGCCGCGTCCGTCCTCGCGGGTTGGCTCCGCCCTGGCGCCCGACCGCCACACCGGCCCTTGATCCCATCGCCATGTCGACCCTTCACCCCGCCGATACCCCCCCCCGCGCCGAGCCGGTCGCCCAGCCCGCCGCGTCACCCATGGGCCCGACGCCGAGCCGGTGCGCCTCCCTCGACGCGGTGCGCGGCCTGGCGGTGCTGGGCATCCTGGCGATGAACATCACGTCCTTCGCGAGCCCGTCGTCGGCCTACATGGACCCGCGCGTGCAGGGCTTCGCCGGCGTCGACCGGGCCTCCTGGTGGATCGTCCACCTGCTCTTCGACGTCAAGATGATGACCATCTTCTCGGCGCTGTTCGGCGCCGGCATCGCCCTCATGGCCGACCGGGCCCTGCGGGCCTCGGGCCGCCCCGCCGTGCTCCACTACCGCCGCATGTTCTGGCTCCTGCTCGTCGGCCTGGCCCACGCCTACCTGCTCTGGTACGGCGACATCCTCGTGCTCTACGCGCTCTGCGGCATGCTGGTCTACCCGCTGCGCCGCCTCCGACCGCGCACGCTCATCGTCCTGGGCCTGGCCATCATGCTCGTGACTCCCCTGGTCAACGTCGCGATGGGCGGCGGCCTGACGCTCATGCGCGGCTACGCCGAGGGCCTGGAGCGGAGACAGGAGCAGGGCCAGACCCTGACGCCCGACCAGGAGCGCGACCTGGCGGGCTGGCACGAGATCGAGAAGCAGTTCACGACCCCGCCCCAACGCGTCGAGGAGGAGATCGCCGCACACACCACCTCGTACCCGGCCTACCTCCAGCACAACGCGCGGCTGGCCTTCTGGATGCAGACCAAGATCACCCTCATGTGGTCGATCTGGCGGGTGACCGGGCTCATGCTCATTGGCATGGCCCTCCTCAAAACCGGCTTCCTGCTCGGGCAGGCGCCCCCGC
>DASPKO010000140.1:0-2416 GCA_035628055.1 Phycisphaerales bacterium
GACCTCCGCGGTATCGTGGTCGCCCTCGAGGCGGGCCGCCTCGATCAGGGCCGTGTAACTGGCGACGGCGTACTGCACGGCGGCGAAGTCGGAGAGGACGTCTTTGACCAGCTCGTCGGCGGCCAGCCCGCTCATGGCGACCTGGATGACGCCGGTGGCCTTGCCCAGCACGCTCTTGACGGTCGAGATCGATCCGCCGCGGCGCGTCAGGCAGCTCGCGAGCATCTCGGCGTGCCGGGCCGAGGCGCGGGCCAGCTCGGCATACCGCGCGGAGAGCTCCGGGAGGTCGGCGGCGTCGCGCGCGTGATTCTCGAGCGCGCGGCGGAGGAGCTGCTCGACGCCGTGGGCGTCGCCGAGCCAGGCATCGAGCGTGGAGGTGCCGGCCATGGGCAGGAAGGCGGCTAGGCGCCCACCACGAGGCTCTCGCGGGCGAGCTCCGGCTCGCTCGGGGACGCGGGCGCCCACGGGTCCATGACGACCTTGATGCAGTCGTGGGTCCGCGCCGCGAAGGCGGCGTAGGCCGCGGGAGCGTCCTCGAGCGGGAGGCGGTGGCTGATGAGGAATGCCGGGTCGATCCTGCCCTGGAGGATGAGTTCGAGCAGCGGGCGCATGTAGCGGTGCACGTGGGTCTGGCCCATGCGGAGCGTCAGGCCCTTGTTGAAGGCCACGCCGATGGGGAACTTGTCGGCGATCCCGGCGTAGACGCCGGGGATGGAGACCGTCCCGCCCTTGCGGCAGCAGCGGATGGCCTGGCGCAGGGCGTGGACGCGGTCGGTGGCGGCGTAGAGGCCGGTCTTCACGCGGTCGTACACGGCGTCGGCGCTCATGCCGTGGGCCTCGAGGCCGACGGCGTCGATGCAGGCGTCGGGCCCACGCCCGCCCGTGAGCTCCTTGAGCGCGTCGTGGATGGTCTGGTTGTCGAAGTTGACGGGCTCGGCCCCGCACGCCGAGGCCGCCAGGGCCAGACGCTCGGGCTCGTGATCGATGGCGATGACGCGCTCGGCGCCGAGGAGCCGCGCGCTCTTAAGGGCGAAGAGCCCCACGGGGCCGCACCCCCAGACCGCCACCACGTCGCCGGGGCGGATGCTGCACTGCTCGGCGGCCTGCCACCCGGTGGGGAAGATGTCGGAGAGAAAGAGCACCTGCTCGTCCGTGACGCCCTCGGGCACCTTGAGCGGCCCGACGTCCGCGAAGGGGACGCGGACGAACTGGGCCTGCCCGCCCGCGTAGCCCCCGAACATGTGCGAGTACCCGAAGTAGCCCGCGGGGCTGAAGCCGTGGACCTTCTCGGCGAGCGCCGCCCCCGGGTTGGAGTTGTCGCAGAGGGACCAGAGGCTGCTGGTGCAGAAGAAGCACGCGCCGCACGCGATCGCGAAGGGGACCACGACGCGGTCGCCCGGGCGCAGATTGCCCACGCCGGGGCCAACGTCCACGACCTCGCCCATGAACTCGTGCCCGAGGATGTCACCCGGGCGCATCGTGGGGATGAAGCCGTCGTAGAGGTGGACATCGGACCCGCAGATGGCGGTCCGCGTGACGCGGACGATGGCGTCGCGCGGGTTGATCAGGCGGGGGTCGGGAACATCCTCGACGCGCACGTCCTGCGTGCCGTGCCAGCAGAGAGCTCTCATGAGGCGCCCCCTTGGTGATTGTCGTTCGCGTGGTCGGCCGGGTCGGCGTGGGCCGGCCCGGCCTTGACAGGTCCGGCCGCGGGGCTCAATCGCCGTCGGCGGGGCCGGGTCGGCTCCCCGGACCCTGCGTTCCCGCCCCGAAGGTCTGCCCAGGCAGGCCCGAGCCCGCGGCGCCCGGGACCGTGGGGGCCGGGGTGTTCTTGCCATGGTCGGCCCCCGCGGCGCCGACGACCGTGGCGGGGCTGCGCGGGCCCCGGCCGCGCGTCTCGAACGCGCCCCGGCCGGCGGGCTGTCCCTCGACGCTGGCGATCTCCCCCGACTCCATGAGCTGCTTGAAGCGGGCCAGGTCGTCGCGCACCTGCTGGCTCGGCTCCTCGCCGAAGAGCTTGGCGATCGCGGCCCCGAGCCGTCCCGCGGGGGGGAGGTACTCGAGGGTGACCTTCACCTCAGTGCCGCGCCCGGGGGGGGCGGGCAGGAAGCGCACGGAGCCGGCGTTGGGCACCTGCGAGCCCTCGACGGCCTTCCAGGCGATGAGGGCGCCAGGCTCGTCGTTGATGATCTCCGCGTCCCACTCGACCTCGAAGCCCGCGGGCGCCTTGGCGACCCAGTGCGAGCGGGTGTTGTCGATCACCTCGACGCGCTCGAGGTGTCCCATGACCCGCGGCAGGTTCTCGAGCTGGCGCCAGAACCGATAGAGCTCCTCGGCGGGACGGTTGATGGTGACCGCCTTCTCGACGTGGATCCCGTGACGGAAGTAGTCGCTCGGAGCGCCGGCGGTCGAGCCG
>DASPKO010000141.1:0-3480 GCA_035628055.1 Phycisphaerales bacterium
CTCTGGTCGGGCTGGCGCTCATGTTCCTGGTCGCCTCGGAGCCCATCTTCGACGCCGCCGGCGCGGCGTCACGGGCGATGCTCGCCTGGCTCGTCGGCCTGTCCGGGCACGCGCTCCCTTAGGCCGCGCCCCGGTCGATGCGGACCACCGCCTCGTCCACGCTCGCGGCGCGCGGGAATCGGGCGTCGAGCTTGAGGCGCGAGAGAAACGCCACGATGCCGTCCGGCACGCCGGCGAGCACCAGGGGCGCGCCCCGCTTGCGGCAATGGTCCTGGACCTGCAGCAAACAGGTGATCCCCAGGGAGTTGATGAGCCCGACCGCCGCGCAGTCGAGCACCACGCCCGCCCCGTCGGCGTTGGGCAGCCCCGTGCGGACCGCCTCGCGCACCGGCTCGGCGGTCTCATCGACCAGCTTGGCGGGCAGCACCACGACCAGGACCGTCCGCGCCTGGCCACGCAGTTCGGATTGCACCGGCAGCATGTCCTCGCCTTCCCCGTGGGCGGCCGGCGACGCGGCCCGGCTGGCCTCTCAACGCCGCCTGTGCCCGGCGCGCCCCGTCTAGCGCGACCGCGGCCGAGCCGGGTCCTTCCGCCCCGGCCCCTTTCCCCCCCCGCCCGCCCCCTCGCCGACCGGGATCAGGTGCACCGGCTCGGCGTCGGACCAGGCCTGGAGCAGCAGATAGGCCTCTGCGAGCTCGCCCGCGCGGAAGCGGCGCTCCAGCGAGCCCGCCGCCGACTCCGGCGTCGCGTCGGCGGGCACGATCCCTTCGCTGAGAAGCTTGCCGAGGATGCACGAATCGACCGGCAGTGCGTGCCCGCCCAGGGCCAGCAGCGTCACCCGCGCCGAGACGAAGCCCGGGACCCCGTTCAGCGAGGCGAGAAAAGCCTCGGCCTCGCGCTTCCCCAGCGCGGGCAGGTGCTGCAGGCTCACGCTGTGCTGGCGGGCGTACAGGTCGTTGAGCGCCGCCCGCAGGCGCTGGGCGCGCTCCGGCGCCAGCGGGTAGCGCGGGCCGATCACCCGCACCAGCTCGTCCGGCAGGCAGACCCGCAGCTCGTTGAAGTCCACCACGGCCTTCTCGAGCTTGCGGCAGGCCGCCGTCCCGGCGCTGAGCGTGGACTCCCACACCATGAAGGAGCGCACGAACTCGGCGAGCACCGGCTGGTCGGGCTCGATGGCGCAGGGCGCCGGCTCGGGCGTGGCGGCGTGCCCGTAGCGTTCCCGCAGCCGTCGGATGAGCCGTGCAGGGTCCGCCGTCGTCACGAGCCGCGCTCCAGCCCGCCCTCCGCGCCAGCGCCCGGTCCGGGCCCGGGCCCCTCCGGGCCGGCGGGCGTCCCCCCGGGCGGATTGGTAGGCGCGCCGTCCGCCGCAAGCCCGGGGCGGGAGGTCTGGCGGGCCCTGGCCAGGGCGGCGAAGACCTCGGATTCGCGCTTGAGCGACCGGTCGGCCTTGAAGCTCAGCTCGGGCATCTGCTGGAACCCCACCAGGCCCATGAGCTGGCGGCGCAGGTGCCGCGCCGAGTGGGCCAGCCCGTGCACCGTCAGGTCGGTCTTCTCGTCGGGAAGAACCGAGACCATGACTGTGGCCCACTTCAGGTCGGGGGAGAGCCGCACCTCGGTCAGGGTGATGAGCCCGCCGATCCGCGGGTCGTTGAGTCCGCGCGCGATGAGCTCCTGGAGCCCGCGCCGGATCTCCGAGGCCATCTGCTCGCGCCGGTGTCCGTGCGTCACTCGGCAGCCTCCTCGCGCGCGCGGGCCTCGTCGGGCCTCCAGAGCGGCTCCCCCTCGTCGGTGAGCAGGTCGGACGGGAGCTGCGTCCCCGAGAGAATCTCGCGCCGCACCTCTCCCAGCTCCGCGTCGTGCAGCCCGCGCAGCTTGCCCGTGATCCGATCGAGCAGCCCGGCGAGATACCGCGCGTCGCGCGACACCGCCGCCAGGCCCATCCCGGCGACGTCGCGCCGGTCCAGGTACGCCACCTCCGCGACCGAGACCTGGTGCTCGCGGTGGAGGCGGTCCCTCACGGAGCGCACCACGCGGCGCTTGTCCTTGAGCGATCCGGCGCCGGGGATGAGCAGGTCGAACTGGAGGATGGCGATGTGCACGCTCGGTGAGAACGACAGAGGGGCCGGGGACCGGGGGGACGCGCCCCGGGCCTACAGCTTGCGGGCGACCTCCACCTGCTTGTAGCACTCGAGCACGTCGCCCTCCTTGATGTCGTCGTACCCGACGATCTTCATGCCGCACTCGTTGCCCATGCGCACCTCCTTGGCGTCGTCCTTGAAGCGCTTGAGCTGCTCGAGCACGCGCGCGTTCTCGATGACCACCCCGTTGCGCGTGACCCGGATGAAGGCGTTGCGCTCGATGACGCCGTCGGTGACGTAGCACCCCGCGATCGCGCCCACGCGCGACACCTTGAAGACGCGCCGCACCTCCGCGTGCCCCAGGACCTCCTGGCGGAGCTCCGGTTCGAGCAGGCCCTCGGCGGCCTTGCGCACGTCGTCGGTGATCTCGTAGATCACCTGGTAGCTGCGGATCTCGACGTTCTTGTTCTCGGCGAGCGTGCGGGCCTTGCCCGAGGGGATCACGTTGAACCCGATGATGATCGCCTTCGAGGCCGCCGCCAGCAGCACGTCGCTCTCGGTGATCCCGCCGACCGCCGCGTGGATGACGCGGACCTTCACCTCGGCGCCCGAGACCTTCTCGATCTCGCTCTTGATGACGTCCACCGAGCCCTGCACGTCGGCCTTGAGGACGATGAGCATCTCCTTGAGCTCGCCCTCCTTCATCTGGCTGAACAGGCTGTCCAGCGTGACCTTGGGCTGGGCCAACTGGGCCTGGCGCTCGCGCAGGCGCCGCTGCTCCGCCGCCTCGCTGGCCTCCTTGAGCGAGTCGGCCACGAAGAACTTGTCCCCGGCGTCCGGGAGCTCGTCCAGCCCCGAGACCTGCACCGGCATGCCGGGCCCCGCCTCCTTGAGGCGCTGCCCGCGGTCGTCGATGATATCGCGCACCCGCCCGTAGGCGCGCCCCACCACGACGAAGTCCCCCACCTTCAGCCGCCCGTCCTGAACGATGACGTTGGCCACCGGCCCGCGGCCCTCCTCCAGGCGGGCCTCGATGACCGTCCCCCGGGCCGCCCCGGCCGCGTCGGCCTTGAGCTCGAGCATCTGGCCCTGCAGGTCCAGCAGCTCCAGGAGCTCGGGGATGCCGTCGCCCCGGACCGCGCTGGTGCGCACGACCTCGGTGCTCCCGCCCCACTCCACGGGGTTGAGCCCCTGGTCGGCGAGCTGCGAGAGGGTCTGGTTCACCCGCGCCTCGGTGGCGTCCGGGCGGTCGATCTTGTTGAGCGCCACCACGATCGGGACGCCCGCCGCCCGGGCGTGGCTGATCGACTCGATCGTCTGCGGGGCCACGCCCTCGGGCGCCGACACCACCAGCACGACGATGTCCGTGATCGCCGCGCCCCGCGCGCGCATCGAGGTGAAC
>DASPKO010000142.1:0-3534 GCA_035628055.1 Phycisphaerales bacterium
CTCGGCTTGGGGATTCCTTCGGCGGCGCGCACCACCTCGGCCACGATGGCCTGGGACTTCTGGAGGTGGGCGGCCTCGCGCTCCGCGTCCCACAGGCCCTTGCTCTCGAGATAGCGGCGCAGGCGGATCAGCGGGTCGCGGGCCTTCCAGGCCTCGAGCTCCTCCGCGTCGCGGTAGCGCCGGGCGTCGTCGGCCGTGGTGTGGTCGGCGAGGCGGTAGGTCACGCACTCGAGGAACGTGGGCCCGCCCCCGGCCCGGGCCCGGTCCACGGCCTCCTTGGCCGCCCGGTAGACCGCGAAGAGGTCGTTGCCGTCCACCTGGATGCCCGGCATCCCGTAGGCGATGGCCTTCTGCGCCACCGTCTCGGAGGCCATCTGAATCTCCCGCGGCACGCTGATGGCCCATTGGTTGTTCTGGCAGATGAACACCACCGGCACCTGCAGCGTGCTGGCGAAGTTCATCGCCTCGTGGAAGTCGCCCTCGCTGGTGGCGCCGTCGCCGAAGTACGTCAGCACCACGCGCTCCTCGCGACGCAGCTTGAAGGCCCAGGCGATGCCGGTGGCGTGGAGCATCTGCGTGCCGATGGGGATGCACAGCGGCGTCTGGCAGACCCCCTCGGGGATCTGGTTGCCGCGCTCATCGCCCATCCAGTGGAGGAGGACGAAGTGCATGGGGAGCCCGTGCAGGAACAGGGCCGCGTTCTCGCGGTAGCAGGGGACCAGCCAGTCGACGCCCTTGATGGCGGCGAAGGCCGTCCCGACCGCGGCGGCCTCCTGCCCCTTGTTCTGCGGGTAGGTCCCCATGCGCCCGGAGCGCTGGAGCTTGAAGGCGATCTCGTCGAGCTGCCGGCACGTGACCATGTGCTGGTAGAGGAACAGCACCTGCTCGTCGGAGAGGGTGTCGCGCGCCAGGGCGGTGTCCAGGACGCCGTGCTCGTCGAGCACCTGCAGGTAGTCGATCTGGGCCTGATAGACGGTGCGCCTGGGCATAACGACTCCGGGGGGCGGCAGTTGCGCGTAGGGTAGCCTTCCGGGTAGCGCCCGGTGGTGCGTGTACGATGCCCCCGATGCCCGGCCGGGTTCGCCTCACCGATGTCTCGCCCCGCGACGGGCTCCAGAACGAGCCGGCGACGATCCCCACGGCCGAGAAGCTCCGCCTCATCGAGCTGCTCTGCCGGGCGGGTCTGGACGAGATCGAGGTCACGAGCTTCGTGAGCCCCAAGGCCGTCCCGCAACTGGCGGACGCCGCGGACCTCTGCGACGGGCTGGCGGCGCTCCTGCAGGGGCAGCGCGGGCGGGGTGAAGGAAACCCCGGCACGAGAGCGCCGGCCCCCGTCTTCTCCGCGCTCACGCCGAATCTGACGGGCTTGGGCGGCGCGCTGGAGGCGAACACCCGGGCTCAAGGCCGGCTCATCGGCAGGGTGGGGGTCTTCACCGCCGCGTCCGAGGAGTTCTGCCGGCGGAACATCAACGCCACCATCGCGGAGTCGCTGCTGCGGTTTGCGCCGGTGATCGAGCGTGCCCACGCGGAGGGTCTGGGAGTGCGCGGGTACATCTCGTGCGTCATCGCGTGTCCATTCCAGGGACCGGTGGCGCCGGGCGAGGTCGTCCGGGTCGCGGAGGGTCTGCTCGGGCTCGGCGTCGATGAGCTGGACCTCGGTGACACCATCGGGGCCGCGACCCCGGAGAGCACGGAGCGCCTGCTCACGGCGTACGCGCGGGTCGTGCCGCTCGCCGACGACGCGCCGGGGGCGCGGGTGCGGACCACGCTGCACCTGCACGACACGCGCGGCCGGGCCGCCGACTGCGTGCGCACGGCGCTGGGGATGGGGGTCCGCTCGTTCGACGGGTCGGTCGCGGGGCTGGGGGGGTGCCCGTACGCCTCGCGTCCCGGGGGGCGCGCGCCGGGCAACATCGCGACCGAGCTCCTGATGCGCACGGTCGAGGAGGCGGGGTACTCGGTCGGCGCCGACGCGGGCCGCCTGGCGCTGGCGGGCGAGTTCGCGCGGGCGCTGGCGCGCCGGGCGCGCGCCGACGGCGCCGAGCCGGGCACGTCGCGGGTCGTCGCGGAGCCGCACAGATGATCCGCGCCTGGTGCGAGGGCGGCATCGGGCGGCTCGCGCTGGAGCGCCCGGACAAACGGAACGCCCTGACGCCCCCGATGCTCGCGCAGCTCCAGAGCGAGGTCGCGACGCTGTCGGACCGGGCTGGTGTGATCGTCCTGTCGGGCCAGGGGGCGGCCTTCTGCGCGGGGTTCGATCTGGCGCTGTGCCGCGAGGACGAGACGGCCCTCGGGTCCATGCTGCGAGGCCTGGGCGCGGCGGTGGGGGCGCTGCGCCGGAGCGATGCCGTGATCGTCGTAGCGGCGCACGGGGCGGCGGTCGCCGGCGGGTGCGCCCTGCTGGGCGGCGGGGACATCGTCGTGACCGACGCGCGGGCGACGCTCGGATACCCCGTGGTGCGGCTGGGCATCTCGCCCGCGGTCTCGGCGCCGACGCTTCGACTGCTCGTCGGGGACGGGGCGGCGCGCGAGCGGGTGCTGGACCCGGGGCTGATCGACGGCCGTGAGGCGGCGCGCCTCGGCCTGGCCCACGAGGTCGTGGAGGAACCGGGCGAGGTCCTCCCCCGGGCCATGGACCTGGCGCGCGAGCTGGCCGCCAAGCCGCGCCGCGGGCTGATGCACACCAAGCGCTGGCTCAACCGGATCGATGGCTCGGGAGAGGCCGAGGCGTTGGCACCCGGGCTGGCCGCCTCGCTGGCCCTGGTGGGCGGGCCCGAGCAGGCGGAACTGCTGCCCCGCGCCTGGGCCAGGCCGGCGCGGCCCTCGTAAAGGAAGCGCGCATGCTCGCGGAACTCACTCTCTCCGACGGGCTGGCGCGGCTCACGCTGAACCGCCCCGAGGCTCGCAACGCCCTGTCGCTGGAACTGCTCGAGGGTCTCCACACCCGGCTCGACGAGCTCGACGGGCGCCTGGTCTCGGCGCGCGTGCTGGTCGTCGCCGGGGCGGGCAGGGCCTTCTGCGCCGGGATGGACCTCAAGCAGGTGCTGGGGGATCACGGCGCGGCGCCGCGCCTGCTCCGGTCGCTCGCCGAGCTCACGCTCCGCCTGCGCGCCCTGCCCATGCCCGTCATCGCGGCGGTGAGCGGGGCGGCGATCGGGGGCGGGTGCGGGCTGGCCTGCGCGTGCGACTTCGCGGTCACGCACGCGGACGCGAAGCTCGGGTTCCCCGAGGTCGACCTGGGCGTCTGCCCGGCCGTGGTGGCGCCCTGGGTGGTGCGGCGGATCGGCGCCGGCCGGGCGCGGCGGCTGCTGCTGGGGGGCGGGCTGCTCTCGGGGCGGCGCGCGCACGAGCTGGGGATCGTCACGGACCTGGTGGAAACGCAGGCGGAGCTTCAGGGCCGCGTCGCCGAGCTCGTGGGGCGGATCATGTCGGGCGGTCCGGAAGCCCTCCGCGCCACCAAGCGTCTGCTCAACGAGCTGGACGGCTCGCTCGACGCGGAGCTGGTCCGGCGTGGCGCCGAGCTGTCGGCCGCGG
>DASPKO010000143.1:0-7253 GCA_035628055.1 Phycisphaerales bacterium
GATCCCTCGAGCGCATCGAAGCCTTCCTGCGACGCCGCCCCCGGGTCTGGCGCCTCCTCAACGCCCGGGCCGACCGCCGCGCCGCCGACATCAACGCGCGGGCCCAACCCCTCGTCACGGCGGAAACCAGGCCCATCGCCGTCATCGTGGGCTACGGCCCCGTCGGGCGCCTGGTCGACGCGCTGCTCCGCGACGCCGGGGTTCAGACGGTCATCGTCGACATGAATATCGACACGGTGCGCGCCCTGACGAGGTCCGGCCGGCTCGCGATCTACGGCGACGCCACCCGCCGGGAAGTCCTGGAGCACGCCGGCATCCGCCGCGCCGTCCACCTGGTCGTGACGCTGCCCAGCGCCACGGGCCGCGGAGCGCTGGTGCTCACGGCGCGCGAGCTCAGCCCCGAGGTCGAGATCATCGTCCGCGCCCGCCATCTCGCCGAGCGCGAGTCCCTACTCCAGGCCGGCGCCGGCCGCATCATCTTCGAAGAGGGCGAGGCGGGGATCGCCCTCGCCAGGCACGTCATGGAGCGGCGCGGCCTCGACCGCCAGACCATCGACGGACTGCTCGGCGCCGTCCGCAAGGTCTGGCGCATGGAAGAGTGACCCGCGGAGTTCCCCGCCCCGCTACACCCACCGGCCCGGGCTCCGATCCGCCCCGCTCACCACCACCTCCACGCCCGGCAGCTCGGCCTCCAGCCGCCGCGCCAGCACCGGCAAGTACCCCCGCTCCGTCTCGGTGTGCCCCGCCAGCACCACGCTCAGGCCCAGGTCCAGGCAGGCCAGCACGTCGTGGTGCTTCATCTCTCCCGCGACATACACCCCACAGCCCGCGCGGGCCGCGGCCTCGGCAAGCGCAAAGCCCGACCCCGGGCAGACCCCCACGCGCTCCGCGCTCCCGGTCCCGCCCGGGGCCCGGGCCACCAGCACGCCCTCCACTCCCAGGTGCCGCTTCAGGTTGGCCGCTATCCCTTCGGCGCCCATCGGCCGCGCGAGCTCCACCACCCGCCCCGCGCCCACGTCCGCCTGCGGGCGCGCCACCACCTGGTACACGTCCACGCCCGGCTGCTCGTACGGGTGCGCACGGCGCAGCGCTTCCAGCACCGCCAGCAGGTCGCCCGGTGCGCACACCATCTCCAGCCGCAGCTCGCTCACCCGCTCCAGCCGGCCCGCCTCCCCCACCGCCGGTGACGTTCCCGGCCCGCCCACGAACGTCCCCGTGCCCGGCGCCGCGAACGAGCAGAGCGTGTACCCGCCGATCCGCCCGGCGCCCGCCCCGGCCAAGGCCGCACGCACCCCGTCGGCCGCCTCAGCCGGAAGAAACGTGACCACCTTGAGCTCTTCCCCGGGCCTCAAACTCTGGTGCGGCCTGAGCACGCGGCGCGGCCCCGCCTCACCCCCCGCGCCCGCGACGCCGTCGGCCAGCCAGTCCGTCACGCCCCCCGGCGCGGCGTCCAGGGCCGTGTGCGGGCTGTACAGGGCCATCCCCGCCGCCAGCACCCGCTGCAGCGCCTCCCCGCGCGTCCCCGCCCCCTGCCCCAGCCGGCGCAGCGGCGCAAAGATCGGCGGGTGATACGCCACGACCGCCGAGGCCCGCGCCCCCACCGCCTCCTCGGCCACGCCCGCGCTCAGATCGATCGTCAGCACCACCGGCCCACGCAGCGGCGCCGCGTCGAGCCCCGCGAGCAGGCCCACGTTGTCCCAGGGCTCGGCCAGCTCGCGCGGCGCGATCCGCTCGAGCGCCAACGCCAGCTCACCCACGGTCCGCATGCCCCCATCCTAAACAGAGCCCGCGGCGGTAGCCGCCCGCCAACAATCCGCGCATGCGCATGACCCCCCGCGCCCGCATCCTCGCGCCGCTCGCACTCCTGGCGCTCTCGGTTCCGAGTCACCTCGCGCCGGCGGCGCCGCCCGCCCCGCCGACCCCGAACGCCGCTGCGCCCCAGCCCGCGCCGCGCCCCGCCCCGGCCCCGTTGGGCCGGGACGAGCCCGAGGCCGCGCGCATCAGGCTCGAGATCGGCCAGGCCCTGCGCCAGATGGAAGCCGCGGTCCTCGCCGCCAACCAGGAGGCCTATCTCGCCTGGGTCGTGCCCGCGGAGTCCGACCCCGTCTTCCGCACCGAGCAGGTCAACTGGGCCAAGGACCTGGGACGGCACGTGCCCGCCGAGTTCACCCTGGAGATCGTCGACCCCGCGGCGCCGCAAGTCGGCGACGCGGGGGCCCCGGGTCCGGCCGCCGCCGCCCCGCCGGACCAGCCCGTCCCACCCCCGCCCGGCACCCCCGACGACCCCGCCGTTCCCCCACCCGTCTATACCGCAAATGAGGCCCGGTTCACCCTCCGCATGACCTGGCGCATGCCCCCCGCCCCGCCGCGCGACGACCCCGCGGCCGAGCCCGTGCCCAAGCGCGAGCGCCGCGTCTCCTTCCCTGTTCGCTTCGTCCGCCTGCCGCTCTCGGGCCGCTGGTACTACGCCGGCGAGGATTGGGCGAGCGTCACCGGGGCCGCGTACGCCCCGGACTCGGGCCCCGTCGTCGTGAAGTACCTGGGCGACAGCCGGGACATCGCCGAGCGCGTCGCGGAGACGCTCCCGCGCGTGCGCCGGCGCGTCGACGAGGGATTCGAGTACCGCCCCGCCATCACCCAGGAGGTGAAGCTCTACCCGAGCATGCGCCACCTGCAGGCCTCGATCTACCTCAGCTACGCCGACCCGCTCTCGGGCTGGAACGAGCCCGGCGAGGCGATCAAGATCCTCGCCCGCGAGAACATGATGGCCGGCGCCCTCGAGCCCCTCCTCGCCCACGAGTACGGGCACGTCGCCACCTTCGAGTTGGGCGAGCACGCGACCAAGATGCCCTGGTGGCTCGTCGAGGGTGTCGCCGAGCTGGCCGCCGAGGCCTTCAGCCCGGGCCTCGCCGACGCCAGCCGCGCCGCCGTCGAGAGCTGGGCGCGCCGCGGCCGGCTCGCTCCCTGGGAGCCCATGGCCGACTTCTATACCTGCCCGCCCCGCTACCACGGGCACGTCTACCGCCAGGGCCACCACCTCCTCGGCTTCGTCTCCGAGACCTTCGGCCGGACCAAGCGCAACCAGTGGCTCACGCTCATGGCCCGCGGCGGCACCCTCGACGAGGCGACCGCGGGCGCGCTCGGTCTCTCCTGGGCCCAGCTCGACGAGCGCTGGCGCGCGACGCTCCCCACCGCCGAGCCGCCCCAGCCCGAGCCGGACCCAGAGCCGTAGACCAAGCCCGAGCCGCAAACAAGGCCGAGCCCGAAGCCCCAGCCGCCCCCTGCCTGCCCCCGAGCCGTCCCCGCACGAGCCGCGAGCGCCAGCGAGCGGTTCCTCCGGCTCTGTACACCCAAGGGCCCAGATCGCACGAGCCGCGCGCCAGCGAGCGGTCGCCACGCCGCCTCCTTCTGCCCGCCCCAGACGCTCGCCGTCCGTCGTCCGGGCTACCGCTCGCTCGCGCTCGCGGCTCGCGTCTTCCCTCTGACCTCAGTCTCCGTCTCCCTGCCTCTGTCTATCCGCGTCCTTGCTTTCGTGCGAGCTCCCACCTTCGTCAAAAACAAAAGCGCCGCGCCCGCTCTCGCCAAGGCGCGACGCCGTGATCAGAAACCGTCCCCGCTCCCCCGCTCGAGGCTCAGTTGCGCCCGGGCTGGGCCGGGGTGCCGCCGCCGGGCGTCGCGTTCATCTTGGCCGGCGTGGCGGCGCCGCCCTTGCGGGTGTACACGATCCGGCCCGCCAGGTGCTCCGGCACGCCCTCGCCCCCCTGGTGCATCTCGAAGACCACGCGGTCATCGCTCTCGATCTTGAGCGTGTGCCGGAACTTCCAGTTCTTGCCCATCGGGTCCTGGAAGCTGCCGGTGTAGTGGTACGTGTTCGTCGCCGGGTCGAACGTCCCCTCCGAGGCCATCATGCTCGTGGACATCGTGTCCATCCACGTCGACACATACTTCTTCTTGATGTTGTCGTACCCGGTGTACCCGATCCCGCGGAACGGCATGTTCATGAACGAGCTGGTGTACTCCTGCTTCAGCCAGCGCCCGTCCAGCTCCATGGTCATCACCGCCGTGCCCGCGCTCTCCATGGGCGGCGCGCCCGGCTGCATCCAGAACGTCGCCTGCGCGTCCCACGTCCCCACGCCCTTGGCCAGCATCTCGTGCTCGCGCCCGGGCATCGCCGCCTTCATCCACGCCATCTCGTCCGGGCCCATCTCCGGCATGTCCGGCATGCCGGGCTTGTCCGGCTGCGCGGGCCTCTCGGGCATGCCCGGCCGGTCGGGCTGCCCGGGCTTGGCCGGGGCCGCGGGCTTCGCAGGGGCCGGATGATCGCGCGGGGGCTGGTTCCGCTCCGGCTGGGCCGCCAGCCCGGCCGCCATTGCCATCACCGCCACCCCCGCCATCGCCATGAGACCGTTCACCTTCATCGCCGTCTCCTTGTGTTCGTGCCTGTCCGTTGTGCGCTCATGCGTTCCTGTCCCGGCGGCGCCGGGGCACCACCAACGCCCCGATGCGCCCCGCCGCCTCGCGACGCTTCGTCACCAACCATCACCCAAACAGCGGGTTAGAATATCGCTGCTCGGCCGCCCCACGCAACAGCAATCCACCTGTATGCAGGGGGCCTGCCTAGGGCGTGGTCCTAGTTCCCGGAACGGGCGCCCCCCATCGCCAGCGCCAAGTTCGCGGCGTTGAACGCCGCGTGCATCACCACCGGCACCCCGAGCCGGCCCCTCCACTCCATGCCGACACCCAGCGCGATCCCCAGCACCACCAGCCCCGGCAGGACCGCACCCGGCGGCGCCTCTCCCAGAGCCTGCGCGTGCAGCGCCGCGAAGACCACGCCCGTCACCAGCACCGCCACCCACCGCCGACCGAGCAGCCGCACCAGTCCGCCCTGGAGCAGGCCGCGGAACACGAGCTCCTCCGTCGCCGGCACCACCGTCACCGCCGCGAGCATGATCGCCCAGGTCCACGGCCCCGAGTGGTCGCGGAGCACGACCAGGGTCTCGTGCCCGAGCGCCGGAGTCTGGCGCCCCGTCGCCAGCACGTAGGCCGCGGGGGCGAGCAGCATGGCCGCCACGAGCGCCGGCACGCTCGCGGCAAACCCGGCGAGGCCACCCGGCAGGTCGCTCCACCGCACCACCAGCCCCGCGCGGTGCGCCCCGATCCCGCTCAGCCGCACCGCCAGCAGGCCGGCGAGCAGCCCGCACAGGGCGCCCCCCCAGATCATCGCGGCGTGCCGGGCGGGAGCGGCCTGCGCCCCGAGGTTCCCAGCACCCGCCCAGGCGCTCGCGCGCCCCGCCAGGTCGCTCCCCAGCCCCGCCGCGATCATCACGCCCACCGCCGAGAGAAGCCACACCCAGGCCGAGGGGCCGCCCGCCCCCGCGCCAGCTCCCAGCGCGGGCCCCCGGACCCGCGAACCAAGCCGAAGAACCCCGCCCCGCCACAGACCCGCCACCACGAGCACCGCCACCCCCGCCGCGACCGTCCCCGTGACCAGATCCCCAGGGGACGCGGCGCCGGGGCTGCCCGCCCCGCCGCTAGGGGTTCCGCCGGGTATCCCGCTGGCGTGGCCGGAAGCCGTCCCGAGGAGCACAATTGCCGCGATGCCCAGCGCCGCGCTGAAGGAGGCGATCGAGCGCAAACGCGCGGAGGTGGCCCGCGCCCGCGGCACCCTCCCCTTCGCGGAGCTCGAGGCCCAGGTCCTCCAGGCCGATCCCCCGCGCAACCTCTTCGCCGCCGTCACCCAGCACCGCACCATGGCGCACATCTCCGTGATCGCCGAGCTCCGCCGCGCCGAGGCCGACGGCTCCCTCGTCCGCGCCGAGTTCGCCGCCGACGGCCCCGGGGCCTACGCCCCCGCCGAGCTGGCCCGACGCTACCACGCCGCCGGGGCGGCCGCCCTGAGCGTCGTCACCGACCCGGCCCAGCGCGGCTCGCTGGCGCACCTCGAGGCGGTCCGCCACGCCGTCCCCATCCCCGTCCTGCGCCGCGACCTCATCATCGACCCCTGGCAGCTCTGGGAGACCCGGGCGGCCGGCGCCGACGGCGTCCTGCTCACCGCCGAGGCGCTCCCCGAGGCCACGCTCCTCGACCTGCTCATCCTCTCCCAGCAGCTCGGGCTCACCACGCTCCTGCTCGCCCACTCGATCGAGAGCCTCCTCCGCGTGCGCCCCCACGTCGGTTTTCCGCACCGGGCCTACGCCCTGCTCGGTATCAGTAACCGCGACCCCGAGAGCGGGACCGAGGACCTCGGGCACACCCTCCGCCTCATGGACCTCGTCGAGGACCCCGGCGTGCTGGTCAGCGAGGGGGGCATCCGCGGCCGCGACGACCTGCTCACCCTCCGCCGCCTCGGTGTCCGCATCGTGCTCGTCGGCACCGAACTCCTCCGCCGCGCCGACCCCGCGGCCGCGCTGGCCGAACTGCTCGCGCCCCGCGTGCGCTAGAACCCCCCCGGGAATAGCATTCCGCCCGGTTCACCCCCAAACGGACCGGCCGCCCTCGGGACCGCGTCCGCATCCCGGCCTCTTTCTGGAGCTCCCCGCATGTTCCGACTCAGCGCCTGCCTCCCCGCCGCCGCCCTCGTGCTCGTCCTGGCAGCCCCCGCGCGCGCGCAGCGGGCCGGCGACGCCGTGGCCGTGCTCACCGACTCGGCCAAGGCCATCTCCGAGGTCAAGTCCGCCAGCTTCAAGGCCCGCAAGTACACCGAGGGCATGCTCAAGGGCCTCATGGACGTCAGCGGCGAGGGGAAGTTCATCCGCACCGTCCCGGATCGCATGAAGAGCCCGCAGTGGTACACGGGGCGGAGCAAGATCTCCCTGGGCGGAAGCAAGGAAGAGACCTTCACCGTCGCGCTGGACCAGTCCGGCACCGTCACCTGGGTCGACGAGGCCAACAAGAAGGTCCTCAAGTCCCCCCTCCAGGTCCGCTCCGAGGCCTACAGCCAGCTCGGATCGGGTCAGCAGCTCCTCATCGACGAGTTCCTCGCCCCCAAGCCCTTCGACCAGCCCCTCACCCAGTCCGAGAGCCTCAAGCTCGAGGCCCCCGCCGACGTCGCCGGCGAGCCCTGCGACGTCGTCCGCGTCATCTACCCCGGCGGGAGCCGCGAGATCCTCTGGAGCATCTCCAAGCGCGACCGGCTCCCGCGCCGCGTCGAGATGATCGGCAACGAGAAGGGCAACCAGCCCGTGGTCATGGTCAACGAGCTCTCCGAGCTCAAGACCGAGCCGGTCCTCGGGCCCGAGCAGCTCGCCGTCGCG
>DASPKO010000144.1:0-15104 GCA_035628055.1 Phycisphaerales bacterium
GGCCGGGCCTCGCCCGCGCGGCGGCGGACCAGCTCGGCAAAGACCTGGCGGGCCTCCGACCCCATGCTGCAGTCCAGCAGGAGCTGCCCCAGGTCGTCGATCTCGTCGGGCTCGAAGTCCTGGGGGCGGGCCCGGAAGGCCTCGAGCTCGTCCGAGAGCAGGTGCTGCGACTCGGGCAGGTAGTCCGGGGCCCGCTCGGCGATGAGCAGGCGGGCCATGCGCCGGCGCGCCCCGGGAAACTCCGGGTCCAGCCGCAGCGCCAGGTCGTAGTGCCGGCGCGCCTCGCCGGGGTCGCCCATCCCGGCGGCCAGCTCGCCGAGCAGGAAGTGGGCGTCGGGATTGTCGGGCTCGAGCTCGAGCACCCGCCGGTACTTCTCCCCGGCCTCTCCGGCCCGGTTCATCGTGAGCAGGAGCTGGCCCAGGTCCAGGAGCGTGTCGATGTCCCCCGGGTCCTGCCGCAGGTCCATCAGGTACAACTGCCGGGCCCGCTCGAGCCGGCCCGTGGTCGCGTAGCACTGGGCCAGCCGCGCGTGCACACGGGGCAAGGCCGGATCGATCCGCGCCGCCTCGCGGAGACACCAGATCGCGCGGTCCACCTGGCCGCGGTCCAGCAGCGAGTCGGCGAGGTTGGCGTAGGCCTGGGCGTTCTCCGGCTTGAGCTGCTGGGCCAGATAGAACATGACTTCCGCCTGGTCGTGCTCGCCCAGGCGCCGGTGGGCCTCGATCCGGTGCACGAGCGCGTCCGGGTCTTCCGGATCGGCGGCGGCGGCCTTCTCGAACCATCCCAGCGACGCGCGGGGCTCCCCCTGCCGCAGCGCGCACAGGCCGAGCATGACCAGGGTCTGGGGCTCGTCGGGTTCCAGCTCGTGGGCATCGTGGAACGCGCGGGCCGCCTCGGCGTGCCGGCCGGCGGCCTCCAGGGTCAACCCCAGGTTGAAGTGCCACTCCGCCCGGTAGGGGTTGAGCGCCAGCGCCTCGCGCAGCTCGGACTCGGCCTCGTCCCACCGGCCCGCCTCGTACAGCTCGTACGCGCGGTCGACGTGGTTCTCGGCGTCGGACCAGTCGTCCACCGGTGACCGCCCTCCGGGCCGGCACGCGTGCCGATCCTCCAATCGTCGGACCCGGACCGCCCGCCGGCCCACTTTACCCCGTCCCCGCCCCGGGGCCCAACTCCCGGTCTGCTCCCAGGCCCAAGATTCGGCTCCCGCGCCGATAAAGATTGCTGGCCGGCGCGAACTCGCCCGGCGCACGTGGGGAACTACTCGCTCGTGAGCCCGCTCCTGACGATCCCCTTCTGGCTCGCGTTGGGCACCGCGCCCTCCGGGCCCGCTCCGCCGCCTGCTCCGCAGGTGCCCGCCCCTGCCCAGGCGTCCCGCGACCCCGCGCGCGTTCTGCGCGACCTGGCGGCCCCGCAGGCCGACCGGGCCGAGGCCGCCGACGCCCTGCTGGCGCTGAGCGAGCGCTCCGCCCCCGAGCTCACGGCGCTGCTCGCACCGGGTGAGGCGACCGATGGCGCCCGCGAGATTCTCCTGGCCAGGATCGCGGCCGCGAGCTGGGCGCCGGCCTGCCTCGGCGAACCGTTGGAGGTCCTGGCCCGGTCCCCTGGCGCTGCCCGGCTGCCGGCGATCGCCGCGCTCGGCTCCGTGCGCACCCGCCAGGCCGCCGCGGTTCTCGTGGACCTGGCGGTCGGCCACGAAGGGCCGGTTCGCGCCGCCGCCCTCTCGGCGCTGGGACGGCTCAGTGGGCGCACCGATCTCGGCACCGACCCGGCGGCCTGGTCGGCCTGGTTCGAGCAGGTCCGATATCTCAGCGAGCCCGAGTGGCGGCGAACCCTGGCCCAGGGCTTGGCCGCCCGGGCCGACCGCCTGGCCGTCCAGCGCGATCGAACGTTGTCGCGCCTGGTCGACTGGACGCGCCTGGTCCTGGTCGACATGCCCTCCGAGGCCCGCGTGCAGCGCCTCGAATCCCTCTTGAGCGACCCGCTGGACCCGATGCGGCGGCTGGGGCTCGAGCTGGCCAACCGCGAGCTGGCCAACGCCCGGACCCTGCCAGAGGGCGTGGGACTGGCGGCTCTGCCGCTGCTGAAGGACCCGTCGCCATCGATCCGCCAGGCGGCGGCCGACCTGGTCATCTCGCTCGCCCCTCCCGGCGCGGCGCGCGTCCTGGCAGGCGCGCTCCTCGACGAGCGCGATCCGGGGGTCGCCGGCGCGCTGCTCAAGGCCGCCGCGCGCTGGCCCGACGCCTCCACCCGCCCGGCGGTGCTCGCATGGCTCGAGTCGGGGGGCCCCGCGGTGCCGGCGGCAACCGACGCGGCCTGCGCCCTCCACGAGGCCGGGATGCTCGGTGGACCCGACGAGCGGGCCCGCGTGCTGGCGAGGCTCCGGGAATCCGAGCCGGGAGCGCTCAGTACCTGCGGGCTCAGGCTCCTGGCGGCGATCGGCGACGACCAGGACCGGCGGGCCGTTCTCGGGATGCTCGGCTCCGACCGCGCGGCGTGGCGGCTCCGCGCCGCCGAGGCCCTCGCCGGCAATGTGGCCCAGCTCGAGGCGGTCATCGGGGCGGCGGATCTCGACCCCGCGCTCTTTATGGTGGCCGCACGGGCCGTAGCCGCGCACCGCCCGACCCTCGAGGGGTATCTCGAGGTCCTCCGCCTGCGGGCTCCGACGCCGGAGGAGCGTCGGTCGGGGTTGTTCACCGTGGCCGCGGGCTTGAGCGTGCCGGACCTGCTGGGGGCCGCCCGCGTGACCGACGATCCCGCGGTGAGACGCGCCCTGCTGGGACGGGTTGCGGGCGCCGGCGCCGGGCCGGTGCGACCCTCGTTCGGTCCGTTCGGCCCGGACCCCGCGATGGTGGCAGCGCTCCTGATCCAGGCGGAGCGGGGCACGGCCGAGCCCGCACTTGCGCCCGGCGCCGAGGTGCCGGCGACCGGCGACGAAGCCCCGCGCGAGCCTCGCGAGGTCTTTCTCACGCGGTGCCTGCTCTGGCTGGGCCGGACCGAGCAGGCCCGGGCGCTCAACGGGCCGGCGTCGGCCTGGCTCGACGGTCTGGAACTCTCGGTCTCATCCGGGCACGCCGGGCGGCTGGCCGACGAGCTCGAGGCGCGGTTCGCGGGGACCCTCAGCGCCGCCGAGCAGGCCCGGCTGGGCATGCTGCGCGCCCGGCTGGGCCGGCAGTGAACTCCGGCGGGTCGCCTCAGGCGCCGCGAAGCGTCCACTTCGATTTCACGAGTGCCGGGCTAGCGCTCGTCCGGACCCGCCGGCGAGGCGAGCCGCCCCAGCACGGTGCGGACGTGCACGATCGGCCGCCGGGGCTCGGGACGCGGCCGCCGGCTGGGGAGCGCGGAGATGGCGTCGGCGGGCCCGGCGAACCCGCCCAGCGGGTCGAGAGCCGTGCGCAGCCAGGCCGCCCACGCCGGGTCGAGTTTCTTCACCAGGCGGCTGGCGGGGATGAGGGGGGCCTCGGCCCGCAACCCCGTGATGAGCTGGTAGGCGATCTCGGCGATGGACCGGACTTCCTCGCGGCCCAGGTCGGTGGCCGGCTCGCGGTCCCCGGCCACGGCTCTGGCGACGCCGTAGAGCTCCAGGAGCAATGACCCGTGCCGGTCGACGAGCACATCGTCGATCAGGATGGGGCCGTTGCCGAGCCCCGCGCGGTGGGCGGCTTCGAGGGCTTCCAGGAGCTGGAGGGTGGCGCGCTCCGCCTCGTCCTGCGACATCTGTCCGCCCTTGTCGCGGAGGAGCCGGCCCAGCGTGAGCAGCCCGTCGGTATCGCCGGGGTACGGGCAGACCACCCAGAGCCGGCGGGCCGAGTCGGGTCCGAAGCGCTCGACGCGCAGGATGTGCGGGTTGGAGAAGGCCTGGATGAGGCCCAGAGCGGCCAGAGCCCGTTCGCGGACGGGCCGATCGAGCCGGGGTATGAGGTAGACCAGGTGGCTGGTCTGATCCGACTCGTGCAGGGCCACCCAGCGGGCCCCGAGCTGGTGATCGGGAAGCTCGCGGGTGAGCTGGTAGGGGCCCACTGCGGGACGGTCACTCGGATCAACCATCAAGCCGGGGTTCCTTGGTGGCGCCCGCGTTGGCGCCCGGGAGGCCCGGGACGCCGCGAAGCGGCGCCCGCGAAGCGGGCGTCATCCCCGGGAAGGCGGAGTGCCGATCTGGGCCCATTGGGTGGGGGCGATGCGCCACGGGCAGTGTAGTCGTCGGTGCGAAGAGGGGACAAGCGTACGATGCGGGCAGTATCGGCCACCGGGGCGCCGGTCCACCAACCGGACAGACCCCCACCGGTCCGGAGCAGACCCATGACGACCGCCGCCACCAGCCCGCTCGCCGCCCCGAGGCCGGCCTCGGACCCCCTCCAGCTCATCGACGTGGACCACGTGCGCTTCTACGTCGGCAATGCCCGCCAGGCGGCGATGTTCTACGCGTACACGTTCGGCTTCCAGGTGGAGCAGGTCTCGGACCTCACCACGGGCTCGCGCGACGCGGCCCACTACCTGCTGACGCAGGGGAACATCCGCCTGCTGCTGACGACCGGGCTGACGCCCGAGCATGAGGCCTGCACGGAGGTGGCGCTCTACGGGGACGGGGTGAAGGACGTGGCCTTCACCGTCTTCGACGCGACCAAGGCCTTCGAGCGCGCGGTCAAAAACGGCGGAGAGCCGGCCCGCGAGCCCAGGACCGTCAGCGACGCGAGCGGCGCGGTCACCACGGCGTCGGTCAGGACCTACGGGCGGGTCATCCACACCTTCGTGAGCCGGGCCGGGGCCTACGACCTGGTGAGCGTGAAGAAGGGCGGGCCGCTCTTCCCGGGCTTCAAGCCCGCGGCGAGCCCGGCGGTCAACGAGTACAACCGCCAGCGGCCCTGCGGGCTCAAGTACGTGGATCACCTGGTGGGCAACGTCGAGCTGGGGAAGATGAACCACTGGGTGGCGTGGTATGAGAACGTGCTGGAGTTCAAGCTCTTCAAGCACTTCGATGACAAGGACATCTCCACGGACTACTCCGCCCTGATGAGCAAGGTGATGGCCTCGGGGAACCAGCTCATCAAGATGCCCATCAACGAGCCGGCGCCGGGGAAGCGCAAGAGCCAGATCGAGGAATATCTGGACTGGCACAGCCACACGCCCGGCGTGCAGCACCTGGCCCTGCGCACCGACGACGAGCTGGCGAGCATCAGCGAGCTGCGCCGGCGCGGGGTCGACTTCCTGGAGATCCCCCCCGCCTACTACGCGCAGGTGTGGGAGCGCGTGGACAAGATGCTCACCGGGCACGGGCACCCGCCCGTGAAAGAGGACCACCAGAAGATCAAGGACCTGGGCATCCTCGTGGACGCCGACGACGAGGGGTATCTGCTCCAGCTCTTCACCAAGCCGCTGCAGGACCGGCCGACGCTCTTCTTCGAGATCATCTGCCGGCGGGGGAGCCAGAGCTTCGGGAAGGGCAACTTCAAGGCGCTCTTCGAGGCCCTGGAGGCCGAGCAGGCGCGCCGGGGCAACCTGTAGCCCGCCCCGGGCGGCGACCGCCACGGTTTTTGTCCGCGACCGGCCCTTGCCCCCGGGGCACATGGCCTCCAGACTCTGCCCATGCCGAGCCACAGATCGCTGTTCGGGGCGGGCCGCCTGATCCGAGTGTTCATCCTGGCCGCGGGCGGCACGAACGGCGCAAGCGGCGCCATCGGCGCCGCGGCGGCGCCCCCGCCGGCGCCCGAGGCCCCGGCGCCGCCCGCCCGGCCCACGGCACTGGAACAGCCCGGCGACTCCGTCGGGAGCGCGGGAGGGGCGCTCCCGACGCGTCCGGCCGCGACGATCACGCGCGGGCCCTTCACGAGCGTCCAGGTCAATCGCAACGCCCAGGGTCTGGACGTGATCGGCGACGCGGGCAACGAGACCACGATCACCGCCGACCCGCACTTCCGCAACCGCCTGGCGATCGGATGGCGGCAGTTCGACACGGTCGCCTCCAGCTTCCGGCAGGCGGGGTTCGCGTACAGCCGCGACGGTGGGCGGACCTGGCGGGCCTCCGTGATGGACCCCGGGGTCTTCCGCACCGATCCGGTGCTCGAGGTCGACCGCGCCGGCATCTTCTTTTACAACACCCTGCGGGTCGACCCGTACGCGTGCGACCTGGCGCGCTCCTTCGACTCGGGACGCACCTGGGGCCCCCAGATTCCGGCCTTCGGCGGCGACAAGGCCTGGATGACCATCGACCGCACGGGCGGGCCCGGTGACGGCGCGATCTACCAGGCGTGGAACACGGCGGGGAACCAGTACTTTCCCAGCACGTTCAACCGCTCACTCACGGGCGGGCTGACGTGGACGGCCCCGCAGGAACTTCCGGGGCGCCCGGTCTTCGGGACCCTCGCGGTGGGGCCGGACGGGGAGCTCTACGTCGCGGGCGTCCCCAACTCGTCGAACACGACGATCTTCCGGGTGGTTCGGAGCGCGGTGCCGCACGACCCGGCGGTGGCCCCCGTCTTCACGCCGGCGGTGCAGGTGAACATGGGCGGGGCGCTGCGGCTGGGCGTGGGGCCGAACCCCGGTGGCCTGCTCGGGCAGGTGTGGATCGCGGTCTGTCACGCGCCGGGCCCGCGGCGCGGGCACGTGTACGTCCTCTGCTCCGTGGACCCGCCCGGGGACGACCCGATGGACGTCATGTTCGCGCGGAGCACCGACGGGGGCGCGACCTTCAGCCCGCCGGTGCGGGTCAACGATGACGCCCCGGGGACCAACGCCTGGCAATGGTTCGGCACGATGTCGGTCGCGCCCGGCGGGCGCATCGACGCGGTCTGGAACGACACGCGCGCCGCCCCGGGATCCAGCCGCCTGAGCCAGACATACGCCGCCCATTCGCTCGACGGGGGAGTGACGTGGTCGGCCAACGTGGCGCTGGGCCCGGCGTGGGACAGCCACCTCGGCTGGCCGAGCCAGAACAAGATCGGCGACTACTACCACATGATCTCCGACGACGTGGGGGCTCACCTGGCCTACGCGGCGACGTTCACCGGCGGGCAGGACGTGTACTACGTGCGCATCGGTGAGTATGACTGCAACGGCAACGGCGTGGCGGACCCCCAGGACATCGCGGGGGGCCAGAGCCGCGACTGCGACGCCGACGGCATTCCGGATGAGTGCGAAGGCCGCGCCGACTGGAACCGTGACGGCACGGTGGCGACGGGCGACGTCAGCGCGTTCCTCGGGACGTGGTTCGCCGACCTGGTGGCGCCGCGGAACGCGGCGGACTATGACGATGACGGCGTGACCACCACCATGGACCTGAGCGCGTTCCTCGGGGACTGGTTCTCGGCGCTGGCGGGCGGGTGCTAGCCGGTGTGCACAACCTGGCGTTCGACCCCACGCCGGACATGCGAACAATCTGCAAACTTTCGGGTGACTTGCTAGACGGGCGCGAAGATAGGTAAGATGTCCCCTGCCCCTTATTGAGAGACGGGGGCCTCAACGACCGGACGCCCCGTCACGCCCTGCTCGTGCCGGGGCGTTCGTTTTTTTTTTGCACACCTGGCGGATGACCCAACCATTCGGCGCGCCGGCCCGCAAGCCCGGTCGGGTGCAGGTTCCTCGCCCGGCGGCGCACCCGGGGACCACGCACGTAGAGTCCTCTATGCCGATCTACGAATATGTCTGCGAAGAAGACGGCGAGGTGATCGAGCTGCTGCGCCCGGTGGCCCAGGCGGACGACCCGGTCCAGGACGCCAGCGGGCGCGGACGGACCTTCCGCCGCCGGCAGTCGACGTTCGCCTCGCACGGCGGCAACGGAGCCGGGGGCGCCGGCGCGGCCCGCGGGGGCGCCGGCCTGCCGATCGGCGGCGGATGTTGCCCCTGCGGCAAGACGCGCGGCGGGTGCGGGGGCGGTGGGGCGGGGGCGGGTTGAGGGCGGGGAGAAGCGAGCCGACCGCCCGGGTCGGGCTCGCCCGTAGACTGCGCGCATGGTGCACTCACAGGTGGCGTGGGCCGGGCTGGCCGCGGGCTTGGCGACTCTGACCGCCAGCGGCCAGGGTCCCGGCGGGCGCGCCCCGGGAGGGGCCTCTCCTCCGGCGATGCCGGCGGAGGTGGCGCGGAGCATCGACGCCGCCCAAGTGCGCCGCGACGTCGACGCGCTGGCGGGCTTCGGCACGCGGCACACGATGTCGGAGACCGAGTCGCCGACGCGCGGGATCGGGGCGGCGCGACGGTGGCTCAAGGCCGAGTTCGAGCGTGCCGCCGCCGCCAGCGGCGGGCGGATGGAAGTGACGTTCGAGGAGTTCGAGGTGCCTCCTGGGGGGCCGGGGTCGCGCACGCCCGAGGGGGCCAAGGTGGTGAACGTGGTCGCCGTGCTGCGCGGCACGTCCGAGGCCGCGATGGGCAAGGGGATGGGGCGGCGGTACTACGTCGTCGGGCATTACGACACGCGGAACAGCGGGGCCCTGGACGTGAGCGCCGACGCGCCGGGGGCGAACGACGACGCCTCGGGGACGGCGGTGGTGCTGGCCTGCGCGCGCGCCCTGGCCGCCCGCCCGGCCGAGGCGACGATCGTCTTCCTGTGCACCGCGGGCGAGGAGCAGGGGCTGCTGGGCGCCAAGCTGCACGCCGAGCAGGCCGCCGCCAGCGGGGTCCCGATCCTGGGCGTGCTGAGCAACGACATCGTGGGCGACCCGACGGCGCCGGCGGGCTTCCCGGCGACGCCCGCGGCGCGGTCCCTGGTTCGGGTCTTCTCCGAGGGGATCCCGCGGAACGCGACGGCCGAGGGGTTGGCCAAGATCCGGAGCCTCGCCGCCGAGGGCGACTCGCCCAGCCGCGCGCTGGCGCGGTACGTGGAGGACGTGGGCCGGGCCTACGACCTGGCGGTGAAGGCCCGGCTGGTCTGGCGCCCCGACCGGTTCCTCCGCGGCGGTGATCACTCCGCATTCAACGAGGCCGTGGTGCGCGAGGCCACCTGGCCGCGGTTCGCATGGGCGGGATGGACGGGCTATCCGGCCGTGCGCTTCACGGAGCTGGACGAGGACTACTCGCGGCAGCATCAGACCCCGCGCATTGAGACGGGCGCGGACGGACGGCCGGTCCAGTTCGGCGACCTGCCGGAGTACGTGGACGCCGAGTACGTCGCGGACGTCGCCCGGCTGAACGCGGCGGCGCTGGCCTGCCTGGCCAACGCCCCCACGCCGCCAGCGAATGTAAGAATCATCACCGCCGAGCTGACCAACACCACGACCCTGCGCTGGGAGGCGAGCCCGGAGGCCGACGTGGCGGGGTACGAGGTCGTGTGGCGCGAGACCACCAGCGCCCGGTGGGAGCACGCCCGCGACGCGGGGGCGGCTCTGGAAGCGACGATCGAGCTGAGCAAGGACGACTATTTCTTCGGCGTGCGGGCGTACGACCGGGACGGGTACCGGAGCCCGGTGGTATTCGCTGGCGCCGCGGCGCGCTGAGCCGGGCGCGGTCGTGCGGGTCGACGTCGGGCAACGCCCCGCGAGCTTTGCAAGCTGGGGGGGGTGTTCTTTTATCTTTCGTTTTCTTAGAAAAAACAGTTCGCTTCGCTCGGGCGGGGTGGTTAGGCTGACCGGGGGCGGTTCTACGAAAGGCACTTATGACGCGTTGTCATCTCCCGCGGCCTCGGGCGCTCTCGCTGGCGGGCGCGGTCGTTGCGGTCGCGGCCTCCATCGTGCTGGCGGGCGGGCCCGAGTCGCACCAGTGCACCTGCTCCTACGTGAAGTGCAACAGCATCATCACCTGTCCGACCGGGGAGACGTGCTGTTGCTGCAGCACCGATGGCGGCGCCTGGTCCTGCCGGTGCACCACCGCCACGTTCGACTGCCTGACGCAGTTGCCACCCAACACCACCTGCAACGACTGATCCCATGAGGCAGCATTGGCGATGGCTGAGCGTGCTCGCCGTCCTGGGGTGCGGGCTGGCGCTCGCCCTGTGGCGGGCGGGCATCTTTCGTGATCGCTCGGCCGAGGCGTCGGAGGCGGCCGCGGCGGAGGCCCAGGCGCATGAGGCCGTGCGCCACGGGCAGGAGGCCTACCGGGCGCTCCGCACGGTTCGCATCGCCGAGCTGGGATCGGTGGAGCGCGTGCGCGACACGCTCGAGGAAGCTACGGTGGGGAGCGGTTCTCGCGATCCCGGTGCGCTGCGTGCCGACCGTGATGCCCTGCTCCAGCACGCCGCGGAGTTCCTGCACCACCGCTTCGGCCAGGGCTCGGTCGCGGTGTACCGGCAATGGCGCACGGGTCGCGGCTATGCCTTTCTCAGCCCGGGCGACCCCGACTTTGCCGACGCCGCGATCCCGCTCCATTACAAGCTCTTCACGGGCAAGGTATACCCCGGCGACGAGCGTCTGGACGAGGTTCACGACGAGCTGTGGGAGACGTCGCTCACGCGGCGCGACAACGGATGGCTCGTCGTGGAGCTCGCCGCGGAGCCGGCCGGCCTGACCGTGGTGTTCGGCGAGATCGCCGCCGAGAGTCCTGGCACCTGGCCCGCGCTCAAGGGCCACCTGGATGTGAAGACCTGGCACGGCGTGCACGGGGGCGGGCACCGGAGCTGGTGGATTCCCCCGGGAGGGGCGTGTCACGCGCAGTTGGCGCGGCACCGGAGCCTCCGCGTCGCCTGCGTGGGCGCGGTCGTCGGGTTCGAGCGCGGCGACCGTTACCCGCTGCGGCTGATGTTCTTCCAGACGCCCGGCGACGGGCGATGGTGGCTCGAGGCGGTGCAGACGCTCAACGCGCCAGAGGAACGCTTCAAAATCCTGGAGTTCTAACAGTGCACGGGCGGACCGAGACACGGATGACGCGGGTTCTGCTTGGGGCCCTGCTCGGCGGCGTCTTCCTGTGGGCGGGGGTCCACAAGTGCCTCGAGCCGCTCGCTTTCTCCAGGGTGGTTCTTTATCTGATGCCGGACGGACTGCGGAGCGCTCCGCACGCGCTCGGCCTGGGTATCGGCCTGGCGATGCTGGAGCTCGCGCTTGGCATGGGCATCCTGCTCTGGCCCAGGAAGAAGTGCGTGCTGGCGGCCGCCCTGATCCTTTTTGGCGGTTTCGGACTCGTGCTCGGATACCTCGCCGCCTCGGCGGGAGCGCCGAGCTGCGGGTGCCTGAGCCTGGTGATGCTGGGTCACGGCCCCACCGATGCGGCGCTCGGGCTGCTGCGCAACGCGGGCCTCGCCTGGATCGCATGCTGCCTGCTGCGCTGGAGGGACGAGGAGCCGGTGACTGGCGCGCGGTCCGTCGGGGTGGCCGCGCTCCCCGCGGGCCGGGCCTTCACGCTGGTGGAGCTTCTCGTGGTCGTGCTGGTGGCGGGGGTGCTCCTGGCCCTGGCGCTGCCGGGGCTGCGGGAGGGTCGTGAGGCCGGGCGTGCCGCCAAGACGGCCTCGACGTGCCGGCAGGTCGGCACCGCGTTGGGGCTGTACTGTCAGGCGCACCAGGAAGGCTTTCCATATTTCGGCACTCCGGGCGACCCTCTGGGTCCGATCGTCGTCCGGGGCGTGAGGCTCCCGCAGAGCTACTTCAAGTCGCAGCGCTGGTACTGGATCAGCGCCGTGGTGCCGGAGTACCTCGAGATGCCGGTTGCGAAGCTGGACGACGGGACGCAGGCCTATCTGGAGGAGATGCGCGGGCCCGAATGGAGAGGGGTCTTTGCCTCGCACTTCAATCTGAGCTCGACGGTCTTCGCGGAATGGCGGTACTGGCGGAGCGGGCCGGCCGAGATGTGGAACGACCCGACACATCTGCATCAGACGCGGACCACAGACGTCGCCCACCCTGGACGCAAGGGCCTCGTGCTCACGTACCTGACGGGCCACGGCGGCCCCCCGCCCAGCACCCGGGTGTTCCCGGTCTTCATGGCAGACGGCTCCGTGCGGGCCCCCGCGCGGTCCGAGTTCGAGACCGGGCGCGCGGTCGAGCGGCCCTTCGGGGCCGTCCCGTGCGCGGTCGATTCGACTCTGGAGGGCCTGGCGGGGTGGGACTTCTAGGGTCGGGCCACGGCGGGCGGGCGCCAGAGGTACAGTTGGCGGACCGTGTCGTGCGGGGTGGGTGCTGGACCAGGGCGCGTCCCGCGGCAGCGCCAGGCCCGCGGCGGGCCGGCGTCACCAGGAGCCAACCCATGCCAAGCCAGGCCGACGTCATCGACTTTGAGATCATCGGCGAGGACTTGCAGGCGATCATCGTGACGCTCGACCCGGGCGAGGCCGTGGTGGCCGAGGCCGGCGCCATGATGTACATGGAGGAGGGGATCGAGATGGGGACCCAGCTCTCGCTGCGCGAGGGCAAGGGGGTCTTTGGGAAGCTGCTGGATGCGGGCAAGCGGGTGCTGGTGGGGGAGTCGTTCTTCATCACGATGTTCGGGAACAACGCGGGCCAGCGTCGCGACGTGGCCTTCGCGGCGCCGTACCCGGGGCGGGTGGTCCCGCTGGAGCTTGGCGACCACGGCGGGACGCTGCTGTGCCAGAAGGACTCGTTCCTGTGCGCGGCGCGCGGCATCGACATCGGGATCGCCTTCACGCGCCGGATCGGCACGGGGCTGTTCGGCGGCGAGGGGTTCATCCTTCAGAAGCTCACCGCGCCGGGCGGGCGCGGCCAGGCCTTCCTGCACGCCGGGGGCACGATCCTGAGCCGGCGGCTGGAGCGCGGCGAGACCCTGCGCGTGGATACGGGCTGCCTGGTGGCCTTCGAGCCCTCGGTCGACTACGACATCCAGATGGTGCCGGGGATCCGCAACAAGATCTTCGGGGGCGAGGGATTGTTCTTTGTGCGGCTGACCGGCCCGGGGACGGTGTGGCTGCAGACGCTCCCCTTCTCGCGGCTGGCCGACCGCGTGATCGCCTCGGCGCCCACCAGCGGCGGGCGGAGCGTGGGGGAGGGCTCCATCCTCGGCGGGCTGGGGCGGATCCTCGACGGGGACTAAGGGCCCGTGACCCGGCGTGCGGCGAGCGTGGTGCTGGCGGGCCTGGCCGTCGCGGCCGCGGCCCGGGCGGCGCCGCCCGCGCCGATGGGAGCGCTGCCCCGCCCGCAGCCCATCTTCGACCCGGCGCTGTTCCCGGCATGGGAGCCGGAGGACGAGGCCTTGCTGGTCGAGCTGGCCCGGTCGCTCTACCACCTGGGCGACGAGGGGGCCGGGCGGGCCCTCGCCTCGCTGCGCTCGATGCGCGACCCGGCCCTGGCGCCCCTCCTGGCGCGCCTGGCCACGAGCGAGCGGGCCGTGCTGCGCGTGCAGGGAGTGCTCGGGCTGGCCGAGCTGCGGAGCCCGCCCGAGGTGGACCTGCTGATGGTGCGCCGCGCCGGCGACGTTCGCGAGCAGCTCGCGGTGCTCGGCGAGGCCCTGCGCGGCGGGATGATTCGCCCGGAACAGCTCGAGGACGTGGCCCGGTGGCCGGGAGTCGACGACACGCTGGCGGTGCTGGTGCTCGGGCAGGTGCGCCGCGCCGGCGGCCTCGTCGAGCCGGACGAGCTCCAGCGCCGCCTGAGCAGCCCCAACCGGGCGGCGGCGGTGCTGGCGGCGGTGGAGCTCGTGCAGCAGGGCGGGGGCGGACCGGCACTCCGCGTGCTCGACGAGGTGATGGCCCTGCCACCCGGAACCCGCGCCGCGGCGCTGGTGCGCGTGCTGGACTACATCGGTCAGGAGCGCCTGGAGCGGCTGGCGCCGTTCGTCGAGCGCGTGCTCACCGAGGCGCGAGACGACCCGGGCGTGCGCCAGCGAGCCCTGGCCGCGCTGGTGGCGATCGCTCCCGGCTCGGCCGCGGCGGAGTGGAGCGCCAGCTACGCCGCCGGCGACGCCGCGGAGCGCGCCCGGCTCGGGCTGATGGCCCTGTCGGCCGGGGTCACGAGCGGGCAGGGCGTGGGCGCCGAGTACCTCGCCGCGCTGCGCGCCGCGACGGACCCGCTGGTGGCCCAGATGGCCCGCGCGGGCGCGGCCGCCACCGCGATGCTCCGCCGCGGCGGCGAGGGCGAGGCCGGGGGTCCCGATGCGGGCCCGGTGGTCGGGCTCGTTGAGCTGGACGTGCCGGCGGCCACGCTCTGGGCCCTCGAGCTGGCCCGCAAGGCCGGCCCCCCGCACGCCACGCCGATCCGCGCCGCGGTGATCGGTCGGGCGGCCCTCGCGGTGGCCGGGTCGGCTCCGGTCGAGCCCTGGCGCCTGGAGCTCGCGATGCGGGCCGCGCGCGAGCTGGCCCTCGACGACCCGCAGGCGCTGGCGGGACGGCTGCGCGCGGCCGGGGAGGCCGGGGACGAGCCGCTTCTGACGGCGCTGCTGGCGGGCGTGCTCGAATCGGGCGTCTCGCCTCCGGCATCCTTCACGGAGGCGTGCCGCGGGCGCGGGGGCCTGCCGGCCGCGCTCTGCGAGCTCGTGCAGGCCCGGGGACGGGGCGAGGCGGGGCTGACCGACCCGGAGGGACTGGCCCGCATCGCCCTCTCGGGGCCCGCCGCGCCCGACGTCGTGCGCGTCCAGGCGGCGTGGCTGGCCCTCAAGGCCCGCGGGCGCACCCAGGCGGCTCTCGCCCGGCTCACGGCGCTCGCGCCCGCGCCCGGCGCCGACCCGGCGCCCCAGCCGCCCCGGCGCCCCGACAACTAGACTGCCCCCGATGCCCACCGGCCGCGACCCCGACCGCCTTGCCGCCCAGGTCCTCCTGGTCGATGACGAGCCCGATCACGCCGACGTCATGGCCGAGGCCCTGCGAAAGCCCGGACACGTCTGCACGATCGTGAATGGCGTGGCCGCGGCGCTCGACGAGCTGCGCCACGGGGCGTTCGACATCATCGTGACCGACCTGCGGATGCCCTCATCGGCGGGCGCCGAGGGCGTGGCCCCCGACGGGGGCGACGCGGGCCTGGTGGTCCTGCGGGCCGGGCGCCGCCTCCAGCCGCACGCCGAGACCATCATGGTGACAGCGCACGGCGACGTGGCGACGGCCCGGGCGGCGTTCAAGGAGGGCGTC
Source organism: Phycisphaerales bacterium (assembly GCA_035628055.1). GTDB lineage: Bacteria > Planctomycetota > Phycisphaerae > Phycisphaerales > UBA1924 > DASPKO01. Next base: position 14,922 of record DASPKO010000144.1, read on the forward strand.
TTCGATTTCATCGAGAAGCCCCTGGACCTCGAGCTCTTCCGCAACCTGGTGAACCGCGCCGCCGAGGCCGTGCTCCTGCGGCACGAGAGCACCGACCTGGGGCTGGGCGGCGAGCTGGTCCAGCACGAGGGGTTCGAGGGGATCATCGCCGGGTCCGAGCCGATGCGCAAGATCCTGCGCACG
>DASPKO010000145.1:0-13854 GCA_035628055.1 Phycisphaerales bacterium
AGGCCCGCGAGTCGATGTGCCGGCACAACCTCGCCGCGCTCGCGCCGGGCCACCCCGAAGCTCACCGCCTCCTTGAGGGAGCCTTCGCCGAGTGGGCCAGGCTTCGCGCCGGCCAGCAATGGCTCCGTGACGCAACCGGCAATGTCCTTCGCCGCACCGGTCCGGCGGGCGCGTTCCTCCGGCTTGCCGACGACCGGGGGGCCGTGGCCCGCCTGGCTCTGCCCTCCGCCGAGACCGAGGGGCGCTCCGCGCCGTGGCTGGTCGACGGTCTCTGCCCCCCCTGGCTCTTCGCCCGCCTGAGCGCGGAGCGTCCGCGCCGCCCCGACGGGCATCAGCCCGCGATCACGCTCGTCCAGGCGGACCCCCTCGAGTTTCTCGACGCCCTGGCGATGGCCGACCTCGCCGAGCATCTGCGCTGCCCGCGTCTGCGCCTCTTCGTAGGCCCGGACGCCCTCGGGCGTGCCCAGGCCGATCTCCACGACCGCCCGGACCACCATCTCGACGGGTACGCGGTCGCGACGCCCGGCACCGTCGCCGGGGCCCGCAGCGGCGCCGGCCAGGGCGTCGAGCAGGTGCTCCGCGGGGCCGCCACGCTCCAGCACGAACGCCTCGCCCGGCTCGGCGCGCGCGTCGACGCGCTTTACCAAGGCCGTGATCCGGCCTGGTGGGCCCGGCGGTATCAGCAGGCGGGCGCGCAAGGCCCGCCCCTGCGCGTCCTGATCCTCTCCTGCCGCTACACCACGTTCGTGCGCCACTCGGGCCACGACCTCGCCGACGCCCTGGCTCGGCTCGGCTGTTCCGTGCGCGTGCTCATGGAGCCCGACGACTCCACCCATCTGTCCGCGTCGGCGTATCTGTCGGCGGTGCTCGACTTCGAGCCGGACCTGGCCATCTGCGTCAACTATCACCGGCAGGCCTTCGCCGGCTCCCTGCCCGCGGCCCTGCCATTCGTGTGCTGGATCCAGGACGCGATGGCGCACCTCTTCACCGAGGCCGCGGGGAAGGCCCTCGGACCGCTCGACTTCACGATCGGGCACCTCTATCCCGAGCTCTTCGCGCCGTTCCGGTATCCGCGGGCCCGGACGCTTGCCGTGCCGGTGGTCGCGTGTGCGCGCAAGTTCGCGCCGGCCGGCCCGCGTGCCCCCGCGCGCCGAGACCTGGCCTGCGACGTCGCCTACGTCAGCCACCAGAGCCAGACCCCCGAGGCCCTGCACGCCCAGCTCCTGGCGGGCACGCGCGCCACCCCCGGGCAGGAAGGCGTGGCGCGCCTGCTCGGGACTCTCGAGCCCGGGGTTCGCGAGGTCGCCGCCCGCGCCTCGCTGGGCCTGCCGGTCCGCGAGCTCGAGGCCCTCGTGAGCCGGGAGCTGACCCGGGCCCGCGGCGGGCAGACCCCGCCCGCGCAGGACGTCATCACTCTCGTCAAGCAATACGCCGAACCCCTGGCCGAGCGGATCGTGCGCCACCAGACGCTGGCCTGGGCCGCCGACGCGGCGCGGCGCCGCGGATGGTCGCTCAAGATCTTCGGCCGCGGGTGGGAGGACCATCCGAGCCTCTCCGAGTTCGCGGCCGAGCCCCTGGAGCACGGGGACGAGCTCCGCGCCGGCTACCAGGCCGCGGGCGTGCACCTGCACATGTCCCTGCGGGCCACGCTCCACCAGCGCGTGCTCGAATGCGTGCTCGCGGGTGGGCGCCCCATCTGCCGGTTTCTCCTGGCCGACCTGCACGCCTGCAAGGAGTGGCTCCTGGGGCGCGTCGTCGCCTCGGGCGCCCCCCCCACCGAGCGCCGCGCCGACGGCGCGATCGGGTACGCGATCGCCAACCACCCCGAGCTGCTCCGCCTCGCCTCCCTGCGCCAGCGCTTCGGGCTGCCGATCGAGGCCGTCCTCTGGCTCACCCCGGCGCGGCTCGAGGCGGCCCGCCGCCCCGGTGGCGTCCCCGATCCCGGCTCACTCTCGATCTACCTGCTGGGCGAGTCCGAGGAAGCCTTCTTCGCCGGTCCCGAGGAGCTGGAGCGCCGCATCGCGGCGGCGCTCGAGCGCCCCGCGAGCGCCCGGGCGCGGTCCGCCCTGGCCCGCGACCGCGTCATCGCCTCGGCCACGTACGACTCGGTCGCGGCGTCGCTGCTGGGCATGATCCGGCGCGAGCTCGCGGAGATCGCCTCCTGATGGCCCTGCCCGCCCCCCAGCAGCCGGGCGCCGCGCCCGCGCTCGCCTTCGTCGTCCCCGCCTTCAACGCGGCCCACACCATCGAGCGCACGCTGCGCAGTCTGGCCCGCCAGACCCGGGCCGATTTCGAGCTGGTGGTCGTCGATGACGGGAGCACCGACCAGACCGCCGCCCGGGTCGCGGCCTGCATCGGATCCGACCCGCGCTCCCGCCTGCTGCCGCAGCCCAACGCGGGCGTGGCGGCGGCCCGGGCCCGGGGACTGGCGGCAACCACCGCCCCCGCGGTCTGCTTCCTCGACGCCGACGACTGGATTCACCCGCGCTTCGCCGCGGCCATGCTCGATCTCCTGGCGCGCACGCGTGCCGACGTGGCCGCGTGCTCCTACCGCTTCGCCGCGCCCGACGCCCGGGACCTGGGCTGGACCGTCCGCCTCGGACCCGCCGACGCCACGCCCGCCCGGCTCCTCGAGTTCAACCCCTTCTGCACGGGCGGCACGGTGTACCGGCGTCGGGCCCTCGAACCCCTGTTCTCAGGCGGCAGGCCGCTGGTGGGAGGCACGTCAAGACACGAGGACTGGGAGCTCCTGCTGGCGGTCTCGGCCCGGGGTGGAACCTTCGCCGTCTCCTCGCGGCCGCTCTTCACCTATCGCATCTCGCCCGGGTCGCGCTCGGACGATGCGCTGGCCCTCTGGCGCGACGGGCTCGGCGTCATCCGCTCCCATGCCCCCGAGGGGTACGACCTCGACAGAGCCCTGCGACACTGGGGATTGCGCTCCCTGGCCGCCGGACTCTCCGCCGCGGTGCGGACGCGCCATCACCCCGACCCGCGCGCGAACACCGCGGCGCCGCTGGCGCCCTTCCTGGCCGGCCTGCTCCCCCTCCGCGACGCGGACGTCGGGCTCCTGGCCGCTTCGCTGGCCTTCACGCTCTGCCGCCGGCACGCCATCGCTCCGCATCGCGCCGCTCCCCATGCGCGCCCGTGGGCCCGCGCGGTCCGGGATCTCCTGGCGACGGACCCCCTGGCAGGGCTCGTCGCCGCCCGGCTCACCCTGGCGCTCGACGTCGCCGGCTCGTGGGGCCGGATCGCCCAGCGGGCCGCGGCGGAGGTTCCTCCCGGCGGCCGCGTCGTTGTCTATGGCCTCGGCCGCGCTGGACGCCAGCTCGCCGGACATCTGCTCGCTGCCGGCACGTCCACGGCATTCATCGACGACAACCCCGGCGCCGCCCTGGGAGCGCCCCGCCTCACGCCCGCGGAGCTGCACGCGGCCGACCTGGTGATCGTCACCCCGCAGCACCGGGAATCGATCCTCGTCACGCTCGCGGGCACGCCCGCGCGCGTGTTCCTGCCCGAAGCGCTGCTGCACTCGCCGCCGAAACGAACCTCGGCCCGCCCTCAGGCGACCGGCGCGATGACCCCGGAGCCGGCCGTGGTGGGCACCCCGCGCAGCGCTGCGGCCACGGGAGCCGCGAGGTCATCGCGCACGGTCGCCCACCGGACTACCCGTCGCGCCCCCAGGGCCTGAGCCCGCGCCAATAGCGCGCGGTCCTCGAGTGGGGTGATCAGCACCGCCGCCCCGCGCGGGAGGGGCGCGTCCGCGCGTGCCGGCGGACTTGGCCCCGCTCCCGCGCGCCCCGGCGCATCGTCCCGGACCTCGATCTCCAGTCCCCGCGCCCGCGCGGCCGCCTCCAGCACGCGCCCGTTCTTGCCCATCCCCAGAACCACGAGGGGCGCCCCGCACCGGCCCGGCGCCGCCTCCCGCACCGCCCGTTCGAGCATCGCCTCCGCGACCGCGCGCGGCGGCACGGCGAGGGAGGCGTACGCCCGCGCGGCGCCGGCAGAAAGTCCGACCTCGCCGAGCCCGGCCGATTCGAGCGCCCGCCACCACCCGGTCAGCCGCCCCGTCCACGCGCCGGCATCCTGGGCGCGCAGGTCCGGGTCGGTGCCAAGGCCGAGCAGAACCGCCCAGTAGGCCGCGACGCCCGCCGCTTCCCCGCCGATGGGCGCCGCACCCTCCCCGCGCGCCGCGCGCAGCATCGCGATCGACCCGCCCTGACCGGCCTCGTCGGCCGGCGCCCCGAGCGCGCGCTGCGTGCACAGCTCCAGCGCCAGCCGCCCCAGCACTCGCCGCCGCCGAGCGTCGGACACGTCGCACCCCGCGGTCCCCGACATCGCGTGCCCGTGAAGCGCCGCCGCGTCATAGGCACGGTTGACCACCGCGTTGACGGCCCGGAGCATGCGCCCCGTGTCCTTGCTCAGGCTCGCGGGGCGGACGCGGTACGCCGCCACGGCCTCCTCGGTCGCGCGCCACCGCACCCCGGCCGCCGCCAGGCGCAGCCACAGGTCGTAATCCTCCACGACGCCCAGGCCCTCGTCGAAGCGGAGACCCGCGAGCGCGGCGCGGCGGAGGAGCTGCGCGTGGCAGGCAAAGCGGTTGTGCTCCAGCAGCTCATCCAGCCCCACGACCTCGGCCGAGGCCGGGCAGGTGCGGCCCAGCGGGCCCAGCGGCGCTCCGCCCGCATCCCTGACCTCGTACGCCCCATAGGCCCCGGCGCAGGCCGGGTCGAGCCGCGCGGTCGCCAGCAGCGCCTCGAGCCCGCTGGGCAGGAGCCAGTCGTCCGCGTCCAGGAAGTGCACGAACTCGGCGCGGGCCCGGTCGAGGCCGGTGTTCCGCGCCGCCGCCAGCCCGCCGTTGCGGGGCCGGCGCACCAGCTCGATCCGCGGTTCGCGCTCCGCCAGGCGCGCCACCACGGCCGGTCCATCGTCCCGGGAGGCGTCGTCCACCACGATCGCCCGCCACCCCGGAAACGTCTGCGCGCGCAGGGAAGCGAGCGTCCCCGCGATGGTCGCCCCCGCGCCGTACATGGGCACGACCACGTCGACTGTCGGAGGCACCATCACGCTCGCTCCCCAGGCGGCCGCGCCCGCCGCCGCCGGCGCCGAACCTTCAGCCCGCCGCCCCCCCGCTCCCGTCGCCCTCGGTGTAGAGGCCCCAGACCCTCACGCCGCGGGCACGCATCGCCGCGCTGCGCCGCCACAGCTCGGGCTCGTGCCAGTCGCTCGACAGCAGCACCTCGGCCCCCACCGGCACGCCCGCGGGCTCGACGACGGGGAGCCCGAAGCGCAGGCCCGACCCGCCGTCCTCGATCAGCCCGGCCAGCTCCAGCCGCAGCTCGTCGGCACGCCGTGCCAGCAGCGCCGAGTGCTCCCCCGCGCCGTAGAGCCAGACCCGGGTGACCCCCGCCGCGCGCAACCGCGCCGCCACCTCGCGCACCTTGGCCCACCGGCACGCCTCGTAGACCGGCCCGGGCGCCACGCCGATGCGCTGTCGGGCGTGCAGGTACGCCATCAGCCCCGCCAGCGCGGGGCCCCGCTCGTCGAGCTGGCGCGCGATCAGGTCGGCGGCCTCTGCCGCCTCGTGGCCCCCCGCGTGCGCCCGCGCGGCCAGCTCCGCCAGCCCGCCATCGTCCCCGCGCCACGCGGTCGGCAGCCCCCGCCAGGCCGAGAGCATCCGGGCGCCGACCACGCGGGCCTGCTCGGCGCACGGCTCCCCGGGGCGTGCCCCCTCCGCCACCGTGTGCGTGTAGAGCGCGTCCGGGAGATTCGCCAGCTCGTGCGCGCGCGACAGACGCAGCCACAGGTCGTAATCCTGCCCGCGCTCCAGCGACTCGTCGTAGCCCCCGGCGTCCAGGATCGCCCGGCGCCGCAGGACCATCGACCCGTGACAGAAGCAGTTGTCCAGCAGCAGCGCCCAGCGCAGCCGCGCCGGGGCGCACGGCGGCCGCACGGTCCCGAGGGGGGCGCCGTCCGGGCCTTCCCGCTCGAAGGCGGTCCCCAGGGCGACGATCCGGGGAGAGCGCTCCAGATAGCGCACCTGCGCCGCGAGGCGCCCGGGGTGGCAGCGGTCGTCGGCGTCCATGCGCGCCAGCAGGTCATGACAGGCCTCGCGAAGGGCCGCGTTCAGAGCCCGGGCCAGCCCGGCCCGCTCCAGCCGCACCACGCGCACGCGCTCGTCCTGGCGCGCCAGCTCGGCCGCCACCGCCTCGCCCCGCGGCCCCGCCCCGTTGAGCACGATCAGAAGTTCCAGCTCGGCGTGCGACTGCGCGAGAACGCAGGCCGCGGCACGCCCCAGCAGCGCCTCGCCCCGGCCCGCGCACACGGGCAACGCCACGCTCACTCCCGCCATGGGTCACCACATCGGCCCGCGGCCGCCGGGCCCACCGCCAAATTTCTACCGTCCCGCCGCCCCCGCGCCGATACCCACCCGTGCCCCACGCCCCGCCCGCCGACGCGCTGGTGCTCTGTCTCTCCGCGGGCGTCACGCTCCGAGACTGGCAGACCACGGGACTGCTCGAACGCGAGTGGGCCCTGTACCACCGCCTCAGCCGGGTCTATCCGCGCTTGGTGGTGGTCACCGGCGGCGGAGACGAGGAGGCCGCGCTCGCGCGCTCCCTCCCCCTCCACCCGGCCTGCACGCTCTCGGTGGCCGGACCGGGCCCCGCGGCCCCGGACCCGCTCGCCGCGGCGGCCGCGCGGTGCCTCGAGGCCCTCGGCGGCTGTGCGAGCGCCATCGTCAAGACCAACCAGCACAGCGCCGGGCCGGCCGCCCTGGCCAGCACGGCCGCCCTGCGGGCCGGCGGGCTCCGGACCGCCCTCATCGCCCGGGCGGGATACGGGTGGTCGTTGCTCCTGGCGCGCGAGCGCGGGCCCGAGAGCGCCGAGTCCCGCGACGCGGCGCGCCAGGAGGCGGACCTGATCGGGGCGGCGGACCTGCTCGTGGCAACCACCCCGGCATTGATCGACAGCTACTGCTGGCGCTACCAGGTCCCGCTCGAGCGCTGCGCCGTCATCCCGAACTACGTCCTGACCGAACTCCCCCCCCGCTTCGCCCACGAGCGCGACGGGGCCGCGGCCGGGTCCCCGTTCTCGGTTCTCTACGCCGGCCGGCTCTCCGCGGAGAAGCGGGTCGGCCTGCTCATGGAGGCGGTCGGCCTGCTCCCGCCCGACCTTCGTGCCCGCGCGGTCCTCCGCATCGTCGGCGAGGGCCCGCTCGAAGCCAGGCTCCGGACCCAGGCCGCCGCGAGCTCCCTCCGGGTCGAGTTCACCCCGCGCGTGCCGCATGCCCGGCTACTGGAACTGATGCGCTCCTGCACTTTGTACGCGCAGGTCTCGGCGCACGAAGGACATCCCAAGACCGTCCTCGAGGCCATGGCCGCCGGGGCCCCCGTCCTGGTGACCCGCGCGCCCGGGCTGGGCGAGGTCGTGACGCACGAGACGAGCGGGCTGTGCACGCCGGAGAAGCCCGCGGACATCGCCGCCGGCCTGGCCCGGCTGCTGGCCGACCCGGCGCTCCGCGACCGCCTGGGCCGGGCCGCCGCGGCCTCCGTCCGCGACGCGCTCGGCCTCGACCGGATCGTCGAACTCGAGGTCGAAGGCCACCGCCGGGCTCTCGTGGTTGCCAGCACCCCCCGGCCCGCGCCCCGGAACACGGCCGTCCGGTGGGACCCCTCGCTGCCCGAGCAATCGCACCCCACCGCGGTCGCCGCGTGGGAAGCGAGTCTCCGCGGCTTCTGCCGGCGCCTCGGCCCCGAGGCACGCGCCCGCTTCCTCCTGGCGATCGACGACCCGATCTATCAGATGCAGGGCGAGGCCGCGGTGGCCGCCGAGGGCGGCCTGCATCCGAAGCACCGCCTCACCCGCTACCACGATTTCTTCGTCGCGCGCCTGGGCCCGCAGGACCGGGTGCTGGACCTGGGCTGTGGCGTCGGGGCCCTGGCGGCGTCCATCGCCACCCGCGCGGGCGCGCATGTCACCGGGGTGGACCTGTGCCCGGTCCGGCTCGCCGCGGCGCGGGAACGGGCCGCCTCCGCGGGCCTGGCCGCGGCCCTGGAGTTCCGCCAGGGCGACATCACCCGCGACCGCCAGCCGGGGCGCTTCACGGCGATCGTCCTCTCGAACGTGCTCGAGCACCTCGAGCACCGTCCGCAGGTCGTGCGGACCTGGTGCGACTGGTACCGCCCCGCCAGGCTCCTCATCCGCGTCCCCGCCCTGGACCGCGACTGGCGAGCCCCATACAAGCGCGAGCTCGGCCTGGAGTGGCGCCTGGACCCGACGCACCACACCGAGTACACCGCCGACCAGCTCGAGGGGGAGCTCCGCGAGGCCGGCCTCGCCCTGACCGAGACCGTCGCCCGCTGGGGCGAGTACTGGTGCGTCGCGGTGCCCCGGTAGCGCGCGCCGGCCAGGTCCGCTCGACGTGCCGGCGCCGGCTTCCTCCGAGCGTCGTGCCGGACCGCCCCGCTCGCCGATACTCCCTGCGTGCCCGCCGCGCCGCCCCGTGTCTTTGTGTGTCCCGGCGACGGCGCCAACTGGGCGATCGACGAGGACCGCCGGCACCTTGCCACTTCGCTGGCGGGGACTGTCGAACTGGTCGGCTCGGTGACCGAGGCCGAGGTTGTCCATGCGCCGTGGTGGGAGCCCCTCATGGCCCTCCCCGCGAGCGCCGTCGCCGGCAAGACGGTCGTCTGTCACATGGTCGCGGAGCCGGCCCGTTGCCTGGGCGTCCCCGGCTTCGCCGACGCCCTCGCCCGCGTCGATCGCTGGATCGCCGGGTCGCGCGGGGGTCTCGCCCAGCTCCGTGCCCTGGCGCCCGGCGCCGCCCTGGTCCCCTACGCGGTGGACACGACCTGCTTCGCACCCGAACCGGCACCGCAGGCGGCCCCAACCCCGCACGCCGACGCCGCCCGCGAGGCGCTCGCCCGCCTCCACCCTGGCGCCTACGTGGTCGCCAACTTTCATCGCGATTCGGAGGGGGCCTCGATCGCGACGGGGAATCCGGCCCCCAAGCTCGTCAAGGGGCCCGACGTCCTGGTCGAGGTCCTCGCCGCGCTCCGCGAGCACGGGGCGCCAGTGGTCGCTCTCCTGGCCGGCCCGCGCCGGCACTGGGTGCGCGGGGAACTCGAGCGCCGGGGCGTCCCGTGCCTCTGGGCCGGCCCGCCCCCGTCCGAGTCCGACGACTACCCGGAGGCGATCCTGCCGCGCCATGAGCTGGCGGCGCTCTACCGGCTGGCTGATCTCCACCTGTGCACCAGCCGCAGCGAGGGCGGACCCCACTCGGTCCTCGAGGCCGCGGCCTGCGGCACGCCCCAGCTCAGCACGCCCGTCGGTCTGGCGCCCGACGTCCTCTCCCCCGAGTGCCTGGTCTCCGACCCGGCCTCGGCGATCGGGCTGATCCTCGAGGACATCGCCCGCGGCTGGCTCCGCCGCTTCGCCCCCGTCCACCGCGCCGCCGTGCTGGCCAACCACACCGTCGACCACAACCGCCCCCGCTGGCGGCGGGTCTACGCCGAGCTGCGAGCCGGCGCCACGACCGTGGCGCCGCGCCCCGGCCCCGGTCGGACAATGCCCGCGACCGCCACCTCGCTCCCCCCGGTGACGCGTCAGCCCGGTTCTGCTGGGCCGCACGTCTGCCTGTGGAATAACTTCACCCCGCCCCCGTGGGGGGGCGGGAACCAGTTCATGCTCGCCCTCCGCGGCGAGCTGCTCCGCCAGGGTTGCCGTGTGAGCATGAACGGCGACTACGACCCCGACGAGCCGCCCGCGGGCCACATCCTCAACAGCGTGCAGTTCCCCGCCGACGCCTTCGAGCGCGCCCGGGAGCGCGACCGGGCGGGCGGGCACGCGCCGCGCATCCTCCACCGGCTCGACGGCCCGATCTCGCTCATCCGCCGCACCCCCGAATCTCTCGAGCTCGATGCCCGCTGCCAGGCGCTCAACCATCGCCTGGCGTCGGCGACCGTGGTCCAGTCGTGGCACACGCTCGCCGCCCTCAAGGAGATCGGGTTCGAGCCGGTCCGCCCCGTGCTAATCCCCAACGCGCCGGACCCGGAGATCTTCGGGCCGGGGCCGGCCGGGGGCGCCAGGGCCGCGGCGCCGCCCGGCCCCGGTCGGGCCATCTCCGGCCCGCTGCGCGTGATCGCGACCTCCTGGTCACCCGGGCCCGGCAAGGGAGCCGCCGTCTATGCCTGGATGGACCGCCACCTCGACCCGGAGCGCTACCAGCTCACCTTCGTGGGGAACTGTCCCGTCGCCTTCACCCGCTGGCGCTCCGTGCCGCCTCAGGCCTCGGCCCCGCTGGCGGCGCTGCTCCGCGAGCACGACGTCTATCTCACCGCCTCGCGCGACGATCCCTGCTCCAACGCCCTCCTCGAGGCGCTCGCCTGCGGACTGCCCGCGCTCTACTTCGACGGGGGCGGGCACCCCGAGCTCGTCCGCTTCGGGGGGCTTCCCTTCCGCCACGCCCACGAGATCCCCGCGCTCCTCGACCGCCTCGCCGCGCGGCTGCCGTTCTATCGCTCGCTGATCGCGGTGGAGCCGATCAGCCGGATCGCCCGCCGCTACCTGGACGCCCTCCTGGGCTAGCCGGGCCCACCAGGGAAGCCGACCCCGCCCCCATGCCCCCTGCGCCCCTGCTCATCTGCCTCCCGCACGGCCTGAACGTCTCGGGTGTCACCACGTGGGCGCTCCGGCTCGCCGGGGCGCTCGCCGCACGCGGCCGCCGCGCCGGCCTGATCGTGCACCGCGAGCCCGACGACCAGCGCCGGCTCCCCACGCCGGCCCCCGAGGGGGTGCGCATCTTCGACGCCGGCCATCTCCCGCCCCTGGCCCACGCGGGGGGCAACCTCGCCCCATTCATCCCCTTCTATCGCGACGCCGCCGCCGCGATCAGCGCCGGCGCCGGGCCAGTGGTACTCGCGCCGAACCTGCTCGGCGACTGTTATGGCATCGCCGCCGCACTCTGCCTCACCGAGCCCGAGCGCCTCCGCGTGCTGGGCTGGCAGCACTCGGACATCGCGTACGACGCCCGCGTGCTCACCTTCTACGAGCCCGTCATCACGCGCTTCGTCGCGGTCTCGGAGCACATCCGTCGGCGGCTCGGCCAGCTCCTTCCCGCCCGAACCTCCGATGTCGCGCTCGCGCTCCACGGCGTGCCCCTCGGCCCGGCCCCCCGTCGCCCGCACGCCGCGCCGGGGACCCCGCTCACGCTGCTGTACACCGGGCGGCTCGAACACCCCCAGAAACGCATCGGCGCCCTGGTGCATCTCTCGGACGAGCTGCACAGCCAGGGCGTGACGCACCGGCTCACCCTGCTCGGCGACGGGCCGGCCGCGAACGAGATGCGCGCCCACGCCGCGGAACGCCCGGGCCGCTTCCTGGTCCGGCCGCCCACCGGCCCGGAGGGCGTGGCGGCACTGCTCGCCGAGGCGGACGCCTTCGTCCTCGCCTCGCGCTACGAGGGCCTGAGCGTCGCCATGCTCGAGGCCATGGCCGCCGGGTGCGTGCCGATCGTCACGCGCGTTGACTCCGGCCTCGCCGAGGCGATCGCGACGGGACGCACGGGCCTGATCGCCGACGCCGGCCCGGAGGCCGACGCGGCCGCCGCGGGAGTCGCCCTGGCCCGCGCGGTCGCCCAGTTCGCCCGCTCCGACCGTCGGGCACTCTCCGCCGCCGCCCGCGACGCCGCCGCGACCCGGTTCGGCCTCGACGCGCACGCCGAGCGCGCCGCGGCGCTGATCGACGAGGCCGCCGCGGCGCCCCCCCGCTCCTGGCCGGCCTCCCGGGCGTGCGCCTTCACCGCCCCCGCGGGCTCGGGCGGTTCCGGGTCGGGAACCCTCGGCCCCGGCGCGGCGGACCGGCTCCGCGCCCTGCTCGGCGGGCTGGCGGGCCGCTCCCTCATCCTGCACGGCGCCGGACGCCACACCATCGAGCTCGCGCACGTCCTCGCCGAGTCGCCCGCGCGCATCCTCGCCATCGCCGACGACGACCCCGCCCGCGCCGGTTCCACCCTGCTCGGCTGGACGATCTCGCCGCCCCAGGCCGCGGCCCTCTCCGCCGCGGCGGCCGGCGTCACCGACGTGGTCATCAGCTCATGGATGCACCAGGACGCGATCTTCGCGCGCCGGGCCGTCTACGAGCGGGCCGGCCTGCACGTCCACCGGATCTACGCGGACGAGTCGGCCCCGCAACCCGGCGGCCCGGCGCGCCCCGGCTAAACGCCGCCGACCCGGCCCGCCCTTCGCCAACGCACCCGCCCGACCGCCCGACCGCCCCGGGCCCGGGGGTTATGCTCACCCCATGCCCGCCGACCCCCGCACGCCGCGCATCCTCACCGGCGATACGCCCACCGGGCGCCTCCATCTCGGCCACTGGGTCGGGTCGATCGAGAACCGGGTCCGCCTGCAGGAGGACCACGACTGCTACTTCCTGCTCGCCAACATGCACGCCTTCACGACGCGCGCCGGCGCGCCCGACCAGGTCCGCCAGGACACGCTCGACATCGTCAAGGACTGGATCGCCGCCGGGATCGATCCGGACCGGGCGACCATCACGCTGCAGACCGAGGTGCCCGCCATCGCCGAGCTCACGTGGTTCTTCGCCATGCTCCTCCCCTTCGCCCGCGTGATGCGCAACCCCACCCTCAAGACCGAGATCGAGACCAAGGGCCTGGGCGAGCAATACTCCTTCGGCTTCCCGATGTACGCGGTCGGGCAGTGCGCCGACATCCTCGCCTTCCGCCCGGACCTCGTCCCCGTCGGGCAGGACCAGGTCGCGCACATCGAGATGTGCCGCGAGGTCGCCCGCCGGTTCAACCAGCTCTACTGCGGCGTCGACCCCAAGACCGAGGACGCGGACCACGTCGCCGCGGGGGGACTCTTCCCGATCCCGCAGCCCAAGGTCGGCCGCGTCGCCCGCCTGGTCGGGATCGACGGCGTGAGCAAGATGTCCAAGAGCCTGAACAACGCGATCTTCCTGTCCGACTCCCCCAAGGACGTGCAGAAGAAGGTCGGACGCATCTACACGGGCCGGCAGTCGCCCACCGACCCGGGGGACCCCGACAACGCGCTCATGCAGTTCGCCCAGGCGTTCATCCCCGACCCACAGCGCGTGACCGAGATCCGCGACAAGTACGCGCGCGGCGACAACATCGGCGACGGGCACATCAAGCAGGAAGTCGCCGCCTCGATCAACCAGCTCCTCGAGCCCATGCAGCGCCGGCGCGCCCATCTCGACGGGCCGGCCGGCGACGCCCGGGTCATCGAGATCATCCGCGCGGGGACGCGCCGGGCCAACGCCCTGGCCGAGGAGACCCTGGCGCTCGCGAAACGCGCCATGCGCCTCGACTTCGGCCCCCGCGCCGACTTCCTCCCACCCCTCTAGCCCTCCCCCCGCCTCCCTCAGCACCCAGCACTCCGCGCTCCCTTCTACCATCTCCCATGCCCCCCGGACGCCCCATCGACCTCCGCTCCGATACCGTCACGCGCCCCACCCCGGCGATGCTCGAGGCGATGGCCCGGGCCCCCCTCGGCGATGACGTGCTCGGCGATGACCCGACCGTCATCGCCCTCCAGGAACGCATCGCCTCCATCATGGGCAAGGAGGCCGCCTGCTTCGTGCCCACCGGCACGATGGCCAACCAGGCCGCGATCCGCGCCCACACCGAGCCCGGCGACGAGCTCATCGCCCACCGCGACTCGCACATCATCCACTACGAGACGGGCGCGCCCGCGGCCCTGTCGGGGGTGATGATCCGGCCCGTCGAGGGCGAGCTGGGCCTCTTCGACGCGCCCGACCTCGAACCCCTGATCCGCCACGACTCCGCCCACTTCCCTCGGTCGCGCCTCGTGGTCATGG
>DASPKO010000146.1:0-2434 GCA_035628055.1 Phycisphaerales bacterium
GCTGGGGGCGCCGCCCCCCGGGCGCTCGTCTTTACGGCCGGGCGGGGGCGCCGTCCGATCAGGTCAGCGTGTCCACGCCCTACGAGGCCGGTGCCCCCGCGACGCTGCGGGTCCTGGGGATCGATCCCGGCCTGCGGCTGACCGGCTATGCCTGCCTCGAGGCGGGGTCCGATGCCTCCGCGTGGGGCGGGTCGGTCCGGCTGATCGAGGCCGGGGTCCTGCGGTTTGCCCCGGGGCGTTCGGTCTCGCAGCGGCTCGTCGAGCTGGATCACGACCTGGGCGAGCTCCTGGGCCGGCACGCCCCCGCGGTCGTCGCGGTCGAGAAGCTCTACTCGCACTGGAAGCACCCCCTGACCGCAATTCTGATGGGACACGCCCGGGGGGTTGTCCTGCTGGGGGCGCGGCGCTCGGGGGCCGAGCTGGCCGAGGTCGGCGCCACCGCGGTCAAGAAATCGCTCACCGGGCGCGGGCACGCCAGCAAGCAGCAGATGCAGGACGCGGTCATGAGCCAGCTCCGGCTGACGCACCGCCCCGAGCCCGCGGACGTGGCCGACGCCATCGCGATCGCGCTGTGCGCCGCGCGCCGGCACGGGCTCGCGGCCGCCCTGGGCGGGGGGTCCCAGGAGCCGGTCAAGCGGGCCGCGGCGGCGACTCGATAAGACACCTGGCGCCCTGGGGCCGCCCCCCGGGGCCCGAGGTCGCTCCCCGGAGCCCACCCGCGTGAGCCTCGAGATCCCCCTGAGTCGCCCGGACATCTCCGATCTCGAGGTCGGCCTGGTGTGCGACGTGCTGCGCTCCGGGCGGCTCTCGATCGGGCCCGTGCTGGAGCGCTTCGAGGCCGCCGTCGCCGCGCGCGCGGGGTGCGACCACGGCGTCGGGGTCTCCTCGGGCACGGCCGGGCTGCACCTGGCCCTGCTGGCCCTGGGCGTCGGCCCGGGGGACGAGGTGATCACGACGCCGTTCTCGTTCATCGCCTCGGCCAACTGCATCCTTTACGCGGGAGCCCGCCCGGTCTTCGTGGACATCTGCCCGCGCACGCTGAACATGGACCCCGAGCGCCTGGAGCGGGCGATCACGCCGCGCACCAAGGCCATCGTGGCCGTCGAGGCCCTGGGCAACCCCGCCCGGCTCGACGAGGTCGCGGGCATCGCCGCCCGGCACGAGATCCCCGTGGTCGAGGACTGCTGCGAGGCGCTGGGGTGCTCGCTCAAGGGGAGGCCCGCCGGCTCGTTCGGGCGCCTGGGCGTGTTCGGCTTCTACCCCAACAAGCAGATCACCACCGGCGAGGGGGGCATGATCGTCACCAGCGACCGGCGTCTGGCGGACCTCTGCCGCTCGATGCGGAACCAGGGACGCCCGCTGGCCCACGGCCCCGAGGCCGCCAGCGCCGCGGCGGGCATCGGGAGCTGGCTCTGCCACGACCGCCTGGGGTTCAACTACCGCCTGAGCGAGGTGAACGCGGCCATCGGGCTCGGGCAGATGCGCCGGCTGGACGAGATCATCGAGAAGCGGCAGCGCGCGGCGCGCCTGTACTTCGACCGGCTGATGTGCCACACCGAGCTGATGCTTCCCACGCTCGACCCCGGCACCGCGATGAGCTGGTTCGTGTTCGTGGTGCGGCTGGCCTCGTCGTACACGCGCGCCGAGCGCGACCGGATCATCCAGGGGATGCGCCGGCACGAGATCGGCGCCGCCGACTACTTCCCCTGCATCCACCTCCAGCCGCTGTACCGGGAGAAGCCGGGGTGCGCGCCGGGGAACTTCCCGATCGCCGAGAGCGTGAGCCAGCGGACCATCGCGCTGCCGTTCCACAACCACCTGACGCCCCGCGAGGTGGACCACGTCTGCCAGACGCTGGAGCTGATGCTCACCCGCGAGAGCCTCGCCCGGTGACGGGCTCGGGCCCGGCCGACCTATCGTCGCGCCGCATGGACGCCGCGGGATCGGGCCGGACCACGTTCATCTTTGCCGGGGGCGGGACGGGGGGGCACCTCTACCCGGGGCTGGCGATCGCGCGCGCCCTGGAGGAGCTGGCCGCCAGGCGCCCGGTGCGCTCGGTCTTCCTGTGCTCCGAGCGCTCCATCGACCGCGGCATCCTGGAGGGGGAGGGCGTCAGTTTCGAGCCCGTGCCGGCCCGGCCCGCGAGCGTGCGCCCGCGCGGCCTGGTCCGCTTCGTGCGCTCGTGGGGCCCGTCGGTGCGCCGGGCGCGGGCCGTGATCCGCGCGGCTCGGGACGAGGGCACGGTGCGCGTGGTCGCCATGGGCGGGTTCGTGGCGGCGCCGGTGGTCCAGGCGGCCCGGGCCGAGCGCGTCCCGGTGACGCTCGTGAACCTGGACGCGGTGCCGGGGAAGGCCAACCGCTGGATCGCCCGGCGCGCGAGCGAGGTCGTGACGGCCCTGCCGGTCGAGGGTGTCCTGGCTCGGGACTGGGCGCT
>DASPKO010000147.1:0-13259 GCA_035628055.1 Phycisphaerales bacterium
CCCGACCACCGAGTTCGAGAAGCGTGACCGCTGCGCCGAACTCGATCATCGCCCCAGGGTGCTGCTGGGCAAGATGGGCCTCGACGGGCACGACCGCGGCGTCAAGGTCATCGCCCGGGCCCTGCGTGACTCGGGCGTGCACGTCATCTACTCCGGCCTCTGGCAGACGCCGCGCTCCCTGGCGATCTCGGCCCGCGACGAGGACTGCGACGTCATCGCCGCCAGCATGATGAGCAACTCGCACCTGGTGCTTGGCCCCAAGCTGCTGGCCGCACTCGCCGACGTGGGCCGGCCCGACATCCCGGTCTACATGGGTGGCATCCTCCCCCAGGAGGACCTGCCGGCCCTGCTCGCCGGCGGGATCGCCAAGTGCTTCACGACGGGCACGGGCCTGCTCGAGATCGTCGAGGCGGTGCGGAGCGCCACCCGCCCGCGCGGCGCCGACGTGGGGGCGCCCGGCAGCGTCGCCCGCCTGGCCCGCGACATCTCCCTCCTGCACGCCGGGAAGCCCGCCACGCCCGGGGCCGTCTCGCGCCGACCGGCCCGGGTCATCGGCGTCACCGGGGCGCCCGGCGCGGGCAAGAGCACGATCGTCGCCCAGCTCGCCGGCGAGTTCACGCGGCGCTCCCGGGCCGGCGACGCCGCCGCCCGCGGCCGCTGCGCCGTCGTGGCCTTCGACCCGCTCTCCCCGATCACCGGCGGGGCCCTGCTCGGCGACCGCCTCCGCGTCGACTTCAACGCACTGGACGAGGCCGTCTATTACCGCTCGCTGGCGATCGGCGGCGAAGACTATCACGCCGTCAACGAGATTATCGGGCTGATCGGCGGTTGCCCGGGCACGGGTGGTCCCGGCGCCACCCCGCCCACCGGCGCCGGATCGGGCGCGCGCTTCGACACGGTGTTCGTCGAGACCGTGGGAGCCGGCCAGAACGAGACGCGGATCCGCCAGCACGTGGACCGCACCGTGGTGGTGCTCACGCCCGGGATGGGAGACGCCGTGCAGATGGACAAGGCCGGCCTCCTCGAGATCGCCGACGTCTTCGTCTGCAACAAGGCGGACCACCCGGGCCGCAACGAGCTGGTGCGCGACCTGCGGGACATCGCCGGCAGGCGGCCCATCCTCGAGACGGTGGCGACGCGCGGCGAGGGAGTGCCGGAGCTTCTGGACGTCCTCCTGGGCTAGGCCGGGTGGCTGATGTCGCTCCCGAGCCCGCGGCGCCGGCGCGCCGCCGGCGCCGGACGGTTCATTCCTCGGGCCAGGCGTGCCCGATCCAGGACCGGTACGCCGCCCGCTGCTCCGGGGTCGGGTCCTTCACCCGCACGAGCTTGTGGGGGCGGCGGTTCTCGGGCAGCCCGGCCAGCGCCACCTCCACGAGGCGCTCGCGGTCGCGCCGCAGCGTGCGCAGGCGGACGACCTGCCCGGGCTCGAGCCCCTTGAGACGCTCTTCCAGGTCGCCCGCCATGAGCCGGCGGTCGTCGAGGGTGACGACCTCATCGTCCACGATGATGCCCGCGTCGTAGGCCGGCCCATCCGATGCAACCCCCGTCACCACGGCGCGCCCACCCCGGTCCGCGAGTGTGAGCCCCAGATAGGCGGGCCGGCCGGGTCTGACGGTGTCCGCCGCGTCGTCTTCGCGAGCGCCGGGCCCTTCCTCGCCGCGCGGCCTCGGGTGCTCCGAACCCTCCGCGGGGCGCAGCTCGAGCCCGACGACGCGCAGCGCCGCGGACACCGGGAGCTCCTCGGTCCCCGAGACATAGTCGGCAAAGAAGCCGGAGAAGTCCTCCCCGGTGAGCTCGCGCAGGACGCCGAGCAGGTCGCCCGGCGTGTACCCCGGCCCGGTGGGGGGGAAACGCCGGTACAGCTCGCGCATGACGTCGTCGAGCGACCTCGCGCCCGCCGTCGACTCCCGCACCCGCATGTCGAGCAGGAACGAGACCAGCGCCCCCTTTGAATAGAACGAAACCGTCGCGTTGGCGCTGTCCGGCGTCGCGCGGTTGAACTTGATCCAGGCGTCGAAGGACGACTCGGCCAGCGACTGCACGTGGCGGCCCGGGCGCGCCGCCTCGCCGGTGATCGTGTCCCCCAGCGCCGTCAGGTAATCGGAGGGCTTCCACACGCCGGCGCGGGCGCAGCACAGGTCGTCGTAGTAGCTCGTCGTCCCCTCCACGAGCCACAGCAGGCTCGTGTACTGCTCTCGGCGATAGTCGTACGGCGTCAGGTCCCTCGGGCGGAATCGCTTGACGTTCCACGTGTGAAAGTGCTCGTGGGAGATCAGGCTCAGCAGTCCGCGGTATGCCTTGGCGGCATCCCCGCCAGCCCCCGCGGGCCGCTTCGAACCCGCCAGGGCGAGCGGCCCGGTCTGCGCGACAAATGAAGCGAAGTGCTCGGTCCCACCGCCGAACCCCGGGCCGGCGTGCACGATGTAGAGATACCGGTCGTACGGGAGCTCGCCGAAGATCGCCCGCTGGGTCTCGACGAGCGCCGCGAAATCCCGGCCCATCCGGTCGGCATCGAACTCGTCGGGGCTCGCGCCCCACAGGGCGACGTCGTGCCGCACGCCGCCGGCCTGGAAGCTGAAGCGCTCGTGCCGCCCCGCCTCGATGGGGGCGTCGACCAGCGCGTCGTAGTTCGGCGCCCGGAACGTACCCGGGCCGCCCGGCCCCGGCGCCAGCGCGGTGGCGATCGACCATCCCTCGTGCAGGCCGACGAGGCGGACCTCGACCGGCCGGTCGCGGAACGCCGGGGCGTACAGCAATACCGCCGAGGGGGAGATGAAGGCGTGCGTGTCGTCCGCGTGCCGCGTCCGGTCCGCCAGCGAGTTGGCGTACACGTCGTACGAGACGACCAGCCCCACCTCACCCGCCCCTTGGTTCGCCTCGATCAGCCAGGTTGTCTTGTCGGCCTTGCTAATCAGGACGGGCGCGCCGCCGGTGGTCGCCGCGGTCACCGTCCGGATCGTGCCGGCGGCGTCCAGCACCGCGTAGCGCCCGGGCCGCCACACGGGGAGGGCCACCTCGACGGGCCCCTCCACCGCCGGGAGCGACATCGAGACTCGGATCGTCTGCGTGCGGGCATCGGCGAGGTCGATCGTATAGATGACCGGGTCTTGCTGGGCCGCGACCGGACGCGCGGGGACACGCGCCTCGGTCGGCTGGCACAACGCGGGGGAGGCCGGGACCCCACTCGCGCCCACCAAAAGCCACAGCGCCAGCCAACGAGCGGTCACGCGGTGAGGATACCCGTCCCGGAGTATCCGGGCCGCTCCCGACAGCGGCTCACCGGGCGGGTTCCGAGCCCGCGCGCGCCGCCGCCGCCACGATGCGCTCCAGCAGCGGTCCGTCCAGCGGCACCCAGTGCGGGACCGCCCGCCCGTTCACCACCACGAGCGGGACCGCCGCCAGCCCGAGCGCCTCCGCGGCCGCGATGTCCGTGGCGATCGCGGCGCTCACCTCGGGCCCGTCCATCAGCGCGCGCACGCTGGCGGTCTCGAGGCCGAGCGCCTCGTACCGCTCCACCAACTCGGTCTCACTGGGGGGCCGCGCCAGCCCGATCAGCCACACGTGCACGGGCCAGTACAGGTCCGGCCCGCCGGCCCGCGCCGCGGCCTCGGCGGCCCGCGCCGTCAGGCACCCGCCGGGGACGATCGTGCGCGGCACCGCCGGGTTGCAGGCCTGGTCGGCGGGGAAGTGCCGGAACTCGTACCGGAGGTCGGAGCGCGTCTGGAACATCGAGCGCACCAGCCCATCCACGCGGGCCGTGTTGGGCTCGAGCAGGTCACCGAAGACCACGATGGTGACGCCCGCCGCCTCCGTGCCGATCGCGCGCGGGGACGGGTCCGATGGCACGGCGAGCCGCGGCTGCTCGAGCCAGTCGCCCAGGTACTTGTCAGAGGCCGGCGGCGGGCGCCCGCGCGCGGGGACTCCCGGCCCGGCCGAGGCCACCGCCTCCACGGCCCGCACCAGCGCCCCGGGCGCGGTCCAGCCGCGCAGCAGCACCCCGTTCACGAACACCATCGGGGTGTGCGAGAGGCCCAGGGCCACCGCCTCCTCGACGTCGGCGCGGACCCGGGCCTCGACCTCGGAACCCTGCATGAGCCGCACCAGCGCCGCGGCGTCGAGCCCGAGCTGGGCGGCGCCGGCCGTCAGCTCGGCGTCGGTGAACGAGCCCCGGCGCCCGAACAGCCACTCGTGCATCCTCCAGAACCCCTCCACACCGCCGAGCATCCCCGCCGCCTCGGCCGCCCGTGCCGCCCAGCAGGCGTTGGCGTGGATGGTCTGTCCCCGCATGTGCGGGTTGCAGTCGGCGGCCATCGGGAAGTGCTTGATGGAGAACGAGACGTCCCGGCGCCCCGCCCGGAGCTGCGCCACCTGCCCTTCCATCAGCAGGCAGTCCGGGCACTGGTAGTCGGTGAACAGCACGACCCGGACCGCTGCCTCGGGCGGTCCCACCGGGTACCGCCCCGCGAACGTGTCGTGCGATCGCGCCGGAGCGCCGACCATGTGCGAGGTCGCGCGCGCCAGGTCGTCTTCGGCCGTGGCGCGGGCGGCGCGCCGCAGCCCGCGGTCGCCAAGCGCCAGCCCCGCCGTCACGAGCACGAAGAGGGCGATCGCGAGGGCGAGCTGGGGGCGGGCGGCCGCGCGGGCCGTCCCCGCCGCCCCCGGTCCGGCGCGATGCCGCCACGCCACGCCGACAAAGAGGAGGTTCGCCGCGTGGGTCGCCAGACAATACCCGCACCGCGGCACGCCCGGCACGCCGAGCATCACCCCGACGTAAAGCAGCGAGACCACCCCGCCCGCCACGGCTATCGCCCGGAGGCTGCGCCCCGCTCCTTCTCGCGCTCTGGACCACGCCGCCAACAGCGCCAAAAAAAAGGCCGTACCGAGGTACGACACCGGCCAGCCGATCCCCGGCACCCGCCCCCAGCGGGACGCGGCGGCCGCGGCGCACGGGCTCCCGATCCCGCAGCCGGGCAGCGAGATCCCCGCGAGCTGCGCGTACGCCAGCGCGAGCGTCGGCAGCAGCGCCACCGTCAGCAGCACCAGCCCGAGGGCCCAGGTCGATCCCCGCGGCGCGCCGGCCATCACAGCGTTCCCAGCCGGCCCCCATCGACCGGCAGGTTGATGCCGCTGATATACCCGGCCGCCGGCGAGGCCAGGAAGGCCACCGCGGCCGCCACTTCCCCCGGCTCGGCGAACCGGCCCGCTGGGATGGTCTCGATCAGCTCCGCCTCGATGGTCGCGCGGTCGCACTCGCGCTCGCGGGCCCTCGACCCGACCAGGGCCTCCAGCCGGGCCGTGCGCGTGTACCCCGGCAGCACATTGTTGACCGTGATGCCGTGCGGCCCCAGCTCGATCGACAGCGTCTTGGCCCAGGCCGCCACTGCGGCACGCACCGTGTTCGAGACGCCGAGGTTCGGAATCGGCTGCTTCACCGAGGTCGAGATGATGTTGACGATCCGCCCATACCGCGACTTCCTCATGCCCGGCACAACGGCGCGCGTCAGCACCTGGTTGCAGATCAGGTGGGCACGGAACGCCGCCTCGAACGCCGCGGGCGCCGCGTCGAGCGCCGGCCCCGGCGCCGGACCCCCGGTGTTGTTGACCAGCACGTGGTAGATCCGTCCGCCGCCGGCGGTCGTCAGGCCCGCCACCGTCGCCTCCACGGCCGCGGGATCGGCAAAGTCGGCGCTCGCCCAGCCGTGTGCTTGGCCGCGCTCCGGAGCGGGCAGGCCGGTCGCCACCGCCCGCAGCTTGTCCGGGTCGCGTGCCAGCAGCGTCACGGAAGCCCCAAGCCGCGCCAGCTCCTCCGCCGCCGCCCGCCCGATGCCCTGGCTCGACCCGCACACCAGCGCCGACTTCCCGGCCAGCGAGAGCTCCATGCCGGGCAAGCGTAGTGGGGTCGGCGGGTGCGATCCCGGGCGCGCGGCCCGCCCGTGGCTCCCGGCATCCCGCCCGCCCCCTCCGCTACCATCGCCAGCGCATGACCATGGGCGACCCAGAGCGGCCGGGCAAGCTCACCTACGGCAGCTATCTCTTTGTCCCCGACCTCCTCGAGCTGCAGCGGTCCCAGAGCCAGCACCACGACGAGATGCTCTTCATCATCTCGCACCAGGTCTACGAGCTCTGGTTCAAGCAGTCCCTGCACGAGCTCGAAGTCGTCTGCCGGCACCTCGACGCCGACGCGCCCCTCAAGGCGGCCCGGGTCTTCGACCGCCTCCACCGCATCGTCCACCTGCTCATCGAGCAGATCCCCCTGCTCGAGACCATGTCGACCCTCGACTTCGCCGAGTTCCGCGACCACCTCCGCCCCGCGAGCGGCTTCCAGTCCGTGCAGTTCCGGCTGATCGAGTTCATGTGCGGGGCGAAGAATCCCCGGCTCATGAGCCTCGCCGGCGACGACGCCCGCGCCCGCGCCGACCTCGGCCGCTTCCTGGCCCGCCCGACGATCTACGACCATCTGCTCCACCACCTCCACCGCGCCGGCTTCGCCATGCCGCGCTCCGTGCTGGAGCGCGACACCTCGCAGCCCCACCAGGTCGACGAGGCCGTCGTCGCCGCGCTCGTCCGCCTCTACCGCGACGCCGACGCCCACTACCCGCAGTTCCGTCTCTGCGAGCAGTTCATCGAGTTCGACGAGCGGGTCGCCATCTGGCGCTTCCACCACGTCAAGATGGTCGAGCGCATGATCGGCTCCAAGACGGGCACGGGCGGCTCGGCCGGGGCCAAGTATCACGCCGGCACGCTCTCCATCCGTTTCTTTCCCGACCTCTGGGTGGTGCGCGACCACGTCGGGGGCGCCTACGGCGGGGGCGAGCACCCCGCGCCCGCCGGCTGAGCCCTCTCCGAACCTTCCGGCCCCGGCGCCGGTACCAGCCCCAGTCCACTGGCGCGGAGCACCCCATGCCCCCGACTCGGCCCGTGTCTCTTCATCCCCGCCCGCTTGCCGCAGCCCTGCTCGCCCTCGCGGGGCTGACCCTCCCGGCCGTCGCCCAGCACGAGGTCGCTGATCCGGCGACGATCATCGAGCCGGCCAGCCAGAAGCCGCCCGTCAACCCCGACGATGTGGCGCTCTACCAGCGCATCGTCGGGACCCTCGCCGGCCCGGAGTACGCCGGCCGCCTGACGGGCACGAGCGAGAACCTGCGCGCCGCCGCCTATCTCCAGGCCTGGTTCACGGCCGCGGGCCTCGAGCCCGCGTTCAAGGACGAAACCGGGACGCCCAGCTTCACCCAGCCGTTCACGGCCGGGACCATGGTCCGGGCGCTCGCCGCGAGCGTGGACATCGAGGCCGCCCCGAGCCGGCAGCGCGCCGAGCTGGGGAACGGGCTCGAGATCCTCTCGAACTCCGGCTCCGGGACCGTCTCGGGCCCGCTGGTCTTTGTCGGCTATTCGATCACCGACGGGCCCGACGGATACTCCTCCTACCCGCCCGACACCGACCTCTCAGGCAAACTCGCCGTCCTGCTCCGGTTCGAGCCCATGGACGCCCAGGGCCGCAGCCGCTGGTCGCAGGAGGGCGCCGGCTCGTGGAGTCCCGCCGCGAATCTCGAGGCGAAGGTCCGCGCCGCCGCCGAGCGCAAGGCCGCCGGCGTGGTGGTCGTGAATCCGCCCGGGGCGGACGATCCGCGCACCGGCAGGCCCGAAACCTTCGGCTCGCTGCGCCTGGGAAGGCCGCTGGAAGTCCCGGTCGTGATGCTCGCCGAGGAGGTGCTCGAGGCCGCCCTGGCGCCGGCGGGTCCCTCGCTCTCGGAGCTGCGTGCCTGGGCCGACGAGAACCCGGGCGTTCGCCCCCTTGACCTCTCGGCCCGCCTTGACGTGACGGTCGAGCGGGTCCCGCGCGAGTCGGTCAATGTCGGCGCGATCCTGCCCGGTCGCGGCGAACTCGCCGACGAGTACGTGGTGCTCGGCGCCCACTTCGACCACGTGGGGGACGGCTCGGCCGGCGGTGCCCGCGAGGAGTTCATCGGGCAGGTCCATCCCGGCGCCGACGACAATGCCTCCGGAACCGCCGGACTGCTCCTGGCCGCCCGGGCCCTAGCCCGCGACGCCGCCGCGATGGCCGACGACCAGCCGCGCCGGTCCATCCTCTTCCTGGGCTTCTCGGGGGAGGAGCTCGGACTCTTCGGCTCCCGGCATTTCGTGCGCGAGTCGCCCGTCCCGGCCGCCTCGATCTACGCCATGCTCAACATGGACATGATCGGTCGCCTCCGCGACGACCCGCCCCTGGAAGTCGGCGGCGTCGGCACCGCCGAGGGCTTCGCGGACTGGCTCCGCCCGCGCTTCGAGGCCGCCGGCATCCGTATCAGCCCCAAGCCGGGCGGCATGGGCCCCAGCGACCACGCCAGCTTCTACTCGGCCCAGATCCCGGTGCTGTTCTTCTTTACCAGCTATCACAAGGAATACCACACCCCGGCGGACACCGCCGACCTCATCAACGCCGAGGGGGGCGTCCGCGTCTCGGCCCTGGCGACCACCATCACGCGCGACCTGGCGACGCGCGATGGCGCCCTCGTGTACGCCCCGCCGAAGATCGACGCGGGCGCCCCGGCGCCCCAGGGAGGCGTTCGCGGGGCGCGCGTGCGCTTCGGCATCGCCCCGGGGAGCTACAGCGAGGACGAGGTGGGCGTGCCCGTGGGGGACGTCTATCCGGGCACGTCCGCCGCCGAGGCCGGCATCAAAGCCGGGGACCGGCTCATGGCCTGGAACGGCGCCCCGATCGATGGCGTCGAGGGATGGATGCGCCAGCTCGCCCGGCACAAGGTCGGTGACGAGGTGAAGGTGACCGTCCGCCGCGACGGGCAGGACCTGGAGCTGACCGTAAAGCTCAAGGGGCGCGAGACGGGGGCGCGCTAGCTCCGCCTCACACCGTCTCGATCTCTTTCTGCTTCGCCTCCACGATGTGGTCCACCTCGCTCTCGTACTTCTTGAGCAGGTCCTGCACCTCGTCCTTGAGCGTCTGGATCTCGTCCTCCGGGTAGTGCCGGGCGGTGCTCTTGGTCAGAGCGTCGGCGTGCTTGTTGCCGTCCCGACGCGCGTTCCGCAGGCTCACCTTGGCCTCCTCGGCCAGCTTCTTGGCGTGCGCGATCAGCTGCTTGCGCCGGTCCCCGGAGAGCGCCGGCACGTTGATCCGCACCTGCTTGCCGTCCACCATCGGGTTGAGCCCCAGCCCCGACGCCTCGATGGCCTTCTTCACCTCGTGCACGGCGCCGGCGTCGAACGGCTTGATCAGGAGCTGCGTCGGCTCCGGGACCGAGATCGAGGCCAGCGACTTCAGGTCCGTCAGGGCCCCGTAATAGTCCACCTTGACGAACTCGACCAGGGCCGGCGTGGCCCGCCCCGTGCGCAGCCCGCGCAGCTCCTTCTTCAGGTAGTCCACGGCCTTGGTCATCAGCTCCTCGGTCTCGAGGAGGATCGTGTCGGGGTCGTTCATCGTGGCTCTCCGGTCCAGTTCTTCGCGGCCAAGCGTACCCCCCGCCGCGCCCCGCCGCCGTGCGCTGCCCCCCGCAGGTCCAGCACCGGCTAGCCGCGCGCCCCCTCGCCATTGCTGACGAGGGTCCCGATCGCCTCGCCCTGGATCACGCGCCGGATGCTCCCCTTGGCCCGGTAGTCGAAGACCAGCACCGGGATGTTCTGCTCCCGGCACATCGTGATCGCCGTCATGTCCATCACGCCGAGGTTCTGGGCCATCGCCTCGGCGAAGGTGAGCCGCTCGTACCGTTTGGCTCCCGGATCCTTGTGCGGGTCGGCGGTGTACACCCCGTCCACCTTGGTCGCCTTCATCAGCAGCCGGCACTCGAGCTCGGTCGCCCGCAGGGCCGCGCACGTGTCGGTGGTGCAGAACGGGTTGCCCGTCCCCGCCACCAGGATCACCACCCGCCCCTTCTCCATGTGCCCCAGGGCCCGCCCCCGGATGAACGGCTCGGCGACGGCGCGGATCTCGATCGCGGACATCACCCGCGACTCCACGCCGACGTGCAGCAGCGCCTCCTTGAGCGCCAGCCCGTTGATGACCGTCGCCAGCATGCCCATGTAGTCCGCCGTGGCCTGGTGGATGTGCGCCGCCCGCGCGAACTTGGCGCCGCGGACGAAGTTCCCACCGCCCACCACCACCGCCAACTGGGCCCCCGTGGCGTGCGCGTCGGTGATCTCGCCGGCCAGCAGGGCCAGGTCGCCCGGGTCGATCCCGCTGGAGCCGAAGGCCTCTCCGCTCACCTTGACCAGCACACGCTCCCAGGCCGCCGGGCCGCCCGGGCCGGTGGCCCCGGGGCGGGAATCGATGCTCGTGGACCGGGCGGCGGTGGGCATGCGCGTCCTTCCTGGCGTCGGGTCTTCATAGACTACCCCGCTCGGCTCCCAGGGGCCGGGCAGCGTCGGTCCGATGAACCGGTATTGTCCCGGGTGCGAAGACTTTCCCGGGCCGACCCCGCCTCGGAGACCCGCTGTGGCGCCCGCGACCCCCCGCATGGACCAGGCGAAACTCCAGCCGCGGCCCGCTCGCCAATCCGCCCAGGTCGGCAAGGCGGCTCTCTCGGGCGCCGCGCCGGGATCCGCGGGACTCCGCGCGGTCCACGTCTTTTACGGCGGGTCCGCCCTGGCCCTGCTCGCCTCGGTCGTCATCCACGTGGTGATGGTCCTGGCGGCCACCCTCGTCTACTTTCAGGCTACCCGGGGCGCCGCGCCCAGCGCCCGCGGCGAGGTCCTGCTCACCCCCGTGAGCGAGCTCGAGCTCCAGTCCGCCCAGGACGCCGCCCTCAGTGCCGACGTCCCCCGCATTCCCGACTCGGCCCTGGGCGAGACCCCCGCCGGCACGGGGCTGGACATGCCCTCGGGCGACGACCTGCCCGGAGCGGGCGCCGGCGACATCGGCGAGATCGCCGAAGCCCTCCGCGGCACGGGAGGCGGGACCGACGACGGGTCGGGCCTCGGGGCCGGGGGCACCGGGGGCGGGGCGGCCAGCTTCTTCGGCGTCGAGGCGCGCGGCTCGCGCTTCGCCTTCGTCGTCGACGTCTCCGGCTCCATGCAGGGCGAAAAGATCGAGCGCCTCAAGGTCGAGCTCTCCGAGTCGCTCGGGTCTCTCCTCGAGCACATGAGTTTTCTGGTCGTCGCCTTCTCATCCGAGGCCTACCCGCTGGGCGGGCGGCTCCGCTGGACCGAGGCCGGCGATGACGGCAAGCGCTGGGCCCTGGACAAGGTCGCCGAGTTCGTGGCGACCGGCGGGACCGTGCCGGGCCCGGCCCTCGAGGCCGTCTTCAACATGAGCCCGCGGCCCGACGCCGTCTACTTCATGACCGACGGGATGTTCGACCCCGCGGTCGAGGATCAGATCACGTTCCTGAACCGGTCCGGCAAGAAGGTCGCGATCCACTGCATCACCTTCGTCGACCGCTCCTCCGAAGAGATGATGCGCCGCATCGCCCAGAACAGCGGCGGCACCTACACGCACATCGAAGGGCCGCGCCGGTGAGGCCTCGGGCCGTTGCCGCCGCCTGCGCCGCCCTCGCGCTCTGGCCCGCGACGGGGGGCGCGCAGGTCTTTCTCCGCGGTCACGCCGAGCCCCTCCCGGGCCAGGTCCGCTCCGCCTCCCCGGCCGGGGTGACCGTCGCCGAGCAGGGGGGTGAGCCCCTGACCGTCTCCTGGGACCGCGTTCGTCATGTCGCGGGGCCCGCGGCCTCCAGCGCCGCCCCGCTCACGCCCCTCGCGCAGGCCGCCTTCCGCGCCCGAGCCCGCGTGGAGCGCGGCGATTGGCGTGCCGCCGAACCGTTGCTGGAAGAGCTCTTCGCCGCCCATCCGCGCCCGGGAGGCCCGACCGGCGCCGTCATCGCCCAGGGCCTGCTCCGGTGCCGGCTCCAGCGCGGGGCGCAGGCCGCCAGCATCGTGCCCTGGCTGGCCTGGCTCGACGTCCGCCGTCAGCAGGCCGCCGCCGCGGACAAGTGGGAGGGCGGTCGCCTGGCACTCCCGCCCATCATCGATCCGCGCACCGAGCTGGTCCCGGCGCTCCCGCCGATCTGGCTCCCCGAACCCGGTCTCCGGGCCGCCCTCGATTCCCCGGCCTGGGACCAGTTCGCACAGATGGACGCGGTCGTGGCCCAGCTCGCCGCCCTGTACCGCCACGCGGCCGCCGCGGAAGCCGGCGCGGGAGAAGCCCGGCGACCGCTCGCCGACCCCACCGATCACCCGGGCGTGCGCTTGGCGTGGGAAGTCGTGGCGGCCCGCACCGGGACCGACGAGCAGCGCCGCCGCGCCCGCGTCATGCTCCAGCAGCGGATGGACTCGGCGCCGCCCGCCTGGGTCGCCGCCTGGTGCCGCGCCGCGATTGGTCGCTCCCTCCTCCAGGAGCCCGACCCGGCCCAGCAGCGCGCCGGGCTGCTCAGCCTCCTCTCGGTTCCCGCGGCGTTCGCCGAGGGGCACCCCTACCTCGCGGGCGTCTGCCTCGCGCAGGCCGCGGTCACCGCCTCGGCGCTGGGCGATCCGGGCTCGGCGGCCGCCCTCCTCCGGGAGTTCGACGCCAGCTACGGCTGGCACCCCGCGGCGCAGTGGCCGCCACTCCGCGAACTCCGGGCCGCCTCCGCTTCGGCCCCGCACGCGCCGCCCGCCGCGTCCCCCAACCCCTAGGAGAGATGGTGCGACCAGCCCGGGCCACCCTCGCGCTCCTGGCGCTCCTGGCGTTCGCGGGGCCCGGCGCGGCGCCCGCCCTGGCCCAGGAGGCCGAACCCCTGGCCGACCTGCCGGCCGAGCCCGCGCCCGACGCCGACGCCCAGCTCGAGGCCTACCTCGACCGGCTCGGTCTCCGTCCCCTCCAGGCCGACCACCTCGCCGCCCAGCTCCGCCGGGCCAAGCCGGAGGCCCGGGGTCCCCTCGCCCAGCGCCTGGCGAAGGTCTACGTCGCGCTCCTCGAGGCCGAGACCGACCCCGCCCGCCGGCGGTTGTGGGAGGACGGCAGCCGTGAACTCCTGAGCCTGGTTCCCGAGTCCGAGTCCTTCGAGCTCCGCCTGAACCTGGCCAAGGCCGGCTATGTCAAGGCCGAAGAGATCGTCGAGCGGCACCGGCTGCGGCTGGCGAGCGCGGAGGAGGTCGCCGAGGCCGACCGCCTTCTCCGCGCCCTGCGGACGGAGATGTCCGACGTCGCGACCAAGGTCCATCGCCGGGTCGAGGCGCTCGAGAAGGCCGAGGAGTCGGGCCGCGAGAACGAGGCGCTCGCCGAGCAGGTCGCCGACGCGCGCCGCCTGCGCTCCCTGGCCTTCTACTACACCGGCTGGACC
>DASPKO010000148.1:0-4034 GCA_035628055.1 Phycisphaerales bacterium
GCTCACCATGGCCGGGCACGACACAGCGGGTACCGCGGGAACCAAGCCAGGCCGGCGCCCGGACGCCCCGAACGGAAAGCCCGGGACCGCCGGCGTGCATTTGTACGACGACGAGGGGGACGGCCTGCTGGCGGCGGACCAGTTTCCCGACCGGGTGAGCCTGCTCCCGGGGACGGTGAGCGGGGCCGCGGACACGTCGCCGGCGAGCGCCGAGCAGGGGCCGCTCGCGGGAGAGCGCATCCGCATCCTGTGGGGCCAGGACATGCTCCGCGACGTGCTGGACGGGCGGTACCGGGCGGTGGTCTGCGGGGTGAACGACCAGGACAACGCGCACGGCATCATCACCCAGCTCGTGGAGCTGATCCGCACCAGCCAATGGTCGCCCCGCTCCGTCACGTCGTACGCGAAGATGTTCCACGAGGCGGTGGCGGTGCACGCGGCGGGCGACCGCGAGCCGTACGTGCTCAAGTACGACCTCGACAGCGTGCTGATCCTGGCGCTGCTGCGCCCGCGGAATCGGGACCACTTCACGCTGGACGACCTGGCGCGCGGGTTCGAGACGATCTCGCGGATGCTCGAGGGGCGCCGCGAGCGCCAGCCGGCGGCGAGCGTCTCGTTCCTGGCGGCGCGCTCGAACCGCCTGCTCGGGCCGGGCGGGAACCCGCCCAGCTTCGAGACGGTGCTGCGCACGATGTACGAGGCGGGATTCCGCGGGGACGTCTATCCGAGCCCGGCGATGTGGCGATTCGGGCAGGTCGGGGTCTTCCCGAGCTACCCGTTCCCGGCCGGGCTGGACCGGATGCGCGAGGGGAGCAGTTGACGGCGGGCGTCCGCGAGCCGGCGGGGCCCCAGGATCCGCTCTGGGTCCGGAGCGTGTATCTCTGTGAGCCGCGTTGGCGCGCCGGCCTCGGGTGAACGCCGCCCGCCGTTGGTGAATCACACGGGCGACTCGTGGACGAGACCGGCGCCAGCCTGCTGATCGACCGCCTGGAGCGCTTTGGCGCGGCCCTGCCCGCGGTGGTGGCGTGCGTCGACGCGGAGGCGGCCCGCTGGAAACCGCCGGGGGGTGCCTGGTCGGTGCTCGAGATCGTCGGCCACCTGGCGGACGAGGAGGTCGAGGACTTCGGCACACGCGTCTTCCTGACGCTGCGCGACCCGGGCACGCCGTGGCCGCCGATCGACCCCGAGGGGTGGTCCGGCGCTCGCGGCTACAACGCGCAGGACCTCGTCGAGCAGGTGGGGCGGTTCGTGACCGCCCGGCGCGAGTCCGTCGCCAGGCTCCGGGCTCTCTCCGACCCCGACTGGTCGCGCGCTCACGCGCACCCGCGCGGGTGGACCATCACCGCGGGCGACCTGCTCACCTCGTGGGCGGCGCACGACGCCCTGCACCTGCGGCAGATCGCCAAGCGGCTCTACGAGCTGGCGCAGCGCGACGGGGGCGGGTGCCGGACGGAATACGCCGGGGAGTGGCGGGCGTGAAAACGTGGGCCGGGCCGGTCTAGCGGTCGCGCCCATTGATTCCGTCGATGGTGTCGAGCACCGGCGCGCCCCCGAGGGACTGGGGGTCCATGCCGGGGGGATCATCCCGGACCCATAGATGTTGTAGATACCGCGGTTGAGGCGGCGCCGGACCAGGCTCTCCGCCGAACTGTCGGCAAAGAGCACGGCGGAGTGGACGTCGGTGGTGCAGCAGGTCTGCCGCGACTCACCGCCCTCATAAGCCACCATCTGCGCCAGCACGCCCTTTGACGAGGGGTAGCGGATGGACGTGAATGGCTGGGGCGCGAACTGGCTGACCCCCAGCCGCGTCCCCCAGTTGAAGAAGCGGGGCTCGGCGTAGAGCGCGCCCGTGAGCCAGTAATCGCTCAGCGCGATCCCCGAGTCGGAGACCGTGCGCGGCGCGGGATTGCCCGGCGCGGTGGCGGCCTTGGCGTCGCCGAGCAGGGCCGTGATGGCCACGGCGTAGAGCCACTCGTGCTCGAACCAGCTCCCCGTGCCGAGGCTCCCGAACTCGAATGCCCACGGCTGGGCGGGCGGCCAGACCGGCACGCCAAAGGTCGGGGGCAGGTCGCGCGAAATCACGGTGTACATGGTGAGCCCGGCGCCCATCTGCCGGATGTTCGCCAGGGAGTGCGTGCCCCTGGCCTGCTGGCGCACGCCCGAGAGCATGCCCACCGCCAAGCCCAGGAGCAGCAGGGTCAGGCCCATGGCCACGAGCACCTCGACGAGCGAGAACGCGCGAGTTTTCAATGTTTATCTCCGGATTGACGCGTCGGATCGTTTTCGGTATCTTCTCATGAATACCGGGAGGTCAAAACATGAAGAGTCCGAACACGAAGATGACAGTCGTTTCGGTGGCCCTCGGAGCGGCGGCAGCGGTCTGGGGCTCGTGCCCGGAGCTGACGAGCCCGACGGTCTGCTGCGAGATACAGAGTTGTCCTCCGGTCGCTACCAGCCATTGCACCTGGATCTATTGCAGTGGGTGGCAATGGTCAATCCCGGGTCCCAAGAAGATTACGGAGTCGGAAGTCGGGACCTGCATTTGCCAGGAACGCAGCGGGAATTATATCAACGGTCAGTGTGTCGAGAATCCGACGGGACCGGTTGTGAACACGACCTACCCCGACTGCACGGTGCCGACGCGGATCGAAACGTGCTGATCCCCCTGCTTGGCTTTTTGGCGGCGGCGAGCCTGGCGCTGACACAGGCCCAGTCGGTGGACGGGCTGGTTGAAGCGGTGGTCCATGCGTACCGGTGCGACGTGCCTTTACGAGGTCAAGTCGACAGTCCACGCGGGCTCAAGCGCGGGCGCGGTGCTCGAAACGACCTTGGCGCTCGTCGACCCGGAGCATGGCGTTGTGCTCGATAAGACCCATCCCCTGCAGCGCGAGGCGGCGCGCCGGATAGACGGTGCCATCCTTTCCCGCTCGCACTCTCATGTCGTCTCGGGAGACTCTGATCAGTGCCGGCGCTCCGTTCTTCCGGAACGAGCGGTCAGTGGGCTGGCCGCCGACGCGGCGCCAACCCGCCTCGGCGACAAGCTCGCCTGGCTGGCGGAGGAAGATAAGGGCTGCGTTGTCGTCGAGGCCGAGGGGGGAGAGCGGGAGGTGCGGAGTTCCGACGGGAGCGTCGTGGTCCGGATCGACGGGGACGGGACGATCCTGAGATGGAGCGAGACGCGGCCGGGGCTGGCGGTGGTCCAGGAGTTCCGAACCTTCCAGCACTCATCGAATCTTATGAAGGCCCGGTTTCCGCGGGAGGTTTTCATTACCGCTCGGGTAACCGGGCGCGACCCGGTAGAGACGCTGCGCGTGTTCTCCGCTCCCGTGACCGGCGCGCGGTTCGGTCCGGACACCTTCGACTGGGCAACGTACTGCTCCAGCGCGCTCGACCAGGCGACCGGGGAAGTGGTGACGCGCGAGCAGGACCGCCGGGCCGCGCCCCCGACCGATCCTCTCAGGGTTCTCGCCAGGGAGACCAAGAACCCGTCGTGGTGGCGGGTGGGGTGGCGCCCGCTCGCAGTGGGTGGCGCGGTGTTCCTGGCTGGGGCGGCGCTCCTGGTGGCACGGGCCCGCCTCCGAGGCTGAGTTCGGGCGGGTTCGCTCCGGGTTCCCGATGGCCGGGGGTGGCGTCCCGGTTTCTACTGGGCTCGCCGGGACGGGGTCAACCGTCCCGGGGGAGCACCGCGCATGCCGTTCAACCCACCGCGGAGGTCGCGCCTCGGCGGCCGCCTGCTGATCGCCGGCGTGATCGCGGGCATCTCGCTGCTGACCTACTTCTGGAACAGTTCGAAGAACCCGGTGACGGGGGAGAGCCAGCGGGTGGCCCTCTCGGAGGAGCAGGAGGTGGCGCTGGGCCTGCAGGCCCGCGAGGAGATGGCGGCGCAGTTCGGGGGGCTGCACCGGGACGAGAGCGCCCAGCAGGTCGTCGACCGCGTGGGGCAGCGGCTGGTGCAGCGCTCGGTGGCGGCGCGCTCGCCGTACACCTTCGAGTTCCACCTGCTCGCCGACGAGAAGACCATCAACGCCTTCGCG
>DASPKO010000149.1:0-6278 GCA_035628055.1 Phycisphaerales bacterium
CTCATCCCGTTCTACACGGCCACGGGCCGTGGCCCACCGCCCCCGAGCCCACCGCCGCCAGCGCCGAGTCCCTCGCGGCCAGCGCCCTGGCCTCCGCCCAGCACGCGGTCGCCACGCTCCAGCAGCAGGCCGCACCGGCGACCACTCCTCCCGGCGCCTCCCCGCTCGATCTCCCCTCGTTCAGCGGCCCCGCCCCCAGCACGCCACCGGCGGGCATGGACCTGCTCGCCGACGTGAACCTCAACGTCAAGATCGAGCTCGGGCGCACCCGCATGCTCGTCGAGGACGTCCTCCGCCTCGGCGACGGCTCCGTGGTCGAGCTGGACAAGCTCGCCGGCGACCCCGTCGAGGTCTACGTCAACGACCGCCCCATCGCCCGCGGCGAGGTCCTGGTGCTCAACGACAACTTCTGCGTGCGCATCAACGAGATCATCTCCGCCGGTCTCCCCGAGAAGCCCGGCCTCGCCCGGGCTCGCTAGGTACCCCGCGCCGCGGTCAGGACGACCACGGCTCCCAGTCGCCAGGATGGCACCGATGGGACCCCGCTGCGCATCCGAGCTCCCCCGCCGCGCCGCCGCGCTCGCGCGCGCGATCGCGCTGACGGTCCTGCTGCTCGGCGCCCCGGTCTGCCTCGGCTCCGGCCCTCTCGGCCACGACCATCGCCCGCTCATGCGCGCGGGGGCCCGGACGACGGCTACTCCCGTCGAGTCCGATCGCCCGCTCAACGGCCCCGCCACCGCCGCGCCCGCCGGCCTGCTGCGCACCGGGCTCTCGCTGGCGCTCGTCGTGGGACTGGTCCTGGCTGGCGCGGCCCTGGTCCGCCGGCTCGCCGGCCGTCGCGCGGGCCTCTCGCTGAGCGCGGCGGTCGGACCCGGCGGCCCCTCGCCCGCGGGCCTCCTCGAGGTCCTGGGGCGATACCCCCTGGCGCGCGGGCAGACCCTGATCCTGCTGCGCCTGGAACGCCGCGTTCTGCTCCTCTCCCACACCACGGGGGGCCGGCTGGGCCGCTCGGCCGGCCTCCACACCCTCGCCGAACTGGCCGACCCCGACGAGGTCGCCTCCATCATCGTCAAGACCCGCGACGCCGACGGCGAGTCGATCTCGGCACGCTTCAACGAGCTCCTCGGGGCCTTCGCGGGCGCGCCCGCCGCCGAGGCCGACAGCGCCGGCATCGCGGGCCGCCTCGCCCTGGCGGGTCCCGACCTGGCCCCTCCCGACCGCGAGCCCGAGTCATCCATTGGCTCGGTCCGCGCCCGCCTGGCGCAGCTCCGCGGAGGCGCGGCATGAGGCGCCACCCCGGCACACCCCTCCTCGTCCGCCTGGCGCTCGCAGGCGTGGCCGCGCTCATGGTGGCCGGCCCCGCCCGGGCCCAGGAGCTCTACGGCCCGCCCGTCGCAACGCCACCGACTCCCATCACCGCCCCCTCCCTCGAGGACGCGCTCGCCCCGCTCGGCGACGACCCCGCCTCGCTCAATCCGCTGAGCGTCCTGGCGGGAGCGGCCCGCGCCCTGCCCCGGCGCGGCCCCGCGGGTACCCCCGACGCCGATCCCCAGGCCGCCGACCCCGCCGGGCTTTCGCCCCTGGTCAGCGTCGTGCTGATGCTGACCGTGGTCTCACTGGTCCCGTCGATCCTGCTCATGTGCACCTGCTTCGTGCGCATGATCGTCGTGCTCGGCCTGCTCAAGCAGGCCCTGGGCACCCAGCAGCTCCCCCCCTCGCAGGTCATTCTCGGGCTGGCCCTGTTCATGACGCTGCTGGTCATGAGCCCGACCATCGCGCGCATCAACACCGAGGCCGTCGCTCCCTACCGCGCCGGCGAGATCCGCGACTACGACACCCTCTGGGCCCGCGCCCGCCAGCCGCTCCGCGACTTCATGTTCGACCAGATCGAGGCCACGGGCAACTGGTCCAGCCTCTACATGGTGCTGAGCTACCGCGGGATCGACACCACCGCCCCCGAGAAGCTCACCCGCGCCGACGTGGACATGGTCTCGCTCATCCCCGCCTACATGCTCAGCGAGCTCAAGACCGCCTTCCTCATGGGCTTCCGGGTCTATCTCCCCTTCCTCGTCATCGACATGGTCATCGCCAGCCTGCTCATCTCCATGAGCATGATGATGCTCCCGCCCGTGCTCATCAGCCTCCCCTTCAAGCTGCTGCTCTTCGTCCTGGTCGACGGGTGGCAGCTCGTGGTCGGCAGCCTCATGACCAGCTTCGTCGTCCCCGGTGCCACCCCCGCGGGCTAGCCGCCCGCCCCACCGCCCGGCCCTCACTCATGGACTACGACCACGCCACCGTCGAACTCGTGCGCACGACGCTGATCCTCACGCTCAAAGTCGCCGCGCCCATCCTGGGCGCCGGCGTGGTGATCGGGCTGGTGATCAGCATCCTGCAGTCGGTCACCTCGATCCAGGACCAGACCCTGACCTTCGTCCCCAAGATCGTCGTCATGGTGCTGGTCGCGGTCCTGATCACGCCCTGGGTCGTCGGGC
Organism: Phycisphaerales bacterium; assembly: GCA_035628055.1. Taxonomy (GTDB): domain Bacteria; phylum Planctomycetota; class Phycisphaerae; order Phycisphaerales; family UBA1924; genus DASPKO01. The sequence goes on from DASPKO010000149.1 coordinate 2,493, forward strand.
GCCTCCTCGAGTTCGCCGCCGAGATGTTCCGGTTGACCTAAGCCGACCCCTCCCGCGCCACCACCCCGTGCCCTCTCTGGACCAGCACATCGAGCCCTTCCTCCTGGTGCTGGCCCGCCTCGGCGGGCTCTTCATCTTCGCGCCCATGCTCGGGAGCACCGCCGTCCCCGTGCGCGCCCGCGCCCTGCTCGCCCTCGCCCTCGCGGCGGCGCTCTACCCGCTGGTGCGCGTCGCCGGCACGCCCGCCGGCAGCACGCTCCCCGCCACGCCCGGCCTCGCGGCGCTCGGCCTGGTCATGGGCTTCGAGGTCCTCATCGGCCTGGCCGTCGGGCTCCTCGCGGCGATCCCCATCTACGCCGTCCAGCTCGGCGGGCACCTGATGGGCCAGCAGATCGGCCTCGGGCTCGCCGGGGTCTACAACCCCGCGCTCGAGACCGAGTCCGATGCCCTCGGCGAGCTGATGCTCTACCTGGCGATCGCCGCCTTCATAGCCCTGGGCGGCCTCGAGAACCTCTTCTTCGCCCTGGCGCGCACCTTCGAGGGGCTGCCCCCCGGCGCCGCCGCCGGCCTGGCACCCCCACTGGACCTCGCCCTGGCCTTGCTCTCGTCGGGCTTCGAGCTCGCGCTGCGCGTCGCGGCCCCGGTGCTCGGCATCCTCATGCTCGAGACCATCGCCACGGGCTTCCTCATGAAGACCATCCCGCAGATCAACATCCTGTCGATCGGCTTCGCCATCAAGATCGTGCTGGGACTGGCGGCGCTCATCGCCGGGCTCGCGGTCGTTCGCGAGGCCGCCGGCGAGGAGCTGCTGGCCGCCGGCCGTGAGCTCCTCTCCTGGGCCTCGGGCCCGCTGACCGAGTAGACCAAGGAAACCCCCACGTGGCCGAGGAGCTCGGAGAACGCACCGAACAGCCCACCGGGCGCCGCCTCAGCGAGGCCCGCGCCCGCGGGCAGGTGGCCCGCAGCGTCGACCTGGGCGCCGCCATCGATCTGGCCGGAGCGGCCCTGCTCCTGGCCCTCCTGGGCCCCTGGCTCATCGCCGGACTGGCGGGACTCACCCGCGAGCTGCTCGACCCCGCGGCCCTGGCCGACGCCGCCGTGGCGCACGAGATGGGCGCCGCTCTCCTGCTGGCGCTGCGGCGCGGCGCCGTGCTGGCCCTGCCCCTGCTGGGCCTCATGTTCGTGGTGGCGGGCCTCGCCCAGCTCCTGCAGGTGGGCTGGGCTCCCTCGCTGGCGCCGCTCCGACCCAAGGCCAGCCGCCTCAGCCCCCTCGGCGGGGCCAAGCGCCTGCTGGGAACCCGCAACCTCGTGAAGACCCTCGTCAGCGGGGTCAAGCTGCTCGTGGTCGGCGTGGTGGCGGCCCTGGTCATCGAGCGCCAGTTCAGCGGGGTGGTCAGCCTGGGCCTGCTGGCGCCCCTCGCCGCGGCGCGCCTGCTGGCGAGCCTGGTGCTGCAGATGAGCCTCTGGGTCCTCGCCCTGCTCCTGGTCATCGGGCTGGCCGACTTCGCCTACCAGCGCTGGCAGCGCCTCCGGGACCTGCGCATGACCAAGCAGGAGGTCCGCGACGAGCGCCGCAGCATGGAGGGCGATACCGAGACCCGCGCGCGGCGCCTCCGCCTCGCCCGCCAGATGATCATGCAGCGCCTGGGCCAGGCCGTCCCCACCGCCGACGTCATCGTCACCAACCCCACGCACTTCTCCGTGGCCCTGAAGTATGACTCGGCCAACATGTCCGCCCCGCGCGTGGTGGCCAAGGGGGCCGACCACCTGGCCTTCCGCATCCGCGAGCTGGCGGCCCGCCACGCCATCCCCATGATCGAGAAGCCCCCGCTGGCCCGCGCCCTGTACGCCCGCGTCGAGGTCGGGCGCCAGATCGACCCCGAGTTCTACGAGGCCGTCGCCGAGATCCTCGCCTACGTCTACCGCCTGAAGCACCAGGCCGCGTAACCGGGGCGTGGCGGCCTCCCCGCCGCCGCGCCGCCCTCGACACCGCCCGCGGGCCCGCCCCCGCCGGAGAGACCCTTGGCCGCGACTCCCAGCACGCGGGCTCCCCGGAACAGCACGGCCCTGCCGGCCTGGGTGCTGCGCGCCGCGCGCTACCGGGGCCTGATCGTGCCCGTGAGCTTCGTCCTCCTGCTCGTGGTGGTGCTGGTCCCGCTCCCGCCCTTCGCGCTCGACCTGCTCATCTGCCTGAACATCACCGTCTCGGTGCTCGTGCTCCTGACCACGATCTACATGCGCGAGCCCCTGGACTTCTCGGTCTTCCCCTCGCTCCTGCTCGCGCTCACGCTCTTCCGCCTCGTGCTCAACGTCGCCTCCACGCGCCTGGTCCTCACCGCCGATGCCTCCGGGCCCGAGGAGGCCATCGGCGTCGCGGGGCACGTGATCAGCGCCTTCGGGCAGTTCGTCGCGGGCGACTCGCTGGCGGTGGGCGTGATCATCTTCATGATCCTGGTGATCGTGCAGTTCGTGGTGATCACCAAGGGGGCCACGCGCATCAGCGAGGTCGCCGCCCGCTTCACCCTCGACGCCATGCCCGGCAAGCAGATGGCCATCGACGCCGACCTGAGCGCCGGCACCATCGACGAGCAGGAGGCCCGCCGCCGCCGCGAGCGCATCGGCCAGGAGGCCGACTTCTTCGGGGCCATGGACGGCGCCAGCAAGTTCGTCCGCGGCGACGCCATCGCCGGGCTCATCATCACCGCGATCAACATCGCGGGCGGCTTCGCCATCGGCACGCTGGAGAAGGGCTGGCCCGCCGGACAGACCGCCCAGGTCTTCACCACGCTGACGATCGGCGACGGGCTGGCCAGCCAGATCCCCTCCTTCATCGTCGCCATCGCCGCCGCACTCATCGTCACCCGCTCGGGCTCCAAGGAGGACCTCGGCACCGAGCTGACGGGCCAGGTCCTCAGCCAGCCCACGGGCCTGGCGATCACCGCGTCGTTCCTCGTGCTGCTGGCCCTCACGCCCCTCCCCACCCTCCCCCTGCTCGGCACCGCCGCGACGCTGGGGGGCCTGGCCTACGCGCTGTGGCGGACCCGGCGCGCCGGGGTCGCCGCCGAGCAGGGACGCCGCGCCGCCGCGACCGGCGCCCCCGAGCCCCCGCCCCCCGAGGCCCTGCTCAAGGTCGACGCGCTCGAGCTCGAGGTGGGCTACGGGCTGGTCGGCCTCGTCGACACGCGCCAGGGGGGCACCCTCCTCGAGCGCATCACCGCGATCCGCCGCCAGCTCGCCGCGGAGATCGGCCTCATCCTCCCCCCCGTGCGCATCCGCGACAACATGCAGGTGCCGCCCAACGAGTACCGCATCAAGATCCGCGGCAGCCCCGTCGCCACCGGCCAGGTCGTCCCCGGCCGCCTGCTGGCCATGGACTCGGGCATCGCCTCGGGGCCCATCGAGGGCATGCCCACCAAGGAGCCCGCCTTCGGGCTCGACGCCTGGTGGATCGAGCCGGCCATCAAGAGCCGCGCCGAGACGCTCAACTACACCGTCGTCGACCCCACCAGCGTGCTCGCCACCCACCTGACCGAGGTCGTGCGCCAGCACGCCGACGAGCTCCTCACCCGCGAGGAGGTGGCCGCCCTGCTGGCCCAGCTCAAGGAGAAGTCCCCCAAGCTCGTCGAGGAGGTGGTGCCCGGCGTCGTCAAGCCCGGCGAGGTGCAGAAGGTCCTGCAGAACCTGCTCCGAGAGCGCGTCAGCATCCGCGACCTCGAGTCCATCCTCGAGGCGCTCGCCGACTGGGGCCCCAAGACCAAGGACCTCGACGTGCTCACCGAGTACGTC
>DASPKO010000150.1:0-4179 GCA_035628055.1 Phycisphaerales bacterium
CGTCCGGCTGATCGGCCAGATGCGCGTGCCCTTTGGCGACAGCTCGCTCCTCCCGAGCTACTGGGTCAGCCGCGCGGCCCACGGGGCCGTGGGAGTCGCCCTTGGTGGAGATGGCGGCGACGAGCTCTTTGGGGGCTACGACCGGTACCGTGCCGCCGGCCTGGCGGCGCTGCGGGCGCCCGGTGCGCGATTCGTCGCCGGCCTCCTGGAGCGGGGCGCCCGCCCGGGGTCGCGCCGCGCCCGTGCCGCCCGCCTCCTCCACGCCGGTGCTGGTGATGGCTACCCCGATCTGGTCTCGGTCTTTCCCGGTCACGAGCTCGCCCGTCTCTTCCCCGCCGCACGCCCCGCACCGCCGACGGGCGCGCGCCCGGCCTCGGCCGACGAGGCCATCGCATGGGACGTGCGCTGGTACCTGCCTCACGACCTGCTCCGCAAGACGGATTCGGCCTCGATGGCCTGCCCGATCGAGGTCCGCAGCCCGTTCCTTGATTCCAACCTCGCGGGGCTCGCCCTCCGTGCCCGCCTCGAGTCGCTCATGCCCGGCGGGGAGCGCAAGGGCCTGCTGCGCGCGGTCGCACGCCGCCACCTCCCCGCGGCGCTGGCCGACCGTCCCAAGCGGGGCTTCGCCATTCCGGTCGGGCGCTGGCTCCGCGAGGACTTCGGCGGCCTGGGGACGCTCCTCCGCGACCGCCTCGCGAGCACCGAGCCATTCGGGCCGCCCGCGCTCGGAATCGACCCGGATCGCCGCCGGGTGCAGGCCCTCGTGCGCGAGCACATGGGGGGCGTCCGCGACCACGCGCAGCGGCTCTACCTGCTGCTGGTCCTCTCGCTCTGGGCCGAGCGGATGGGGCGCGTGCTCGCCGGAAAGGCGGAGTGAGCCAAGGCCGCGATCGCGGCGCCCTTCTCCACCCCGGACGAGCCTGCCCCATCAGCTATGCTCGCCGGCGTGCCGCGGCCGTCCCACATCTGCCTCGGGTGCGGCCTGGAGCTCTCCCGGGTCGCGCCGGACTTCGCGCGCCTGGGACTGCCGGTCGTCGTCTGTCCGCGGTGCGCGACCGCGGTGGTGCGCCGGGTTCACCCGCTGGTGCGCCGGCGCCGCGATGTTTGCCACCTCGGCGTCGCCCTCCTTGCCCTCGGAGCCCAGGTCCTGGCGACGATCCTGCTGACCGGCCTGCCAACGAGCCTCGTGGGCGGCCTGGCCGAGGACTATCGCCTCGGCCGCCTCGACGAGCTCGGGGCGCCCACGCTGGCGGTCGGCGCCCTCGTTCTCTTGGCCGCCGGCGCCTGGATGGGTGCCATGCTCCGCCACTGGCCGGCGCCGCTCCCGTTGGCCGTGTGGTCCGCAGCGATCCTCCTCCTGCTGTGGTGGCAGGACGTGGCGCGGTTCCTCTGGTTGAACAGCCGGGGCGTGCTGGGCGAGCCTGACCCCGGGCCGACGCCGGACGAGAAGGCCGTTCACCTGGTGATCGTGGTCGCGGCGGTCGGGCTGGCGGCTATTGGAATGGCGGCCGCGCGCCGCCTCGACGCTCCGCTGCGCGCCGCGCGCCGCCGCCGTTTCCTCGCCCGCCTGAAGTCCCGGAGAAAGCCCCTCCATGACCAGCGTTCCTGAGCCGGCCGCCGTTCGCTCTGCTCCCGCGCGCCCGCACGACGCGCCGCCGGAGGCTCGCCTCGGCGTCGTGGCCGGCGACCGCCTGTGTGTCGGGTGCGGCTTCAACCTCGCGGGCCAGCTCATCGTGCGCGAGGCCCACTACCGGCTGCTCGTGGCCCGCTGCCCGGAGTGCGGCAGCCTGGCGGCGCTCCAGGAGTACCCGCTGCTGGGCAAGTGGGCCGGGCGGCTGGCGAGCCTGTTCGCCGCGGCCTGGGTGCTCGGGCTGGTGCTGGCGGCCTTCCTGTCGGCGCTGGCGCTCTCCGCGATGATCAGCGAGGTTTCGCACGCGGCGATGACGCGCCTGGCTTCGGCCTTCGTCGAGCGCCAGTCGGTGTGGGCCACCGAGAAGCTCCAGGTCGCGGCCTCGGAGCTCCCCCAGGCGGCGGGGCCGCAGTCTCCGGCGCCACCCGCTCCAACGGGCCCGGGGCTGCGGGCCGACCAGCTCCAGATGCTCGCCGACGCAACGATGGGGCCGTACACCATGATCAACTCCGCGTGGAGCGAGCAGGCCGACCTGGGGGCGATCCACCGGGAGGCGGGGGGCCTCCGCGCCGAGGATTGGCTCGCCGCGCGCGAGGAGGTGATGGTGCTCGCGCTCTTGTGCGCCGTGCTGGGGGTGTTCTGGTCGCTCGCGCTGCTCCACCTCCGCGGGAAGGGCCAGCTCGTGCTCGCCCTGGCCCTCACGGGCCTTGCGGCCCTGATGCTCTGGCCCCGGAGCCGGGCCTCCATGATGGCGATGGCGGGCTGGATGGATGCCCGAAGCTTCGCGGCCACGCTCTATGGCGGGCGAGCCCTGCTCCTGACCCTGGTGACCACCTGTGCCGCCCTCTGGCTGGCGGTGCACCTGGGCCGGCGCGCGGCCCGCCTGCTGGTGCGCGCCATGCTCCCGCCACGCCTGCGCGGGCCGCTGGCGTTTCTCTGGTTCGCGGACGGATTGGACTACCCGCCGGGGCGCTACCGCGCGCCCGTGCCGGCGCGTGCCGGGGCGCCGGGAGCGTGAGTCGCGCCGGGTCCCGTCACCACTTGGGCGCGCCCTCGAAAAGCCACGCCGCGTCCTCCAGGCGGTTCTCCCTCCCATCGTGCACCGCGAACCTGGCGTTGTGGTAGATCGACGCCGCCCCGTACGCCCCGTCGCGCCGCACCGCGTAGAGCTTGACGTCGAACCGGGGCCTGCCCCCCGCCTCGAGCAGCCGCTTCTCGCGCGTGCGGTCGACGATCCGCTTGGCGACGGCCAGGCAGGCCTCGGTCGGCGAGAGCCCCGCCTCCATGTGCTGCACGATCGAGAAGGCCCCGCAGACCTGGATCACGGCCTCGCCGCGCCCCGTGGCGCCGGCGGACCCGACCGCGGCGTCGCAGTACATGCCCGCGCCGACAATGGGCGAGTCGCCGACACGGCCCGAGAGCTTGTACGAGAGCCCGCTGGTGCTCGTGCACGCGGCGACCTGCCCGCCCTCCCCCACGCCCGAGCAGTGGATCGTCCCGGTCGTCCACGGGATCGGGCTCTGCGGGAGCACGTGACCCCCGAGCCCGTCGCGCCAGGTCCGCCGGGGCCGGCCCGGCTCGTCGCGCTCGTCGTCGTTGAGCCAGTCGTCCTCGTGCCCGAGGTTGGCCTTCCACTTCAGCCACGCCTCGCGCGCCTCGGGCGTGAGCAGGTCCTGCTCGGGGAAGCCCATCGCCCGGGCGAACTTCAGAGCCCCCTCGCCCACGATGAGCACGTGGTCGGTGCGGCGCAGGACCTGGAGCGCGACCGCGGCCGGGTTCTTCACGCGCTCGAGCGCCGCCACGCTCCCCGCGCGATGCAGCGCCCCGTCCATGACCGAGGCGTCGAGCTGCACCACGCCCTCCTCGTTGGGCAGGCCGCCGTACCCCACCGAGTTGTCGCGGGGGTCGTCCTCGACCAGCCCGATGCCCGCGACGATGGCGTCCAGCAGGAGCGTGCCGCCGGCGTGCAGGTCCATGGCGCGGGCCGTGGCGGCCAGCCCGTTGGCCGACGCGATCAGGCAGGGACCACGATGGGCATCGCCCCGTGCCGGCGGCGCGGCGCCCGCGCTGGGACTCGCGCCCGGAGGGGTCTCGGCGGCTCCCGGCTGCGCCCCGGCGGGGGCGCCGAGCGCCGCCAGCGCCGCCGCTCCCGCCGCGGTGGCCATGAACTGTCTCCGATCCGTCGCGGCGAGGGGTGAGGGACTGGCCATGGGGCGTAGTCTGCCACGGCGCCGGGGGTTTGTCACGCCGTGCCCGGGCGGCCCGGGCCACCCTCGGGGCCGCGGAGCGACTCGAGCGCGGCTCTGAGCTCGGCGACGTGCGCCTCCAGATCCGCCACGCGGTCCTCGAGCCCGCGGCCCGGTGCCGGTGCGGGGGCCCGTGTGGGGGCCGGGCCCGTCCCCGTCGCGGCCGGCGCGGGGCGCGGGGCCCGCTCGGCGGCGGCGACCGGACCGGCGAGGAGGTGCGCGTACCGGGCCGCCCGCGAGCCCGGCTCCGGCGGGAGCTCCGCTACCAAAGGCTCGGACCGGGCGCGCAACCTCTCGAGCGCG
>DASPKO010000151.1:0-8261 GCA_035628055.1 Phycisphaerales bacterium
CCAGGAAGCTTGGCGGCAGGTAGCCATCGTAGGCCACGTCGGCATAGGCGAAGTCGCTGATGACCATGAAGCCATACTTCCGCGCGCCCTGCTGGCGGCGCTCGGGGCCCTGGCCCTGTTCGGCGTCGCGGGCGTCGCGCTGGCCATGTCCCTCCCCGACCGGAGCGCGCTGGCCCCCTGGGTCGCGATCGGTGGCTTCGGGCTCGGGGTGGTCGCCTGCGTGGCGATCGGCGTGGCCCTCTCCCCCAAGCGGCATGTGACGTTCTATGCCGACGCGACCAAGGGCCGGCCCCTGCTCCGCGTCTACCAGGACCGGCGCTGGCAGTTGCCCGTCGCCACCTACACCATCGCCGACGGCGCGGACCAGCTCCTCGCCATCCTCCGCAAGAACGTCCTGCACGACCTCGTGCGGCGGAAGTGGCAGGTCATCGGTCCCGACGGCTCCCTGCTCTGCCACGCCCAGGAAGAGGCCTCGATCTTCCGCTGCCTGGCCCGCCGGGTCGCCCGGCAGTACGTGCCGGTGCGGATCAACTTCGTCTTCCTGACGCCCCCGGAGCCCGGGCGCCCCGCGGCGCGACTCGGGGTCTTCAACCGCAAGCTCACCCTGCTGGACCGGTACGTGCTCGACCTCTCCGCCGACCGCGCCGAGCGCCTCGACCGCCGCGTCGCCCTGGCCCTCGGGGTGATGCTCGACTCGGCCGAGCGCCGCTAGGGGGCCGGCTCGTCCCGGCGCCGCGCCCGGGACCGGAGCCGGTGGGCGACCCCGTACGCCACGCCCCCGACCAGAAGAACCGCGGCGAGGCGCACGCCCGGCCCCAGCGCGGGCCATCCCAGCGCCCACATCGCCAGGGCCACCAGCAGGGCCAGCCCGGCGGTGAGCGCCCCGGCGAGCGCCCCGATGATCGCGCCCGCCGCGATCGTCACCCACAGGGGCTCAGGATCGTTGCCGCGGGCCCTCTCCATCGTCGCCTCTGCTGCCTCCCGCCCCGGCGCAACGGGGCGCGCAGTCTCTCGCTCCCGTCCCCGGGCCTCCTCTACGCTTGCGCATGCCCCCGCCCGAGCAGGCCGCGTCACTGCACCCCTTCGAGGCCGCCCAGCGCCAGCGCGCCAGCCTGCTGCGGATCGTCCGCATGGGCTTCATCGTGATGGTGGTCACCGTCACGCTGCTGTCCATCATCGAGATCGATCAGAACCAGTTCTCGCTCATCCCGGTCGGGTGGTGGCTGCCGCTCCTGGCCGCCGCGGGCCTGGTGACGCTGGTGATCATCCTCGACTTCCTGACTCCCAACAAGAAGATCTCCACGATCTCGGGCATGTTCCTCGGTCTGCTCGCGGGGATGGTCGCGACCTACGCCCTCGGATTCATCATCGACCTCATCGCCAGCACCTACGACATCCAGGACTCACCCCTGGTGAGCACGGTGAAGGTCCTCCTGGGCATCTCGCTCTGCTATCTCGGCATCACCACCGTCCTGCACACCCAGGACGACTTCCGGCTGGTGATCCCCTACGTCGAGTTCGCCAAGCAGATCCGCGGGCCCAAGCCCCTGCTCCTGGACTCGTCCGCGCTCATCGACGCCCGCATCGTCGACCTCGCCGGCACCGGGCTCATCCAGGCGCCCATCATCATCCCCCGCTTCGTCGTCGGCGAGCTCCAGGTCATGGCCGACTCGTCGGACCGGCTCCTGCGCTTCAAGGGGCGCCGCGGCCTGGACATGATCGCCCGCCTGCAGCGCTCCGGACACCTCGACATCACCCTGGACGACACCCCCGTCCCCGGCAAGGCCGTCGACCAGATGCTCGTCGAGCTCTCCCGCCTGCTCCCGGGCACGATCGTCACCACCGACACGGGCCTGGCCCGGGTGGCCCAGATCCAGGGCGTGCACATCCTCAACATCAACGATGTCGCCGCCGCGCTCCGCCCCGCGCTGGTGCCGGGCGAGGAGGTCCGCGTTCGCCTGGTCAAGCGCGGTGAGCAGCCGGGCCAAGGCGTCGGGTATCTCCCCGACGGCACCATGATCGTGGTCGAGGGCGGGGCCGAGCACGTCGGGCTCGAGGTGCAGGCCGAGGTCGTCAGCTCGTTGCAGACGTCGGCCGGGCGGCTGCTGTTCGCCAGGCCCGCGGGCGAGGCGGCAACCCAGCAGGCCCAGCCCCAGCCGCCGGCCTCCCCCACCCCCGCCATGCCGGCCGGCACGCCGACGCGACCGCCCGAGCCCCCCGCCGAGGGGCTCGGCACGGGTCCGGCGGCCTCGCCCCCGGCCGCCGGCGCGGCGCACCCGCCAGAGGCCGAGGCCGATCCGTCCCTCCCGCAGCCGCGCGCGCACAACTCTCCCCGCGCAAGCCCGAGGCCGACCCGCCTGGGACCGGGCTCGGCGCGGAATCCGCGCCGGCTGTAGCGCCCCGCGCCGGGCGCCACGCCACCGCGCGCCGCTTCCTGCCTAGGTCGCGCCCCACGTCGCCGCACCCCGTCAGAGGCTTCACCACCCCGTGCCCCGCTTCCTTCCCGCCTACGCGAAGCTGAATCTCGCGCTCTCTGTCGGACCGCCCGGTCCACCCGCGGGGCCCGGGCTGCACCCGATCGCGAGCTGGTTCGCGGGCATCGACCTTGCCGACGATCTCGAGGTCGTGCGGATTCCCGCCGGTCCGAGCCGGTACCACCGCACAACGGCGCCCGATGCGCCGAGCACCTTCGCCATCAACTGGCCTCCCGAGCGCGACCTGTCCGTGCGGGCCCACCGGCTGCTCGAGGCCCACGCCGGCCGCGAGCTCCCCGTCACGCTCACGCTCCGCAAGCGCATCCCGCCCGGCTCGGGCCTGGGAGGCGGGAGCAGCAACGCGGCCCTCACGCTCCGTGCCGTGAACCACCTCTTCGCGCTGGGCCATACGCCCGAAAGCCTCCGCGGTCTGGCCGGCGAGCTGGGGAGCGACGTGGCGTTCTTCCTCGACGATGCGCCATCTGCCGATAGCGCTCGCCGGGCAGACGCCGCGCGGTTGGCCGGCCCGCCCCGCCCCGCCCTGATCCTGGGCGACCCGGCAACGCCACGGCGCCTCCCGAGCCTGCACGCGCCTGTGGTCCTGGTGCTCCCTCCATTTGCCTGCTCCACCGCGGACGTCTACCGCGCCTGGGACGCCCTGGGGCCCCGCACGCTCGACGCCGCCCGCGTCGAGTTCCTCGTCGAGCGCGCGCGTGGTGACGCGGGCATTCCCGCGCGGGACCTGTTCAACGACCTCGAGCCGGCGGCCTGCGCGGTCGAGCCGCGCCTCGCCCAGTTGCTCACGGCCCTCCGCAGCGCCCGCGCGGGCCCCGTGCATATGAGCGGGAGCGGGAGCGCCCTGTTCTGCCTCCCGGTACCTCCGCCGGGAGACAATCCGGACGGCCCAGTCGGCGCGCCTCTGCAAACGCTGCGCCGGGCGGCGGATCACGCCGGGTTCGCCGACACGGTGATCATCGCGACACGGCTGCTCTAGCCCGCGGCACCGGATCGGCAGAACGGCTTCGGCGCTCGGACCGCTTGCGGGAAACTCGCTCGTGGCCCTGCCCGCCGGTGGGCCGTCAATGCGGCTAGAACCTGCGCGGCACGGCCCCGGCGTTGATCTCCTTCTCCGCCTCGTGGTGCTCGACGGCCCGGCTCGTGTCCGCCAGCAGCCGCGGCAGACCACCCACCAGCGCAAAGGCCAGCAGCAGGAAGCTGACCACCAGGGCCCCCGGCAACCGCCCGAAGTACGCCCCGGCCGCGATCACCCCGGCCGCGCCCACCACCGCGATCACGACGAACAGGACCGCGAAGGGCCGCGAGGACGACCGCGTGGGCGGTAGTCCTTCCGGGGACATCAGCTTCATGTCCTGGCGCACCAGCTCCTCGTGGTGCGCGCCGGCGCTCACCCCGGATCCCGCGCCCGTCCCGTCACCCATCCCGCCGCGGATCGCCGGCCCGGAAGCAGACGCCCCGGTCCCGGCCCGCTCCATGCGTGGGTCGTTCATGCGAATCTCCCTGTCGTCCGCGAAGGCCCCGTGGCCTCCCCGGAACGCGCCGCCCCTGGAACCTTACCTCTCCCCCGCCCGGGCGGTCGATTGGCAACCGGGCCTAAGTTCCCTCCCGGAGCCTCCGCATAGGGTGCGGTGAGGAGGGGCGGCTCCCCTGCCGGCCGGGTCGGACCACCCCGGTTCGACCGCCCCGTCGCTTTCGTCCGTCCGGGCGCTCCGCTGGCCATGCGATTTCGCTTTCTCGGCACCGGTACCAGCGCGGGCATCCCTGCCATTGCCTGCGACTGCGCGGTGTGCGCGTCGGTCGATCCGCGCGACCAGCGCCTCCGGGCCGGGGCAAGCCTCGAGTTCCGGGACGCCGGCGGGCGCGAGCGCGTCCTGCTCATCGACGCCACGCCCGACCTCCGCGCCCAGGCCCTGGCGGCCCGGCTGGCGCGCTGCGACGCGGTGCTCTTCACCCACAACCACGTGGATCACACCTTCGGCGTCGACGAGCTCCGACGCTTCAACCTCGCGCAGGGCGGCCCGGTCGAGGTCTACGCCGAGGCGCGCGTCATGGACCACCTCCGCCGCGTCTACCAGCACATCTTCCAGGCCGGCGCCAACGTGAACCCGTCCTTCGTGGCCTCGCTCCTCCCGCGCGAGATCGAGCCCGGCAGGGCGCTCGAGCTCTTCTCCGTGCGCGTGGTTCCCATCCGCCTCCTCCACGGGCGCCTCCCGATCCTCGGCTTCCGCGTCGAGGCCGCCCCGGCCCTCGAGCGGGCCGCGGGCCTCGACCCCGGGACGTCCCCCTTCCCGCTCGCGTACTGCACCGACGTCTCGGGCATCCCGCCCGAGTCCTGGCGCCAGCTCGCCGGGCTCTCTACGCTCGTGCTCGACGCGCTCCGCCACCGCGCCCATCCGACCCACTTCACGCTCGGCCAGGCCGTCGCCATCGCGCACGAGGCCGGCGCTCGCGCCACCTACTTCACGCACATGGCGCACGACCTCGGGCACGCCCAGACCCAGGCCACGCTCCCCCCGGGAATGTACCTCGCCTACGACGGCCTGGTGCTCCAGGCCGCGCCCCGCGGCCCCGCCGGCCCGTGATCTCCCAGGGCCTTTGGCTCCCTAAGCGGCCGCCCGCACCGCGGCTCCCGCGCGCGCCGCGCCGGTCAGATCCGACCACGGGCTCAGCAGGCGCCCGGCCCCTTCCCCCGCCACCGCGAGCTCCGCCCAGGCGTCCAGGAGCGGTCCCGGCGACATCGTCCCCAGCACGCGCACCTCGGCCCGGTCCGGGCTCGTCAGGCGAACTCCCAGCTCACGCAGGGCCTCGCGGATCACGTGCGCGTTCTTCCCCGCCCCCACGATCGCGGCGCTCCGGTAGATCCCGCGGCGGTACTCCCCCTGGAGCGACTCCCGCGCCGCCGCCAGGCCCGTGAAGCGGTCGAAGAGCGCCCGGGGCATCGGCCGCCGGCACTGCCCCCCCAGCGTGCGCACGAGCTCGGCGAGCCCGGCCCCGTACCCCCGCATGGCCCCCTCGCGGCGGGCGATCCGCGCGTACCGGGTGATGACCCGCCCCACCTCGCGACGCCGGCACTCCGCCGGTGCGTACCGCCCCATCACCCACCCGTTGTTGCGCACGAGCCGGGCGAGGATCAGCCCCATGTCGCGCCCCACCGCCACCTTGTGGTGCGCCACCGCGAAGCGCCGGTCCAGCCGCACCCGCCACCCCCCCAGCAGCAGCCGCGCCGCCAGGTCGTATTCCTCGGCGTAGTACCCGAACTGCGGGTCGTACCCACCCCAGGGCCCCGCCACGTCATCCCACGCCGCACGCCGAACCGCCACCCCGCACCCGATGAAGACCTCGGGCAGCCCGCCCGCCTCGTGCCCGCGCCGCGTCGCGTGCCCCGCCACATCCCCTTCCCCGGCGAGCCAGATCTCCGCGGCCACGGCGCCCACGCTCTGATCGGCCTCGCCCACCGCCGCGAGATGTCCCGTCCCCAACGGGTGCGAATCGTCATCGAGCATGACGATCCACTCCGACGCCCGGTCCGCCGCCGCCACCCCATGGTTCCGCCCCGCCGCGCCCTGGTTCGTGCCGAGGCGGACCACCCGCGCCGGGATGCCGTTGACGAGGCGCGCGGGGGCCCGGGCCGGCACGGCCGAGGCGTTGTCCACCACGATCAGCTCGCCCGCGTGCGGCGGGAGGGCGGCCAGAGCGGCGAGCGTGCGGTCCAGCACCGCCTGACGGTCGCGCGTCGGGAGCACGTACGAGATCATGGGTCGCTCCTGCTCGCCGGGGTCTACCCGGCCAGCGCGGCCACGGCGCGCCCGCTCGCGGCGCTCACCGCCTCGGGGTGCTGATACGCGAGGTGCGCCGCGTGCACGCGCGCGATCCCCTGCCGCAGGTCCGTGGCTCCGATGGCCGTGTTCCCCAGCCGCTGAGCCTGCGCCGAGGCGGCGATCGCGCCCAGGAACGCCGCCTCCACCAGGCCCCCGCCCGCCGCCAGGGCCAGCGTGGCCGCGGCCAGCAGGGCGTCGCCGCATCCCAGCGGATCGACGGCGTGCCCGCACAGCGCCGGCACGTGCTCGCCGCTCACGCGCGACGGCATCCCCGCCCCGTCGGCGCTCCCTTGCGCCCCCTCCCGACGCTCGAAGGCCACCAGCCCCTCGGCCCCCATGGTGACCACGGCCCGGCGCGAGCGCGTCTCGGAGAGCATCCGCCACACCGCGGTGGGCAGCCCCTCGTCATAGCTCCGGTAGGCGTCGCGAAGCTCGGTCTCGCTCGGGCAGAGCAGGTCCATCCGCGCCAGGTCGCGCAGGTGCGAGCGGCGCCCCGAGACGTCGCCCGCCATCACCCCCGTCCGCGGCCGCAGCCCGCCGCACAGCCGCGACATGAGCCTCGGGCTGAACAGCCCGAGCCCGAAGTCGGCGATGATTGCCGCCTCGATGCCGTCGGCCCCGCCGGCCGCGTCGACCGCCAGCCCCACCAGCCGGTCCTGCGCGCCCGCGTCCAGGCTCAGGGGCTCGATCAGGTCCAGCTTCATCACCTTCTGGGCCCCCACCAGAAACCGCTGCTTCTCCGCCACCCGCCTCCCCGCTCGTACCGCGCGCACCTCGACGCCCTCGACGGCCAGCCGGGCCGTAAGCGCCTCGGCCTCGGCTCCCTCGGGTAAGGCCGTCACCAGCACGGGGCGGGCGCCCATGGCCGCCAGGTGCCGGGCCACCACCGCCGCCCCCCCGTCGTACTGCCGGCGCTCGAGCGGCCGCAGCGTCATGACGGGGCTCTCCCCCGCGACCTCCGGGCGGTCGCACAGCACGTACGTGTCGAGAATCGCCTCGCCGACCACCAGCGCCCGCTGGCCCCGGAAGCGCCGCACCAGCCCGCCCAGCCGACCGCCCTCCAGCCGCGCGTCGCCCAGGAGCGACGCCAGGCGCGCGTGATACGGATCGGCCGCCCGCTCCAGCGCCGCCACCAGGGCCGTCGACGAGAAGACCACATCCCCCGACGAGAAGACCACCCGCCCCCCGTGCCGCTCCACGGCGCGCCGCTCCGCGAGGAAGCGCGGGTCGTCGTTGAGCTCGTACTCCCGACCCTTGACGTACACGTCCGGGCGCACCGCCTCCAGCAGCCCCTCGGCCGTCTCGCGCTCGTTGATGAACACCCAGTCCACGAAGTCGAGTGCCGCCAGGTTCTCGGCCCGCAGCTCCTCGGGAATGAGCGGCCGCCCCGTCCCCTTGCGCATCTCCGCGTCGCCGGTGACCGAGACCAGCAGGATGTCCCCGTGCGTGCGCGCGTGCCGCAGGTGCCGGATGTGCCCCGGGTGGACGATGTCGAAACAGCCGTGGCAGTGCGCGACGCGCCGGCCCGCGGCCCGGGCCGCAGCCCGCCGCTCCAGGAGCCCCTCCAGCCCCAGGATCTTGCCCGGGGCTCCCCCCTGATGTCCAACCGGCGGGTGTGCGCTCATCGCCCGGTGCTATCGGCTCGGCCCCCGCCGGCCCGCCATGCCCCGGCGGGGGCGGACCCGCGGGCGCAAAACGTGCCCGTCCCGCAAGCCGCCCCGGGCGCCCGGGCCGATACAGCCTGTCCGATGCCCCCCGCTGTAGCGACACGCCAGCTCGCAGCCCAGCCCGGTCCTGGTCAGACCCCGCCAGCGCCGGGCTCGCCCGTCGCGGCACGACCATGGGACGTCGTCCCCGCGGCGCTCGCCGCCCTTGCCGCCGACCCGCACAACCACCAGCTCAACCTCGTCCTGGCCCTGAACTTTGCCCGCCTCGGGCTGCGAACGCCCGC
>DASPKO010000152.1:0-9908 GCA_035628055.1 Phycisphaerales bacterium
CCGGGTAGAGGCGGCGGGCGGCGCGGATGACCAGGCTCGACTCGGTGTTGATGTCCTGGTCGCCCTTGACCACCAGCATCTTGACGGCGGTGAAGATCAGCAACAGCCCGAAGACGACGAAGAGCCACCGGAAGTACTCGAGCAGCTCGGTCAGCGTGAGGATCATCACGCCGCGCATCACCACGGCCCCGATGATGCCCCAGAAGAGCACGCGGTGCTGATACTGCGCGGGCACGCGGAGGTGGAGCATGATCATGGCGATCACGAACATGTTGTCGAGGCTCAGCGAGTACTCGACCACGTACCCCGTCAGGAACAGGGTGGCGGCGGTCAGCCCGCTCATGGGCGGGTAATGCCAAGCCTCCCCGTCGGCGGTGCGCTGCCCCAGCCCCAGGCCGAACCATTGGTTCTGGTACGCGAAGTAAACGAAGACGGAAAAGGTCAGCGCCACCGAGACCCACATGCCGGTCCAGCCCAGGGCCTCGCGCGTGGTGATGGCGTGCGGGCGGCGGTTGAGCACGCCCAGGTCGATGAAGAGGAACAGGGCGATCAGGGCCGCGAAGCCCGCCCACACGAGCCAGTCCATGGTGACTCGCCGCCGACGGGGGTTGAGCCGGCGCGGCGCGGGGCCAGCGTAGGCGCCGCGGCGGTCGGGCTACGGCTCCTCGCTCTGGGCGGCCTCGAGGACGTGCTCCTCCACGTAGATCGGCACGTTGTTGGCGATGCCCAGGGCGATCGCATCGCTGGGGCGGGAATCGATCTTGAGCAGCTTGCCGGCCTTGTCGCGGATGTTCAGGAGCGCGAAGAAGGTGTGCTCGGAGAGGTCGTTGATGGCGATCGACTCGAGCTTGCCTCCCAGCGAGGTGATGATGCTCATCAGCAGGTCGTGCGTCTGGGGCCGCTTGATCTGGATCCCCTTGAGCCGGCGCTCGATCGCCTGGGCTTCCGGGAGGCCGATCACGATGGGGAAGGAGCGCCCGCCCTCGACCTGGGAATAGGAGGGACCATGGCCGTTACCCGGCTCATCCTCGGACGCGGCCACTTCGCGGAGCTCGATGAGCTGGTAGTCGTTGAGTTCGCGGATGAGGATGCGCGAGAGTTCCATTCGCACGGGCATGGGTCCGTCCCTCCGGCCGGTTCCGCGGATCGCCGCCTCGGGGGGCTCGCCCCCCGGGGTCAGGCCCGGAACCCTTCGTCGCCTGGTTCATCCTCCTCGTCAAGAGACCATTCGTCCTGGTCGGTCCCGTCGTTCCCGGGGTGCTGCGCCAGTTGCATCGGCTGGCCGAGGCGGCGAGTCAACTCCGCGGGGGCCCCGATCCCGCGAACAATCACCTCACCGATGTACTGCTGGGCTTCCAGGGCCGTGAAACCCAGCTTGTGCCCAACGAATGTCACCGTCACGTCCGCGCGGACGGCGGCGGTCTTGCCTCCCCCCCACGGGCGTCCCGAGTCGGCGTCCAGCCCGGACGGAAGGTCGGCCGCGACCACCTTCAGCCGCCCCTGCGCTTCCTGGCGGACGCGGTTGATCCCGTCGACGAGGGCCGCCATGGGCCCTTGCACGGGCCGATCCAGCCCGGTCCCGATGAGGCAATCCACCAGCACCCCGGGGCGCGTGCGCGCCACCAGCTCGCCCAGGGCGCCCGCCGGGTCGGTCTCCCCGGCCTCGACGACCTTCAGGTTCATGCGCCGGGCGACGGCCAGGTGCAGCGCGGCGTCGCCCCTGAAGCTCGGCTCGGGGGCCGCCAGCAGAACCGTCACGCCGAAGCCATCGTTGTCCAGGAGCCGGGCCAGGGCCAGCCCGTCGCCCCCATTGCTCCCACTCCCGCAGCAGATGAGCACCGAGTCGGACTCGAGCTGATCGGCGAGGTCCTCGACGACCCCGCGCAGCCCATGAGCGGCGTTCTCCATGAGGACGATGGTGGGGAGCCCGTATTCCTCGCGGGCCGCCCGGTCGACCTCGCGGGCGGCGGCCCGGCTGAAGACCAGGACCGGCTCGGGCGCCGTGCCCAGCGCCGCGCGCGGGTCCGGGCCGAAATGCGCCTCGCCGGGGTGCTGGCGTTCGCTATCCTCTCCGGGTCGCATACCGGAGCTTACGGCGCCCGGACGCCGGGGCTCATCGGTCGCCGTGCCGGTTTGCGGGGGGTGCCGCCCGGCACGCCGCGGCCCGCGCGAGCCGCGAGAACCACGCCGCACGATGTCAGCCGCCCTCCTGATCGTCTCGCTGGCCGCCATCGTGCTGGGCCTGTACTGGGCCGTCATGCTCGGGCACGTGGTGGCGACGCGGGTGCGGCTGCCGACGGCGCGCGAGGCGCTCCGACTCCCCGAGGCGACGCCGGGAGCCCAGGCCCCCAGCCTGTGCGTGGTCGTGCCGGCCCACAACGAGGCGGACGTCATCGGGGAGCTCGCCGCGTCGCTGGCCCGCCAGGACTACCCCAGCTTCTCCGCGGTCTTCGCGCTGGACCGGTGCACGGACGGGACCGCGGGGGCGATCCGCCGGGCGATCGGCGACGACCCGCGCTTCGAGCTGGTCCCGGTCGAGACCTGCCCGCCGGACTGGGCGGGGAAGGTGAACGCGATCTGCACGGCGCTGGAGCGGTCGACGGCGGCGGCGCGGGCGGAGGTGCTCGTCTTCGCGGACGCCGACACGCGCTTCGAGCCGGGCCTCCTGCGCGCGGCGGTCGCGCTGCTGCGGGCCCGCGGGCTGGACATGGTCAGCCTGCTGAGCCGGCTGGCGAGCACGCGCGGGTTCGAGCGCGTGATCCAGCCGGCGGCCGCCCTGGAGCTGATGCGGCAGTACCCCGTCCTGCGGGCCAACCGCGCGGAGCGGCGCCGGGCCTTTGCCAATGGCCAGTTCATCATGGTGCGCCGCGAGCCCTACGAGCGCCTGGGCGGGCACCGCACGGTGCATGACCAGCTCTTCGAGGACGTGCACCTGGCCCGCCAGGCGGAGCGGCACGGCTTGCGGGTGGGGGTCTTCGTCTCCGGCGGGTTGCTTCATTGCCGGATGTACCCGGACTACGCCGCGTTCAAGCGGGGATGGAACCGCATCTACGCCGACGCGGCCAACCTCAAGCCGGGACGCCTCCGCGCCAGCGCCGTGCGGCTGCGCCTGGTGGGCACCGTGCTGCCCGCGCTGGCGGCCGCCGGCGTGGTGCTGGGGGCGACGACCCGAACCGAGAACTCGGGCCTGGCCCTCTGGAGCGGCGGGCTGGGCCTGGTCGCCTACTTCGTGGCCCTGGCGGCGGCCTACCGCCTCGGGGGCATGCCCGTAGCGACGGTCCCGCTGTACCCGGTCGGGGCGTGGCGCACCGCCTCGATCCTGCGGCGCGCCGCCCGCGACCTCGAGACCCAGCGCGCGGTGCGCTGGGGCGGCCGCGAGTATGCGCGGGCCGTGCGCGAATGAGCCCCCCCGTCACCATCCTGGGGCATGGCATTGATCTGGTCGAAGTCGCGCGCGTGCGCGGGCTGTTCAGAGCCCATGGGGAGCGCTTCGGGGCGCGTTGTTTCACTCCCGAGGAGCGGGACTACTGCCTCGGGCACCGCGACCCCGCTCCCCACCTGGCGGGGCGCCTCGCCACCAAGGAGGCCGCATTCAAGGCCCTGGCGCCACCGGGCGGGCCGGGGGCGGGGACGGCCTGGACGGACTTCGAGGTTGTCCGTCACGCGACCGGGCAGCCGCTCCTGCGTGTGCAGGGCCGAGCCGCCGAGATCGCGCGCGCGCGGGGCATCACCGGCTGGCTCGTATCCCTCTCGCACACGGGGACGCACGCCGTCGCCTCGGTGATCGCCACCGGCCCGGCGTGAGCTGGCCTTCCCGGTTCAGCCGCCGATGGGCTCGGGCTGGGCCGGAGTCGGCGCCTCCGCCCGGCGGCTCACCCAGCGGTCGACGATCTCGACGACGTTCTCGTGGAACTCCTTGACGGTCGCCCCCGCGACGCTCGGGGGCACCTCGTTCACGAGGATCGCGAAGGCGGCGCGCCGGCCGGTCGAGGGGTCGGTGACGTAGCCGGAGAGGCACCGCACCCCGCTAATGTACCCGCTCTTGGCGCGGACCTGGCAGGCCAGGCGGCTCTTGCGGAAGCGCTGCTCGAGCGTCCCCTCCCCGGCGGCGGCGAGCGACTCGACGAAGAGCGCGCCCCCGGCGGGCTCGGCCGCCATGTCCACCAGCCAGCGGGCCAGCACCGCCGGGGTGACGCGGTTCTGCCGGCTCATCCCCGATCCGTCGGCGATGATCGTGGCCGCGGCGGCCTCGGGGCCGAGACGATCGCGGAGCTGCATGCGGATGGCGGCGGCGCCGCCGACGAAGGACCCCGGCTGGCCGGTCAGGGCGTGGCCGAGGCTCTTGAGCAGTGACTCGGCGTACAGGTTGTGCGAGTCGGCGTTGCAGCGGCGCAGCACCCGCTCCAGCGGCGTGCGCACGATCGCGATCACGCGCCCCTCGGCGATGAGCTCGTCGGGCTCGGCGAGGCGGCAGGCGGGCGCCCCGGCCGCCCCGGCCAGGCCGGCGGCCCGGAGCTTCTCCGCGAGCAGGCGTCCGAACAGGAGCGAGCCCTCGTGGAGGCAGACCCGAACCGGCTTCTCGAAGGCCGCGCGCACGTTCCCGCGCACGGTAAAGGCGTTGCCGGCGGGGGTGCGCTCGGCCCACAGGCCGCTGGTCTCGGTCGTGACGGTGCGGGCGCGGTTGGCGATGGTGAGCCAGGGACCCGTCGGGGGCTGGGTGCGGAGGAGGGGCTGATCGCCCGCCCGGGCCGCGGGGGCCGCGTAAAGCAGGAGCACGTTGGCGTGGAAGTTCAGCCCGGAGACCTGGGCGCAGTACCACTCGCTGAGCTGGTCCGCCGGCCACGAGGGGTGGACATACTCGCGGTCGAAGACGCGGTCGTCGATCACCAGCCCGGTGATGCCCGCGGCCCCGGCCTGGCGGACCGCGTCGACCACGCGGCCCACGAACGCGTCGAGCCCCAGCCCCATCTCGTCAAGCAGGAAGGGGTCCGCGAAGCCGGGGTCGCCCCCGCCCCGGACGATCAGCGTGGACCCGGAGAGCTCGAAGCGGGTGCGGAACTCGAAGTCCCCACCGAGGGCGCGCACCGCCGCCCCGCTGGTCAGGAGCTTCATGTTCGAGGCGGGAATGAAGGGCTCGCTCTCGCGGATCCCCGCCAGGGTGCGCCCCGACTGGGCGTCGATGACGCACACGCCGACGCGCGCCGTGCCGAGCTTGGACCGGGCCATGAGATTGGTGATCTCGCGCTCGAGCGACTGGGCGAGCGCCGCGGGGGCGAGCAGGAGCAGCGCGAGCGCGGCCACGAGCGCCCCGGAGCGGGCCGGGGCGCGGCGACACATTACCTGTCTCAGAGCGCTCGGGGGGCAGGCGATCGGCATGGTCGTCTCTCCGGCGCCGGCACGGGCGGCAGCCCAGCGCGCCAGCGCGGAGGACTGATCGGCGCGGGGCGGGCGCCCGCTCCAGCGTTTAGTGCGCCGGGAGGCGCCGGCGTTGGACGCGGGAGGTCGCTCAGCTCGCCTGGGACGTGGGGTGCGACTCCAGCCGCCGGCGCTTCGAGAGCAGTTCCATCACCTCGTCGAGCTGTTGGCCGCTGGTGAGCTCCCAGGTGGCCCACAAGGTCCCGGCCACGACCCGCCCCCGCGCGAGCCCCTCGCGGGCGTGCTTTTTGAGCCGCTTGATCCCGAGCGATCCAACGAGCGGCGTGGGGATCGGCGCGGCGACCTGGGGCCGCTGGGGGTCCGGCACGAGATAGGCCCAGGCGGCCGGCGCGGCCGGCACGGTGTAGACGAAGCTCCACCGCCAGGGCACGCCGTGCCACGCGAGCTGCTCGGTCAGACCGAGCCCGGTGAGTTGGCCGCGGCAGGCCGTGAAGACCGGGGTGACAGGCTCGGGGAGCGCGGCCAGAAGTTCGATCGCGCCGGGGCGGCGGAACTTGTCTTCCCAGGCGGGCGTGGAACGGCGGAGGGTGGCCGACATGTGGTTGTCCTGGCGGTTGGCTCCCGAACGAACCCGGCAACCGGGGGGTGACGGCGTCGGGCGGAGTTCGGAGGCCAACCAGAGGTGTACACCGACGGAGTCCGAAAGTTCCGCCGGGCAAGGACTTTCGTGGGCGGCCGCGGATCGGCCTGGGCTGCCGCTACCATAGGCGGGGGCGTGAATCCCGGGGGGAACGGCGCGGGAACTGGGAGCGGCGCGATGGATCCGGCCCGGAGCAGCGCACGCCAGGACGGTGCCGATCGGACGGCGGTGGACGCGCTGGCCCACGAGGCCGAGCCGGAGACACTGGGCGTCCTGATTGTCGATGACAACATCCAGAATCTAGAGCTGCTGCGGGCCTTTCTTGAGGACCTCGGCTACCCGGTGAGAGCGGCGCACGACGGGGTCGAGGCGATGGACTCGATCGCGGCCGATCCGCCCGACGTCGTCCTGCTCGACGTGATGATGCCGCGGATGAGCGGGTTCCAGGTCTGCCAGCGGATCAAGGCCGAGGCGCGCACCCGGGACATCCCGGTGATCATGGTGACGGCGCTCAACGAGGTGGGCGACGTGGAGCGGGCGGTGGAGTGCGGGGCCGACGACTTTCTCACCAAGCCGGTGAACCGCCTGGAGCTGCTCACGCGGGTGAGGTCGCTGCTGCGGGTCCGGCAGCTCAAGCTGCAGCTCGACCGCGCCATGGAGGAGATCCGCGCGCTGCGCCAGCGCGGGGCGTAAGCGCCGGGTCCCGGGGACCTAGGCTTGGCGCGGCGGGCGGGGTGGTCGCGACACAGGAGCCGGCATGGAGACGACGCTGATCATTCTCAAGCCCGACGCGGTGCAGCGCGGCCTGATGGGGCGCATCCTGGCGCGCTTCGAGGACAAGGGCCTGCAGGTAGTGGGGTGCAAGCTGATGAAGATCAGCCCGGAGCTGGCGGCCCGCCACTACGAGGCGCACAAGGAGCGGCCCTTCTATGCCGGGCTGGTGCGCTTCATGACGAGCCAGCCGGTGCTGGTGCTCGCGGTGCGGGGTCTGGGGGCGATCGGCGTGTGCCGGAAGCTGATGGGGGCGACGTTCGGGTCCAAGGCCGAGCCGGGGACGATCCGGGGCGACTTCGGGGTGAGCAACTCGTTCAACCTGATCCACGGGAGCGACAGCCCGGAGGCGGCCGAGCGTGAGCTGGGGCTGTTCTTCGGCCGCGGCGAGATCGTGGAGTACGGGCGCGCCGGGGACCAGTGGGTGTACGACACCAGCGGCGGGAAGCCCGAGTAGCGCGGCGCCGCCGCGGGGGGGCGGGGAGCGCCGCGCGGGGCGGCGTATGCTCCCCGCGCGGCCCGGCGCGCGCCGGGCACGCGGGAGAGCGTGATGCCCAGGCGGACCGACATCCGGACCATCCTGATCATCGGGTCGGGCCCGATCGTGATCGGGCAGGGGTGCGAGTTCGACTACTCGGGGACGCAGGCCTGCAAGGCCCTGCGGGCCGAGGGGTACCGGGTGGTGCTGGTCAACTCGAACCCGGCGACGATCATGACCGACCCGGAGTTCAGCGACCGGACGTACATCGAGCCGGTGACGCCCGAGGCGGTGCGGAAGGTGATCGAGCACCAGGCGGCCCTGGGGGACCCGGTCGACGCGCTGCTCCCGACCCTGGGCGGGCAGACCGCGCTCAACACCGCGTGCGCCCTGTGCGACGACGGCACGCTGGCCCGGCACGGGATCGAGATGATCGGGGCGAGCCGCGAGGCGATCCATCGCGCCGAGGACCGCCAGGCGTTCAAGGAGGTGTGCGCCCGCGCGGGGCTGGCGGTGCCGGCCTCGCGGGTCGTGACGGGGCTGCAGGAGGCGCGCGCGTTTCTCGAGGAGGTCGGGCTCCCGGCGATCATCCGCCCGGCGTTTACGCTTGGGGGGAGCGGGGGCGGGATCGCCTACAACCGCGAGGAGTTCGACGAGATCGTCACGCGCGGGCTGCGGCTCTCGATGATCGGGCAGGTGCAGATCGACAAGAGCCTGCTGGGGTGGAAGGAGTACGAGCTGGAGGTGGTGCGCGATCGGCGCGACAACTGCATCGTGGTCTGCGGGATCGAGAACATCGACCCCATGGGGGTGCACACGGGGGACTCGATCACGGTGGCGCCGATCCTCACGCTGACCGACAAGGAATACCAGGCGATGCGCGACGCCGCGTTCGCCATCATGCGGGGCGTGGGCGTGGAGACGGGCGGGAGCAACGTGCAGTTCGCGGTGGACCCGGCCCCGGCGGACGGTGCGTTCCGGATGGTGGTGGTGGAGATGAACCCGCGGGTCTCGCGGAGCTCGGCGCTGGCCTCCAAGGCGACGGGGTTCCCGATCGCCAAGATCGCCGCCAAGCTGGCGGTGGGGTACACGCTCGACGAGCTGGGCAACGACATCACGGGGACGACCAGCGCGTGTTTCGAGCCGAGCATCGACTACGTCGTGACCAAGATGCCGCGGTGGACCTTCGAGAAGTTTCCCGAGGCCGACGAGACGCTCTCGACGCAGATGAAGAGCGTGGGCGAGGCGATGGCGATCGGGCGGACCTTCGTCGAGAGCCTGCAGAAGGCCATCCGCTCGATGGAGGTCAAGCGCTTCGGGCTGGGGCTGGACCGGAACGACAAGTGGCTGGCCGCGGTCCGGAGCGGGGCGGGCGGCCCGACCGAGAGCGCCGGCGAGGCGGGAGCGCCTGAGGTGCACAAGACCGCGGACCACCAGCCGGTGCTCTGGCCGATACCCGAGGAGACGCTGACGCGCAAGCTGAGCGTCCCGAGCCAGGGGCGGCTCTACTACGTGCGCTACGCGATGAAGCTGGGGTGGGACGACCAGCGCATCTGGCGGCTGGCGAAGATCGACCCGTTCTTCCTGGATCAGATCCGCCGGCTGGTCGAGTTCGAGGACGTGCTGTGCGCCTACGCCGAGCTGGGGGACGTGCCCCCGGACGTGCTGCGGCGGGCCAAGCAGCTCGGGTACTCCGACGCGCAGCTCGCGCACCTCTACCTGGGTGCGATCACCACCGAGACGATCCTGCGGGTGCGCCGGTACCGCAAGGGCCTGGGGATCGAGCCGGTGTACAAGGTGGTGGACACCTGCGCCGCGGAGTTCGAAGCGCGCACGCCCTACTACTACTCGACGTACGAGACGCCGGCCGCGGCGCCCGACGAGACGTCGGCGGGCGACGAGGAATCGAGCGCCCCGGACGGGGCGACCCCCCGGCACCGTGACACCTGCGAACCCGGCCACCTCGCCGCCGAGGACGAGGTCCGCGTCACGGAGATTCCGAAGGTGGTGATCCTCGGCGGGGGCCCCAACCGGATCGGGCAGGGGATCGAGTTCGACTACTGCTGCGTGCACGCGGCGTTCGCGGCCAAGGAGCTGGGCTTCGAGGCCGTGATGATCAACTCCAATCCGGAGACGGTCTCGACGGACTACGACACCTCCGATCTCCTCTTCTTCGAGCCCCTGACGCTCGAGGACACTCTCAACGTGATCGAACGGCTGGGCGCGGGGAGGGACCTCGTCCGCGGCGTGATCGTGCAGTTCGGGGGGCAGACGCCGCTGAACCTCGCCCACGGGCTGGAGAAGGCGGGCGCCCCGATCATCGGGACGAGCGTCGACTCGATCGACTTGGCGGAGGATCGGCGCCGCTTCGATGGCCTGCTGGAGACCCTCGGCGTGCACAAGCCCCCCAGCGGGATCGCGCGCTCGCTCGACGCCGCGGTGGCGATCGCGGGGCGGATCGGCTACCCGGTGCTGGTGCGCCCCTCGTACGTGCTCGGGGGGCGCGGGATGGAGATCTGCTCGACCGAGCCGGCGCTGCGGCACTACATGGCGACGGCGGTGAACGTCTCGGAGCTCGACGAGGCCCCGGTGCTGATCGACAAGTTCCTCGACGACGCGACCGAGGTCGACGTCGACGTGGTC